>CAIXKG010000213.1 GCA_903919985.1 uncultured Opitutia bacterium | reverse complement strand
GGCAGCCGCGATGCCACCGGAGCCGCCATCGCCTCCGCCACCGCCAAACACGCTCATTTCCGGGGCATTCATCTTCGCCGCAACTACGGTCAGACCACCGCGCTCGTCGCGGGCTTTCACCATGCCGCGGGCGAAATCATCGTGACGCTCGACGGCGACCTGCAAAACGATCCCGACGACATTCCCATATTGCTCGACAAACTTGCCGAGGGCTACGACGTGGTTTCAGGGTGGCGCTCCGATCGCCAGGACAACGCGCTCCAGCGCAATCTTCCCAGTGTTCTTGCGAACCGCCTGATTTCGATCACGACCGGCATCAAGCTCCACGATTTCGGCTGCTCGCTGAAGGCCTATCGTAGCAGCATCATCCGCCACGTTCATCTCTACGGCGAGATGCATCGTTTCATTCCCATCTATTCGGTCCTCAGTGGCGCGCGGCTCGCGGAGGTTCCCGTCCGCCATCGTGCCCGGCTGCACGGCAGCTCGAAGTACGGCCTCGAGCGCGTCTTCAAAGTGCTGTGCGATCTCGCGGTCGTATGGTTTCTCCAGCGCTACTCCCAAAAGCCGATGTACTTGTTCGGCGGCTGCGGTCTCGTGAGTTTTACGGGCTGCGGTTTGGCCGCGGGCTGGGCATTCTACCTGAAATTGGTCGTGGGGAAATCGTTCATCGAAACGCCGCTCCCGCTGGTGAGCGGCACGCTTTTTCTCGTTGGCGTCCTTTGTGTGCTCATGGGCCTCCTCGCCGAACTCAGTATCCGGATTTATCACGAGTCGCAGGACAAACCGACTTACCTGATCGACCGCACCGACAATCTCGAGGCCAGGCAAGACGCCCTGTGAGGCCCGGCCATGTGCGGCATCACCGGTTTCATCGGACCAGGTACTCCGGCTGATCTCCGTCACATGACGGACGCGATCGCGCATCGCGGGCCCGACGGCGACGGTTACTGGAGCGACCCCGCGCGCGGCGTTCATCTCGGCCACCGGCGTCTGGCCATCGTCGACCTCGGCGGCGGCGCGCAACCGATGCAAACGGCCGACGGACGCCTCGTCGTCGTCTACAACGGAGAAATCTACAACGCCGCCGAATTGCGCGCCGAACTCACCGCGCGCGGCCATCGCTTCGTCACCGACCATTCCGACACCGAAATCCTGCTCCACGGTTTTCGCGAATGGGGCGCCGCGCTGCCGGAACGGCTCAACGGCATGTGGGCGTTTGCCATCTACGACCGGGAAAATAGGCGCCTCTTCGGCAGTCGCGATCGCTTCGGCAAAAAACCCTTTTTCTACACGACGCAAAATGGCGCGTTCGTCTTCGGCTCCGAGCTGTCTGCGCTGCGACCCCACCCGTCGGTGCGGCCGGCGATTTCGAAACGCGCGCTGAAAAAATATTTCGCATACGGGTACATCCCGGCGCCCCACAGTATCCTGGAAAACGTTTTTAAACTGCCGGGCGGACATTCGTTCTGGCTCGAGGTCGACGCCCCAACGCTCACGCCGCGCATCGAAAAATATTGGGATTTCAGGATCGAGCCGTTCGTGGGCGCGGAAATTCCCGCCGATCCGGAGAAGGCCTGGGGCGAAGAACTGCGCGCGCGTCTCGACGCGGCCGTGAAGCGCCGGCTCGTGGCCGACGTGCCGGTCGGCATTTTTCTCAGCGGCGGTATCGACTCCTCGGCAATCACGGCCTTCGCGTCGCGCCACGTGCCGGCCGGGCAACTCAAGACCTTCAGCATCGGTTTCGAGGAAGCCAGTTTCGACGAGTCGGCGTACGCGCGCCAAGTGGCCGCATTGTTCAAGACCGACCACCACGCCGAAACGCTCTCCCTCGCGAAAGCGCACGCGCTCCTGCCTGCGATCGTGCGAAAACTCGACGAGCCGATGGGCGACAGCTCGCTCCTGCCGACGTACCTTCTGAGCGAATTCACGCGCAAGCACGTCAAAGTCGCCCTCGGCGGCGACGCGGGCGACGAGCTTTTTGCCGGCTACGATCCGTTCCTCGCGCTGCGACGTGCCGAAACCTACGCGAGCTGGGTGCCGCGCTCGGTTCACCAGGCCATCCGCCTGCTCGCCGCCCGTTTGCCGGTCTCGCATCGCAACATGAGTTTCGATTTCAAACTCAAGCGCACGCTGCGCGGTTTGAGTTATCCGCCGAGGCTCTGGCTCCCGGTGTGGATGTCCCCCCTCGGCGCCGACGATCTGCGCGAACTTTTCCACGAGCCCGCCAATCCCGAGGACATTTTCTCCGAGGCCATCGCCGCGTGGGAAGGGTGTGCGCAGACGAATCTCGTCGATCGCACGCTGCAGTTCTACACGCAGCTCTATTTGCAGGACGACATCCTGGTGAAGGTCGATCGCGCCAGCATGATGCACGGACTGGAAGCGCGGGCTCCTTTCCTCGATCTCGATTTCATCAATTTCGTCCGGCGCATCCCGGCGGAGTGGAAGTTTCGGGCTGGCGAGACGAAATATCTGCTCAAGCGGGCGCTTGAGCCCGTGCTGCCCCGTGAGATTTTATACCGGAAGAAAAAAGGCTTCGGCGTGCCCATCGGCGCGTGGTTCAAGGACGGCTCGCTCACGCTTCCGGCTGCGTCACGGCTCGATGGTGTCAATGGCGATTTCATTCAGAGAAAACTCGCCCACCATCGCGCCGGCCGCGCGGATGAACGCGCCGTGCTCTGGAACGC
>CAIXKG010000212.1 GCA_903919985.1 uncultured Opitutia bacterium | reverse complement strand
GTGCCGTCCTTTCCTTCTCCTGTGTTGGCATCGACCAGCATCATCGACGTCTTCAATCGCTGCGACAATGTCGACAAGGTCATCGTCCTCGGCCTCTCGGTTTTTAGTCTCGTCGCCTGGACGGTGATGCTGGGGAAATATTTCGAACTAAAGCGCCTGCGACTACTAAACCAGAGCTTCGACGCCCACCTGCGCGACCAGCGCACGCTGCTCGACCTGCCTGAGTCGTTTCGCAACAAGCGCGCGATTCCGTACGCGGATCTTTTCGCCGACGCCGTGGAGAGTTACTGGCGGGCCGCCGCGATTGGCAAAGAGCGCGGGGCGGTCAATTCGCGCGCCAGCCTCGAGCACGCGGAAAATGCGCTCCAACGCGCGCTCGCCCGACAGACGCTCCGCTACGAATCCAGCATGATTTTCCTGGCTTCGATCGTATCCGGCGCACCGTTTATCGGCCTGCTGGGTACAGTCTGGGGCGTGATGGAAGCCTTCAGCTCCATCGCAGTTCAGCAGACGGCTGGCATCCAGGAACTCGCCCCCGGCGTTTCGGGTGCGATGCTCGCCACGATCGCTGGTCTGGTCGTCGCGATTCCATCCGTCTTCGGGTACAATCTCCTGCTCGGCCACACGCGTGAAATGGTCACCGACCTCGAAAATTACGCGAGTTCACTCGCTGACCGTATCGAGTTGGAAAGCATTTAACGGGAGCACACGCCATGGCTCGCACCTTCCGCCGGAAACACGCTACCCATCCGATCGCGGAGCTGAACGTGACCAACCTGATCGATCTCGGGTTCATGCTGCTGATTATTTTCATGGTCGCGGCATCGGTCATCAAGAACGAGCAGACGATTCCAGTTAACCTGCCGGTCGAATCAAAGAGCCCGCAGGAGAAGCCCGACAAGGACGTTCGTTTCGTCGCCATCGCCGTGGATGCGAAGGGTAATTTCTTCCTCGATGGGAAGCCCACGCCGCTCACGGTGCCCGAGCTGAGGACCCGTCTCCGCGCTTACGCGACCGAGGCCAAACCGCCCATTATGCGGGTCCGGGGCGACGGCGACGTTTCCTACAAACGCATCGTACAACTCACCGACGAACTGAAACGGGCCAACCTGCTGAAATTCACATTGGACACGCAGACCGGTGGGTGATCTGACCGACGCGAGCGCACTTTTCCGCAATGTCCGATCGCACGCGAAACGCTTTTATCCTCTCGGCGCTGATGCACGCCGTGATCGTCGCGTTGATTTTCCTCGGTGGCTACGTCGCGATGGAACCCGTCAAAGATCAGGCCAAAATTTTCGAACTGGTGGCGGGTCCAGGCAATAATTACGCGGCGACGGTCGCGGCCGCCCTTGGAACGCCAGACGGTATTAAAGTCAGTATTCCCGATCCACCCAAGCCTGCGCCGCCGGTGGTGGAACCCGTGCCGCCGGCGCCCGAGGCTTCGCCGATCGTAGCCGCCCCAATCGAAGAACCCCCGCCGCCTAAGCCCGTACCCGCGCCCGCGCCGGTGCCGAAACCGCCGGCCCCGACCACACCGTCCGCGACAGCGCCGGCCAAACCTGAAAAGGCCCCGGATTTCGCCGCTGACGTCAAACGCATCGCCACAAAACGCGCCACCCGGCTGGAAGCGCAGTATAAGCAAAAATTGGCGGCCGAAGCCTTGCGCCGCCAGAAGGCCGAGGAAGCGGCAGCGAAGATCAAACACATCGACGCCGCAGGCATTCGCCAAGGCGTCATCGGTGGCTCGCAAGAAAACAAAGTCGGTGGCGCCGGTGGCAAAGCGCTGACGCGGGAAGAAATGGACCTGAACGAGTCCTATTTTGCCCTGTTGAAGGCACGCCTGAAGGAAAACCACGAAAAGCCTCCGGGCGTGAGCGACACGCTCACGGCAACCGTGGCGTTCTTCGTTTCGGCCGACGGCGCTATTTCACGGCCCCGCATCGTGAAATCTTCGCGTAATGCCGAATTTGACCGGTCGGTCATGGACGCCATTCGAAAAACCGAATCGATCGGGAAACGTCCGGACGGCAAAGGCGACGAGGTGAAACTCGATTTCAAAATGCGCGACGAAGACGCGAACTGAGCAGGAGCGATCGGTGTTTTGCCCGACATCCCCCTCCGATTTCCGACAACTCGAAACCCAAAACTGAAAAACGCCG
>CAIXKG010000211.1 GCA_903919985.1 uncultured Opitutia bacterium | reverse complement strand
TACTCTATCCCCAAATTCCATGGGTCACAAACCTGTTCAACGCCCCCGTTTACTCCTGGGAAAAACTCTCCGGCGCTGAGTTCAGCGACACCCGTTCGTTCAATGTCACTTTCCCCACCGATCGCCCGGGCGCCAGTGACGCGCTGATGACCACCGGCACCAAGCAGACCGACACATGTTATGTGCACTACGTCGACGCGAGTCACGTGACCCTGAGCGTTTTCCATAACGAATTGGGTGCAATAGAAAGTGACCCGATCGCGATCGCACCCGGCAGCTCGCATCGCTTGGAAATCACGTTCGGATCGCTCTGTCCGCCGGCCGGCCATCCAGTTTTCAAGGGGTGGTCACACGACGCCGTCGAGCGGGCTCATCGCCAGCTTCGCGTCGCGCTCGACGGCCAAGTCGTTCTGGATCAGGAAATCCGTTTCCATCCATCATCACCGAGTGACGTTAAAGTCGCCGGCTGGCTCAAGCCGGGAGCTGCCCCCAAGCTGGCCGCCCGTCCATCGCGTCTCCCGACGTGGCCTGCCGGTGGCATCGATCTCACGCTGCAATTCAATAACCGCCGCGCCGGGCGGTACGACCCAGTCTTCAGCATCGGCTCGCGTGAGGCGGGCGATCTGCTCTTTGTCGCTTATACCGACGCGACGCATCTTCAGCTCGGTTGGGATCACGGGCTCGCCACTCACACCGTCAGTCAACCGATTTTCGCCCCCGAAGACGGCGCGGTGCACCGCGTGAGCATTGAAGTATTGCCAGCCGGAGCGACCGATAAAAATGGCCGCACGGTCGTCCGCTTCGACGGCGCCGTGGTCTTGGAAATTCCGACCGCACCGTTTGCGGCCTCGAACGAGACGGCGTGCTTCGGCGTCCAGTCGTTTCCCGCCGCCACCGAGCCTATCTTCGGCGGTCGGATCCTCAGCGTACAACCGCGCCCCGCGTCCCCGTCCCCCTCCCCATGAGCCTCGTATCCGCCTCGGTTCCCAGTCGGGCTGTTTTAACGGCGCTCGGCCTCGGGTCGCTCGTGCTGATGGTTCACACGTTCGGCATTCCCCTCCTGCCCAACGCGGGTCACACGCTGTCTGTCGCAGAAATTCAACCTGATGCCACGCCCGGTTCGCATGCGTTCGTCGCCGCGTTTTCCGCGTCGGCCGGCGATGCACCCAACGACCGGCGCAGCCACCTCGAATTTTTCGAAGACGGCACGCCTCTAGTCGGCCACGCCGAGATGGCGACCGTCGTCAACTACGGGCATGGTAACTACACGCATCGCGACGGCCGGCTGTTCTTTTCCACGAGCGATAATTCAGATCCCCGCAAAAATGGCCGCGACTACGATCTCTACTATCCGGTGCTTTATTCTCCCCCGCTCGGCTACGCGGCCGCGTTCGTTTTCGGACTTGTCGTTATGCTTCTAGGTCGCTCGACCGCAGCCGCCTCGTCTCCAGGTCCGAGCCCCGCCGCCGCCAAGTCCGTTTCCCGCTTCGGTCTACACGTAGCCGGCGCCAGCGCGCTGCTCTTGCTGGGGCTTTACTGCTCGACCGGCACCCTCTCGCCGTACGCCAACAACGGCAACGCGTTCGTCGCGACCTCTTACAAGTTCATCTACAACCCGGATCACGTTCATTTCCGCGCGCTCTTCCAATTCATCGACGGACAGCCCCGCCCGGTGTGGGAGGGGGCGATCTTTCTGCGGCGCATCCTGTTTCCCGTGCTCACGTACCCGTTCATGAAAATCTGGGGTTTCGAGATCGGCGGCGCCATCGGCAGCCTCGTGCTCAACACGGCCGCGTTCGCCGTCTTTCTTGTGCTGTTGCGCCGCTTCATCGGCGAGCGGGGCACGATCTTCGCGGCGTGGCTGCTCGCGCTTTATCCCGGAGCGACCTACTGGGGCGGGCTGCCCTACGTTTACTCGATTATTTTTCCAGCGTGCCTGCTTCTCACCATCGGCCTGCTTGCGCTGCGCACCACCGACTCCCTCGCCCGGGTCGCGTGGATCTCACTGGCGATGGGCGTCAGCTATCTCGGCTACGATCTCATCGTGTTTTATCTGCCGGTCAGCTTGTTTGTCCTACTGGTGCGAGGTCGCTTCGGAGCCGCGGTGGTGGCGGCGGGTTGCCAGATCCTGCCGTTGGCCGCCTGGCTGTTTTTCCTTCAGCACGGACTCCATCAGGGCCTGACGAACTCGAATTCCGCGGCGTTCGGCGTCGTCTTGAATTCCTACCGTCATCTCACCACGGACCTCAGTGGCTGGTGGCAAATTGTCCAGCATTCGCCGGCGATCGCGCTCAACGTATTCTTCGGCGCCAACTTTCTCTTCCTCGCCGCGCTTTTCCTTTTCGTGCTGCTCGTCAATGCGAGCACGTCGCGCGTGCGCTTCACCTCCGTGGAAGTCGGCCTGCTCGGCCTCGCCGGTGCGTTGTTCCTCTTCAACAACCTGGCGCCCGACTACGTCGGCCCGTGGCAGATGCGCGGCACGTGGATCGCGCGGATCTACCAGCCAGTCTTCCCCGCGCTCGTGCTCTTTTGCGCCCGCTGGTTTGCCGCGCTGCCGCCGTTGTCCACTCGCATTCGGTGGAGTCTCGGCGGGGTGTTGATCGCATTCAGCGTGGGCAACGCGCTCGTGGTCTTCGGTCCGATCCTCAACAATCCACTCGCGCTCTCGGAAAACGTGTTCTTCGCCTTCGTCGATTCCATGGCGCCGCATTCGCTCTACGAAAACAACCTGCGCACGTTGGGGCGCCGCCCGCTCGGTTTCCGCTACGAGGCGCCCTGAGGTTAAGATTTACCCACGAAACACACTGGAGCGGTTCAGGTTTTTCTGCGGCCGTTTTGGGTAGTGGCGGAAGCGCGTACTCCTCTGATTGAAACACTCTCAGCCCATAAAAACCGGCGTGAATCACGATGGATTTCGGCG
>CAIXKG010000210.1 GCA_903919985.1 uncultured Opitutia bacterium | reverse complement strand
GTAACAGGTGCGGTGATGTTTTTGTGGCTGCTCGTTTTCAATCAATGGAAACGACTCCGTCCGCTCTACCTGCCGAGCGGCGCCGCGATTTTTCTGCTGATCGCCGCGCCGTGGCACGTGCTTGCGGCGCAACATAACGCCACGTGGGTCCATCGCTATTTGGTCTTCGAACACTTTGAGCGCTTCCTTACGTCGGCGGCGTCGCGCACGGGACCGATTCACTACTTCGTCTGGATCGTGATCGCCGGACTGATCCCGTGGACGGGATTTCTCTGGCCCGCGGTGCGCGACGCCTTGTGTGGCGGCCCATTCGACGGGCTCAGGGCAAGTTGGGCGAAACGAAATGAGAATGCCGTCGCGTGGTTTTTGGTCACGTGGGCGGGATTCATCTTTTTCTTCTTCTCGATTTCGAAGTCAAAACTCCCGCCTTACATCCTGCCGATTTTCCCGTCACTGGCCGTGCTGGTCGGCGTGTGGCTCGCGCGCGCCGCAGCGGAAAATGCCGCCGCCCGGCTCCGCGTGGGGCTCGGGGTCTTTGCGTTCATCAATGGCCTTCTGGCGGTCGCACTCTGCGTCGTCGTGGTGCGGCCGAATCTGGTGCGGCTTGAGCCTGGGCATGCGCTCGCGCTGCAACTGCCGGCGTTTGCGATGGCGACGGCGCGGGTGCTCGGAGGGATTTTCGCGCCGTGGCTGGCGCGGACCGTGGCGTGCGCGCCGCGCTCGGCGGCGTGGTGGCGACGATGGCGGTGTTTCTCGTCGCGCTGCAATTTGCCGCGCCCGACATCATCAAGCCCGGCACCAAACCGCTCGCGCTCCTCGTGAATGCGCAGGCCCGGCCCGGTGATCGGGTGCTGCACTACCACGAATTCTTCCATGACTTCACTTTCTACACGGAGCGCGTGGTCGACGTCGTGGGGTTCAAGGGCGAGCTGGAGCTCGAGGAAGATGCGGCCGCGCAAGCGAGCGGGCGCTTTATGGACGACGCGAAGTTTCGCGAAGTGTGGTCGCAGCCAGCGCGGGTTTTCGCAGTCGCGCGCAAGCGCGACGTGAAGGAACTCTTCGCCGATTCTGGTTTCCGTTATCGTTTGCTCGGCGAGTCCGAGGACCACTATCTGTTCAGCAACCAACCCTGAAATGTCCGCTCCCGCTTCCGTGCCTTACCTGCCCATGACGCGTCCGACGATCGACGACGAGACGATCGCGGGCGTTGGCGCCGGTCACGAGGTCATCACCACGCCGTTGTCGTGGGTCGCGACGAGCAACGTCATCCTCGAAGTCGGCGCCAAGCCGGTGTTCGTCGATATCGATCCCGTCACGCGCAATCTCGATCTGGATCGCGTCGAGGCGGCCATCACACCGGCCACACGCGCGATCATCCCCGTCGATCTCGCTGGGCTGCCGGTCGATCGCGACCGTCTCTATGCGATCGCGAAAAAGCATAATCTTCGCGTCGTCGAGGATGCCGCGCAATCGATGGGCACGACGTGGCAGGGCCAACGCATCGGCGGGTTCGGCGATTTTGTGTCGTTCAGTTTTCATCCGAATAAAAACATCACGACGATCGAGGGCGGTTGTCTCGTGATGAACACCGAAGCCGAGGCCAAGCTCGCCGAGCAATACCGCTTGCAGGGCGTGGTGCGCTCGGGCTTCGACGGCATGGAGGTCGAGGTGGTCGGCGGGAAATTTAATCTCACGGACGTAGCCGCGCGCGTGGGCCTCGGGCAATTGCCGCGGCTGGAAGAGTTCAACGCGAAGCGCCGCGAGCTGGCGCGGGCCTATTTCGATGAATTTGCCGCACCCGGCGCCGCGGCCGCCGGGCTCGGCCTGCCGGTCGCTGATTTCAAACAGAGCAACTGGCACATGTTTCAAGTCATGCTGCCCGCGGCGCGGCTCACGCTGACCCGCGCCGAAGTCATGGCGAAATTGCACGCGGCCGGCGTCGGTAGCGGGGTGCATTACCCGCCGATTCATCTTTTCGCGATTTATCGCCGGCTCGGCTGGAAAGAGGGCGATTGCCCGCAGGCCGAGGCGGTGGGCCGCAGCATTCTCACGCTGCCGCTTTTCCCGACGATGGCCCGGAGCGACGTCACGCGCGTGGTCAACGCGCTGGTCAAGATTCTGGCCGACCATAAAAAAGCATGACTGCGCCGAACCATCTCCCGCTTTCCATCGTAATCCCCGTTTACAACGAGGAGCTGAATCTGCCGACCCTCTTCGCGCGGCTTTATCCCGCGCTCGATGCGCTCGGGCGCCGGTATGAAATCATTTTCACCAACGACGGTTCGCACGACCGGTCGATCGAGTTGCTCAAGGCGCAATACGCGGCGCGGCCCGATGTGACGCGCGTCATCGATTTCAACGCCAACTACGGCCAGCACATGGCGATCATGGCCGCGTTTGAGCGGGTGCGCGGCGACGTGATCGTGACCCTCGATGCTGATCTGCAAAATCCGCCCGAGGAAATCCACAAACTGCTGGAAAAAATCGACGCCGGCCACGACTACGTGGGCGGCTACCGGCTGGAGCGGCAGGATTCGTTTTTTCGGAAATACGCCTCGAAGCTGATCAATTTTGTGCGCGAGAAAACCACGAGCATCGAAATGACAGATCAAGGTTGCATGCTCCGCGCCTACTCGCGCCCGATCATCGACGCGATCGTGCGCAGCGGCGCGATCAATACGTTCATCCCCGCGCTCGCCTACAGTTTTTCGGGCCATCCGGCGGAAGTAGGGGTGAAACACGAGGAGCGCCACGCCGGCGTGTCGAACTACTCGTTCTACAGTCTGATCCGGTTGAACTTCGACTTGATCACCGGCTTCTCGATCGCGCCCTTGCAATATTTCACGATGTTCGCGATGGCCTGTTCGGGCGGAAGTTTTGCGCTGGTGGCCGTGCTGCTCGTGCGCCGGTTCGTCTTCGACAATCTCGACCGCGACACCTTCGGCGTGTTCACGCTGCTGGCGTTTGTCCTCTTTTTGCTGAGCGTCGCGATGATCGGCATCGGCCTGATCGGCGAATACGTGGGGCGCACTTACCAAGTCGTTCGCGCGCGCCAGCGGTACCACGTGAAGGAAGTATTGGAGGCGAAAAGCTAAAGCATGGGTCGGCCCCGCATCATTTTTTTCGGCTACAGCGAAGTAGGCTATTCGTGTTTGTCGCTGCTGCTGGAGCGCGGTGACAACGTCGTCGCGCTCATCACGCACGAGGACAATCCGCACGAGAAAATCTGGTTCAAGACGCCCGCCGTCGCTGCGCGCGAGCAAGGGATTCCGGTTTTCACCCCCGAGTCAGTCAATACGCCCGAATGGCGCGAACGGATCGCGGCCCTCCGGCCCGATTTGATCCTTTCGGTGTACTACCGCCACATGATCGGCACCAAGATCCTCGCTTTGCCGCCGCTCGGCGCCTGGAACATGCATGGTTCCCTGCTGCCGAAATACCGCGGACGCGCCCCGATCAATTGGGCGGTGCTGCACGGTGAGCCACGTATCGGCATGACGCTGCATCGCATGGTGAAAAGCGCCGACGCCGGCGCCGTGGTCGATCAAGCGGGCGTGGACATCGGGCCGCGCGATACGGCCGAGCAGGCTTTTCGGAAAGCGCTGCCGTGCGCCCGGGCCGTGCTGGCGCGCCAGATCGATTCGCTGCTCGCCGGAACCGTAAAAGAGACCGCTCAGGATGAGTCGCAGGCGAACTACTTCGGCGGACGCAAACCCGAGGATGGCCGGATCGACTGGACGCGGACGAGCGGGCAAATTTTCAACCTGATCCGCGCCGTGACCGATCCGTATCCGGGTGCTTTCACCGACGTGGGCGCGTCGCGCCTGATGGTGTGGTGGGCCGAATCCGAGTCACCTGCGGCCCAGGGAAAGCGCGGTGCGCCCGGTGAAATTCTGTTCGTGACGCCGCTGGTGATCGCGACAGGCGATGGCGCGCTGGAACTCACGAAGATTGAGTGGCGTGACGCACCCGGACCGGAGTTGAAGGTGGGGCAAAAATTATAGGACTGATACGCGCGGCTTCCCGGCGGTCATCTTCGTTCGTGTCTTTTCCGCCGCTTCATGGTTAACCCTCTTTCTTAAACCACTCACTCATGCCTCTCAAAGTTCTCATCCTCGGTGCCAACGGTTTCATCGGCAGCTCGCTCACGCGGGCGATCCTTAAACAGAAAGACTGGGAGGTCTACGGGATGGATATCGGCTCGCACAAGCTGGAGGACAGCCTCGGCAACCCGCGTTTCAAGTTCGTCGAGGGCGATATCACGATCAACCGCGAGTACATCGAATATCACGTGAAGAAGTGCGACGCGGTTATCCCGCTCGTCGCGATCGCGAATCCGATTCAGTACGTGAAGGATCCGCTGAAGGTTTTCGAACTCGATTTCGAAGCTAACCTCGCGGTCGTTCGCCACTGCGCGAAATACAAGAAGCGCATCATCTTTCCGTCCACCTCCGAGGTCTACGGCATGAGCACGGACAAACACCTCGATGAGGCCACGACCTCGCTCGTCTACGGGCCGATCGAGCGCCAGCGCTGGATTTATGCGTGCTCGAAGCAGCTGCTTGACCGCGTGATTTACGCCTACGGCGTGCGCGACAACGTGGACTACACGCTCTTCCGTCCGTTCAATTGGATCGGACCGAAGCTGGACGACGTGATGGAGCCGAAGGAGGGCAGCTCGCGCCTCTTTACGCAGTTCATCTCGAACGTGATCTTCAAAAAGCCGCTGCAGCTCGTCGACGGCGGCAAGCAGAGCCGTTCGTTTACCTTCATCGATGACGGCGTGGATGCGTTGCTGCGCATCATCGAAAACAAGGACGGCTGTGCGTCGCGGCAGATTTTCAATCTCGGCAATCCGCGCAACGACGTGAGCGTGGCCGAGCTGGCGAAGCTCATCATCGAGGCCTTTAAGGACTATCCCGATTACGCCGAGCACGCCGCGCAGGC
>CAIXKG010000209.1 GCA_903919985.1 uncultured Opitutia bacterium | reverse complement strand
CGGTGTAAGCAGGCCGACGGTTAAGATCGTCAGGCAGACAATGAGGGGATGGGAGGACATGGGGTGAAAAGCGGAAAGAAGCGTTGGTTGTTATCGGCGATGCCCGAAGTAGCGCGAGGCTTTTGAGTCTATCCATCCCTACCTCCGTCCGTCGGCCAGCGCACGCCAGTACGCTGGCCTATCCTGTTCGTTCCTCTGGGCTCTTTCCATCGGCTCTATACCCGCCGCTGCGTCCGTGCGCACTGAGAAAGTGCCCCCCAACCGGGCGCGCTAGGGGTAACGCGCCCTAACTCTTAAAGGGCCCGCATCGGGGCCGAAGCTCCGTCACCGATTGCGCGGATGAAACTTCGCATGCTGCTCAAGCAGGCGCGACGATTCCACGGCGGTATAAATCTGCGTCGTCGCGATGCTCGCGTGGCCCAGCATTTCTTGAATCGCCCGCAGATCCGCGCCGCCGCCGAGCAGATGCGTTGCGAACGAATGCCGCAGCGCGTGCGGCTTCACGACCTTCGTGATTCCGGCGCGCCGCGCGTGTTTTTTCACGATGTACCAAAGGGTGATCCGCGAAAGCGCGCCGCCGCGGTTGCTCAGGAAAAGCTGGCTGCCCGTGCGCGATTTCACGAAATGCGGACGGCCGGAAATCACATACGTGGCGATCGCATCCCGGGCGCGTCCCCCGATGGGCACGACGCGTTCCTTCGAACCTTTGCCGAAGACGCGCAGAAAACCCTGCTCCAGATCGATCTGTTGCAACATCACCGCCGCGAGTTCCGAGACGCGCAGGCCACTCGAATAAAAAAGCTCGAGCATCGCGCGATCGCGCAGCGACGCCGGATCACCGCCATTCGGCGCCGTGAGCAGACGGATGATTTCCTCGGGCGTGAGCGTTTCAGGCAGACGGCGTCCTAGCTTCGGTCCGGCGAGCAACGCCGTGAAATCATCGTCGATAATTTTCTCCCTCACCAGGTAACGCGTGAACATCCGCAACGCGGTGAGTTTGCGGGCAAGACTCGCGGGCGCGGCGGCGCCGCGACTGAGGTGATGCAGCCATTCGCCGGCCCGGGTCGCCGTCGTCGTGCGCCAGCCAGCGACTCCGGCCTGCGCCAGAAATTTCGCGCACTGGTCGAGATCGCGTTGGTAATTTTCGCGCGTGTGACGCGAGAGCCCGCGCTCAAGATCAATGAACGCAATGAAGCCATCGATGTCCGAGGCAAACGCCGGCGGAGCCTTGCTCAGGGCGACGGAGCGAGACTTGGCAGGACGGGGCATGACAAGGCCTTGAGTTTTGAGTTTTGGGTTCCGCGTTTTGAGTTTCTGCAACCGACGAGGCAGGCTGCCCTTTCAACCCGAAACTCGAAACTCAGAACTCTAAACTGAAAGCGGTGGAGGCTTCAGCCTCGCGCTAATTTAATAGCGCCGACGCATCGGCGGACGCGGGAGCGGATTCGCCTCTTTCATGCGGAAGGTGATGCGCGCCTTTTCCAAATCGTACGGGCTCATCTCCATCTTCACGTTGTCGCCCGCGGCGATCTTGATGAAATTCTTGCGGAGCTTGCCCGAGATGTGCGCGAGCACCATGTGGCCGTTGGCCAGCTGCACCTTGAACATCGTGCCCGGGAGCACCGTGATAACTTTCCCCTCAACTTCGATCGCGTCGTTCTCAGGCATGGATTACGAGGAGTTGAGGAATCGAGAGGGACGTCATGGATGAGTGCGCGAGTGCTGCGTAAAGCATACTTGTAAGCGGTAAAGCCCCCGCGTAAGTCAAGGTTTTCCTCCGCGACGCACCTCATTCATGACCGATCCCGCCCGCCCTCTGCCCGCCTGCCCATTCGAGAAGCGGTTTCCCTCTCAGCTCGCGCGCGACGATGCGTTTTTCATGTCGCTCGCGTTCAATCAGGCTGTCGACGCCTGGCGCGTCGACGAAGTTCCGATCGGCGCCGTGATTGAAATCGGCGGAGAAATCGTCGCGGCGGCGCACAACACCGTCGCCGCCTCCAACGATCCGACGGCCCACGCCGAGATGCTCGCCCTCACTCAAGCCGCCGCGAAGCTCGGCAACTGGCGGCTGGAAGGCGCGACGGTTTATGTGACCAAGGAGCCCTGTCCGATGTGCTCCGGCGCAATGCTGATGTCACGGGTGAAACGCGTCTGTTACGCGGTGCCCGATCCGAAAATGGGCTGTCTCGGCGGCGCCACCAATTTGAACGATCTCCCTCGGGTGAATCATCATCTCGAGCTCACCGCCGGCGGCGTGCTCGAATCAGAGTGCCGCGAATTACTGCAGGCATTTTTTCGCATGAAGCGACGCGAAGAGATTTAGCGGCCAAGGGTAATGGGGGCGTGACGCCCTCAAGCCGCGATAGGGTGGCACCGTTGGCGCTGTCGATCGCGCGTGAGGGCACCCGATCCCGATTCGAGCCCAGCCTTCGACCGGCTCACGTTTCACCCGACGTCCGCACCAAAGATGGTTCCGCTTCCCGCACACCCGCGCACGAGGGAATGTCACTTAATAGGTGACATGTTTGGTCGGTCGAAGGGCGGGCAGCCAGCGACATGAAAGGCGAAAGTTGACGCGTACCCGCACCGGTGCCTCTGTTTGCGGTCTGCT
>CAIXKG010000208.1 GCA_903919985.1 uncultured Opitutia bacterium | reverse complement strand
GCCCATCGGCGGGTGGTTCAAGGACGGCTCGCTCACCCTTCCGCCCGCGTCGCGGCTCGATGGTTTCGACGGCGATTTGATTCGGCGAAAACTCGCCGATCATCGCGCCGGCCGCACCGATGAACGCGCCGTGCTCTGGAACGCGTGGCTGTATTCCCAGTGGTCGAACTCCGCCGCGTGAACCTCCTGCTGATCAACTACGAGTTTCCTCCGGTCGGTGGCGGCGCGGCCAACGCCACTTGGGAACTCGCGCGCGCGCTCGTTGCCCTCGGCCACCGGCCCACGATCCTCACGGCGCGGTGGGGCGCGCGGCGCGCGGCGGATTTACCGGCGGGCGTGGCACTGATCGAGGTGGCCGCGCGACGAAAACGCGCCGAGGCCTGCACGCCGTTCGAAATGGCGACGTTCATGGTGAGCGCCGGCTGGCGGATCCGCGCGATGATGCGCCGCGAAAAGATCGACGGGATGCTCGCGTTCTTCTCGATCCCGTGCGGACCGGTCGCGTGGTGGGCCGCGCGCGGCACCGGCGTGCCCTACGTCGTTTCGCTGCGAGGCGGCGACGTGCCGGGCACGGAACCCAGCCTGAATCGCGTTCATCGCCTGCTATCTCCGCTCCGCCGGCGCGTGTTGCGGTCCGCCCGCGCCGTGGTGGCCAACTCGCCCACCTTGCAACAACAGGCGATCGCGGCGGATGCGATTCCCGTCGAAGTCATTCCCAACGGCGTCGACACCGAGTTTTTTTCGCCCCCGCCGAGCCGACCGGCGGCGCCTCCGTTTCGCTGGTTGTTCGTCGGAAGGCTGCAAGCGCAGAAAAATCTCGGCTGGCTGCTGGAACGCCTCGCCACGCTGCGCGAACCGAGCTCCCCCGCGTGGGAACTGCACGTGGTCGGAGACGGCCCGTTGCGCGCAGAATGGGAGCGCTTGGGAGGTAGCTTGGGGATTTCATCACGCGTGCGTTGGCATGGCTGGCAATCGCGCGAAAAGCTCCGCGAGTTCTATCGGTGTTCTCACGCGTTGGTGCAGCCCTCGCTCTACGAAGGCATGGCCAACACCGTGCTCGAAGCGATGGCCTGCGGCCTGCCCGTCATCGCCAGCGACGAACCGGCGACGCGGGAACTGATTCGCGCGAGCCGCGCCGGCGCGTGTGTTCCGCTCGGCGACTCGGCCGCGGCGCAGTCGATCCTGCGCGACACGATGCAGGGCGACGCACTCGATCGGTGGGGGAAGTCAGGCCGCGACTACGTCGTCGGCCAGTGCAGCTGGTCGCACTCGGCCGCGGAATATGTTCGCCTGCTTGGGCCGCACTCGACTTCGCAGCGATAAACCGCGATAAAAAAATTTCATGTCCGTCCCCCCCACCCCGCTGTCCGCGCTGGCCGAAGAACATCTTCAGCAGATGGCCCTCGCGTTCGAAACCACCTCTCCGCAGCTGGGCTGGGCCGCGCGAAATTATCGGGCGGCGTTGGGAAAATATTTCCGTCATTTCGTCGCACCCGACGCGAGCGTGCTGGAAATCGGCTGCGGCACCGGCGACCTGCTCGCGCTGCTGCCGAACCGCGACATCACCGGCGTCGACCTCGCCGCGGCGCCGCTGGCCGCCGCGCGGACGCGGCTGCCCCACGGAAATTTTTATCAACAAGCCGGCGAGAAGCTACACCTCGAACGCTCATTCGATGTGATCATCGTTTCGGACACGTTGAATCTGGCGGCCGACGTCCAACAGTTGCTCTGGCAGCTGCACACCGTGTCGCACGAGCGGACGCGCCTGGTCATCAATTTTCACAATCACCTGTGGCGCCCGTTGCTCACGTTTGCCGGCTGGTTCGGCTGGCACCGCCGGCCCGTGGCCAACAACTGGCTCTCGAGTTCTGATCTCGTGAACCTCACACATCTGGCCGACTGGGAAATTGTGCAGCGCGCCAGCGGCATCCTGTGTCCGGTTCCGCTGCTCGGATTGGACCGGCTGGTGAATTCCGTGGTGCAACCGTTCGTCCCGCCGCTATCGCTGGCGATGTTTATCGTGGCGCGCCCGCGGCGGACATTTAACCCGACGCCGCGCAAAACTGTTTCCGTGGTTATTCCGGCGCGCAACGAAGCCGGCAACATCGAAGCGGCGGTCCGGCGCACACCGGAGATGGGCGAATGGACCGAGCTGATTTTCGTGGAAGGGCATTCCCGCGATGACACCTGGGCGCGGATCGAACAACTGCCGCGGCAGTTTCCCGAGCGTCGGATCAAAATCATGCGCCAGAGCGGTCGCGGCAAAGGCAACGCGGTGCGCGATGGCTTCGCGGTCGCCGAGGGTGAAATCCTGATGATCCTCGACGCCGATCTCACCATGCCGCCGGAGGAACTACCAAAGTTCTATGAAGCGGTGGCGTCGAATCGCGCCGAGTTCGCGAACGGGTCGCGACTTGTTTATCCGATGGAGAAGCATGCGATGCAGTTTCTGAACATGTGCGCGAACAAGACGTTTGGCATCATTTTCACCTGGCTGCTCGGTCAGCCGTTGAAAGACACGTTATGCGGCACGAAGGTCATTCGCGCGGACGACTACAAGAAGGTCGTCGCGAATCGCGCGTATTTCGGCGATTTCGATCCGTTCGGTGATTTCGACCTGCTGTTTGGCGCGAGCAAACTGAGCCTAAAAATCGCCGATGTTCCGATCCGTTATCGCGAGCGCACCTACGGCACGACGAACATCCACCGCTGGAAACACGGCTTGCTGCTCCTGCGCATGGTGATTTTCGCCGCGCGGAAGCTGAAGTTTGTGTGAGT
>CAIXKG010000207.1 GCA_903919985.1 uncultured Opitutia bacterium | reverse complement strand
TCCGCGAATTGCTTCGGTGAAATCAGGCGGCGGGGGACGCGGCGGTTGGCCTCGGTCAGGAGCCGCTCCCAGTTTTCCTCGGAGGGCAGGTGCGTGAGCCACGGCTGAAAATGGCCGGCCTTACGCGTCCACTGAATGTTGCCGCCGTGGATGCGCGCGACGACCTGAAACTTTCCTTCTTCAGGATTTTTTTCCCACCAACCGAATTCCATGGCCATGTTTTTAGTCAGACGGATCGCCCGGGCCCTCCGCAAGACGGGACTCAGCCGGCGGACCATTAAAATTTTCAGGTCCACTCGACCCTGGTTGCCGTTACAGCGCGGCGTAGGTGCTCTCTTGCCAGTTTGGTGGCCCGTCTCCTGCTTTGAATCCCGATGCTTCGCTGCTCCGTTTTTTTTGCCCTGGTCGCTCTTCTCGGTTTTTCGCGGCTCGCGGCTGCGGAGCCGCCGTTGCGACCACGCGTGGTCGTTGTGACGATGTTCGAAGTGGGTCAGGACACCGGCGACGCCCCGGGTGAATTTCAATATTGGGTCGAGCGCGAGAAACTGGACAAAGTCTATCCGCTCCCCGCGGCATTTCACGATGTGCGCAGCAACGCCGATGGCACCGTCATCGGCATCGTCACCGGGATTGGCACCGCGCGTTCGGCGGCGACGATCATGGCGCTCGGTTCCGATCCGCGCTTCGATCTCAGCCGCAGTTACTGGCTCGTGGCGGGCATCGCTGGCGTCGATCCCGCCAAGGCGTCGCTCGGGAGCGCGGCGTGGGCGGAGTGGCTCGTCGACGGCGACCTCGGTCACGAGATCGATCCGCGCGAGATGCCGGCTGACTGGCCGACGGGTTATGTGCCGTTCGACCGGAAAAAACCGTACGAGCAGCCGCGCAACACGGCCGACAACGGGCAAGCGTTTCACCTCGACGCCGGTTTGGTGAACTGGGCCTACGAGCGGACGAAAGCGATTGCGCTGAAGGATACGCCCGAGATGCAGCAACGCCGCGAATTGTACAAAGGCTTCCCGAATGCCCAGCGCCCACCGTTCGTGCTCAAGGGCGACAACCTCGCATCGATGACCTTCTGGCACGGGAAACTGCTCAACGCCTGGGCCAATGAATGGGTCAGTTACCACACCGACGGCCAGGCCCACTACACCACGACCGCGATGGAGGACACTGGGACTGCGCAGGCACTGACTTGGCTGACGCGCGCGGGCAGAGCAGACGTGCGCCGGCTGCTCGTGCTGCGGACGGCGAGTAATTTCGACATGCAATGGCCGGGAGGCACAGCGGAAGAGAGTCTCTTCGGTAAAAAGCTTTCAGCTTTTATTCCCTCGTTGGAAGCGGCTCATCGCGTCGGCAGCGTGGTTGTCCACGAACTCGTCAACGACTGGACGAAGTACGAAAAGGAAATTCCGCAGGCCGCGGCGCCCGCGACCGTGAGGTAGGCGCCGGCGGCGAGCTGGGGAAATGCTTTTCGGGTGAAACGCAGGTTGATCGTGCTGTCGTCGATCGAGTTTTCCGGGCAGCGTACGTCGCATGGAAACCGGAGGTGCCCACGTGCACGGCTGGCTCGACTACCCAGAACCTACCCCGCGCCCCCGTTTCTGGACTGATCGACCCTAGTCGGCTCAAACAGATTTGCTCACCGTCGGCTTCGTGAGAGTATGCCCCGCATCGCATTGGCGCATCGCGCGTCAGACTGCGGTCTTTCACCTCCGTCCTGATTTCCCCATGTTGCACTCCGCCTTCCCCGTCCGCCGCGCGCTGCTGGCTTTCGCTGCGCTCTCCTTCGTTTTTAGTTCTAGCGGGATCGTCGCGGCCGAGAAGCCGACCGCGGCCACTCCTACTATTTTTGTGCTCGGCGATTCGACCGCGCGAAATTCCGGCAAGGGCAAGAACGGTCAGCCTTGGGCGGGGTGGGGCACGCCGCTGGCCGATTACTTCGCCGCGTCAAAAGCCACGGTCGCCAATGTTGCTCATGCGGGCACCTCGAGCCGCACCTACTTTAACAACCCGGGCGATTGGCCGAGCGTCGCGCCCCAGATTAAAGCCGGCGATTTCGTGCTGCTGGTTTTTGGCATCAACGATGGCGGTCCGCCGCAAACGGTCTCAGCGCGCGGTTCCATTCCGGGCATCGGCGATGAAACGGTCCAGCTCTCCCGGCCCGACGGCACCGTCGAGACCGCGCACACCTACGGTTGGTACATGTCCACGATGGCCAGCGTCGCCCGCGAAAAGGGCGCGCAGGTTTATTTTCTCACCGTCACAACGCGTAACATTTGGACGAATCCGAAGGTTAAATTCAACGACGCCACGCCCATCGGGCCGCTACCGGCGGACTACGACCCCAAGGAAGACCGCATCGAGCGCGGGACGTCGCGCGGACAATACACGCAGTGGACTAAGGACCTCGGCGTGAAACTGCACCTACCGGTGCTCGACCTGACGAACCTCTGCGCCGACCGCTACGAGAAGATGGGCCGTGAGGCCGTGAACGCGCTCTACAGCGATCACAACCACACCTACGTGCCTGGAGCCGAAATCGTGGCCGAGTCGATCGTCTCCGGCTTGAAGGCATTCAAGGCCAGCCCGTTTCTCCCGCTCCTTTCCGAAAAAGGAAAAGCCGTCGCGCCCGCTGCGGCGAATTACCTTAGCCAGAACGCGCCGTGATGTTTCGACGGCACTGCAGCTCGTAGCATGTTGTTCTCCGCGAGCGCTGGGTCCGAGCGCTGGACGTTCTGCGGCAAAAAATCTTTAACTTAAAATCCCTGACTCACCCTTTATCATGTCATTCCCCTCCCGTCTCCGTTCCTGGCTGGTTTCGTTCTTATCGCTCCTGCCGTTCGTTGCCTCCTCCGCGCTTCACGCCGCGGCGGCCGTTCCCGCGACGTCCTTCAAATTTCAATTTGGCGCCGAAAAAGCCGCGCCCGGTTACACGCTCGTTGCTCCCACGACGACGTATTCAAAAGACGTCGTCTACGGTTTCGAACCCGGCACGCCGGTGACTCCAGTCCCGTCCACCACCGGGAGTCCACTCCAACGCGGCGCAGTCACTTCGGCGCAACCGTTTTTGTTCTCCGTCAAGGTCCCCGAAGGCAACTACCGGGTGACGCTCACGCTCGGCGATCCGGCCGCGGATGCCATCACCACCGTTAAAGCTGAGACGCGCCGCTTGGTCGCTGAACGGGTCCGCACCGCCGCCGGAAAATTTGAAACGCGGACCTTTACGGTCAACGTACGCGGGCCGAAAATTTCCACGGGCGGCGAGGTGAATCTGGACAGCCGCGAAATGAATCTCACGACGCGTGAGGCCATCGCGCGTCACTGGGACGATAAGCTGACGCTCGCGTTCAGCGATTCGCATCCCGCGGTTGCAGCCATCGAAATTCAAAAGGTCGATGACGCCATCACGCTCTTCATTCTCGGCGATTCGACGGTCACGGATCAAGGCGGCGGCGGCGCCAGTTGGGGCCAGATGGCGACCCGTTGGTTTAAACCCGGCGTCGCCGTGGCGAATCACGCCGAGTCCGGCGAAACGCTGAAGGGCTTCCTCAAGGAGCGTCGCTGGGAAAAGGTGTTGGATTCCATCAAGCCCGGCGACTAC
>CAIXKG010000206.1 GCA_903919985.1 uncultured Opitutia bacterium | reverse complement strand
GTCCTCGAGGACGCCTACGTTCTCATTCACGAGAAGAAGATCTCGAGCCTGCAGGATATGCTCCCGCTGCTCCAGACCGTCGCCAAGAGCAGCAAGCCCCTCCTCGTCATTGCCGAGGAAGTCGAAGGCGAAGCACTCGCGGCCCTCGTCGTGAACAAGATCCGTGGCACGCTCAACGTGTGCGCGGTCAAGGCCCCCGGCTTCGGCGACCGCCGCAAGTCCATCCTTGAAGATATCGCGATCCTCACCGGCGGCCGGTGCATCACGGAGGATCTCGGCCTCAAGCTTGAGAATATCCAGCTCTCCGACCTCGGTCGCGCCAAGCGCATTGTGGTCGACAAGGAGAACACGACGATTGTCGAAGGCGGCGGTAAGTCCTCCGACATCCAGGGCCGCGTGAAGCAAATCCGTCGCCAGATCGAAGAGACGACTTCCGACTACGACCGCGAAAAGCTCCAGGAGCGTCTCGCCAAGTTGGCCGGCGGCATCGCCGTCATCAACGTCGGTGCTTCCACCGAAGTAGAGATGAAGGAAAAGAAAGCCCGCGTCGAAGACGCTCTCCATGCGACCCGCGCGGCCGTTGAAGAGGGTATCGTCGCCGGCGGCGGCGTTGCGCTGCTCCGCACCGCGAAGGCCATCGACGCCCTCAACCTCGAAGGCGACGAGAAGATCGGTTCCCAGATCGTCCGTCGTGCGATCGAACATCCCCTCAAGCAACTCTGCGCTAACGCCGGCGTTGACGGTGGTGTCGTCGTGAAGGAAGTCCTCACCTCGAAGGGCAACATTGGTTACAATGTCGCCACCGAGAAGTTCGAAGACCTCGTGAAGGCCGGCGTCGTCGATCCGACGAAGGTTACGCGCACCGCGCTCCAAAACGCGGCTTCGATCGCCGGCTTGTTGCTGACGACCGAGTGCATGATCACCGAGATCCCCGAGAAGAAGGAAGCCGGCGGCGGCCATCCTCCCGGTGGCGGCGGCGGCATGGACTACTAAGTCCCCTGCGCGATCGTTCGGTTACGCAAAATACTTCAAGGCGCCCCGCTTCCGCGGGGCGCCTTTTTTATGCTGAACCGTGAATCCCTCGACGGAGCGATTTTTCCCTCCTTTTGGCCGAGGTGAAGCGCTGACGAGCGGGCAATGGGCCGCAAAGTTAAATTCGGCCAAGGCGCGGACCATTGAGCCGGCAGTCAGGCGAAGACTCGCGCGGCCTACGATGGGAGAAACCAGGCGTCCTCAGAGTACACTCGCGAGCTAGTTTCGGGACCCGCCGCCCGAGCTGATTTTCGAGGTCTGCGCTTTCCCGCTTGCCCGCGTTTCGCGTGCTGCCAACTCTCGCCGAAATCTACGCTCATGCCCAAACGCCCTGATCTGAAATCCATCCTTATCATTGGTGCCGGCCCGATCGTCATCGGGCAGGCGTGCGAGTTCGACTACTCCGGCACACAAGCTTGCAAAGCCCTGCGCGAGGAGGGTTATCGCGTGATTCTGGTCAACTCCAACCCGGCGACGATCATGACCGATCCGGAGTTCGCCGACGTGACGTACATCGAGCCGCTCAACCTTGAGATGCTGGAGAAAATTATCGCGGCCGAGCGCCCCTCCGCGCTGCTGCCGACCCTCGGCGGTCAGACCGCGCTCAATCTTTCGATGGAGCTGAACAAAGCCGGCATTCTCGCGAAATACGGCGTGGAAATGATCGGTGCGAAGCCCGACGCGATCAACAAGGGCGAAGACCGCGAGCTGTTTAAACAGTGCATGCTCAAGATCGGTCTCGATGTCGCGAAATCGCGCACCGTGAAAAACATGAACGAGGCGCGCGACGCGGCGGAATTTCTCGGCGCTTTTCCGTTGATCATCCGGCCTTCGTTTACGCTCGGCGGCAGCGGTGGCGGCATCGCCTACAACCGCGAAGAATTTGAAGCGATCTGCGCCAACGGTCTCGATCTTTCGCCCGTGCATGAAGTGCTCGTCGAGGAGTGCCTCCTCGGCTGGAAGGAGTACGAGATGGAGGTCATGCGCGATCACAAGGACCAGTGCGTCGTGATTTGCTCGATCGAGAATTTCGATCCGATGGGCGTGCATACCGGCGACTCGATCACGGTAGCGCCGGCGATGACGCTCACCGACAAAGAGTATCAGGTGATGCGCGACGCCTCCTTCGCCGTCATCCGCGAAATCGGCGTGGAGACCGGCGGTTCCAACATCCAATTTTCCGTCGATCCCGTCACGGGCCGCATGGTCGTGATCGAGATGAATCCGCGCGTTTCGCGTAGCTCGGCCTTGGCTTCGAAGGCCACCGGATTTCCGATTGCCAAAATCGCCGCCAAGCTCGCGGTCGGCTATACGCTCGACGAATTGCGCAACGACATCACGCGCGTTACACCCGCGAGTTTCGAGCCGACGATTGATTACGTCGTCACCAAGATTCCCCGCTTCACATTCGAGAAATTCCTGGGCGCCGATACGACGCTGACGTCCGCGATGAAGTCCGTCGGCGAGGCGATGGCCATCGGCCGCACGTTCAAGGAATCGATGCAGAAATGTCTGCGCTCCCTCGAAGTCGGCGCGCGCGGCTTTGGCGGCGGCGGTAAACTCGGCGGCGACGAGCCCGTCGACGAAAAGACGATTAACGCGAAACTCGGCACGCCGAACTCCGAGCGGATTTTCTACCTGCGCCATGCCTTCCGCGCCGGTTACTCGGTCGAGCGCATTTTCGACCTGACGAAGATCGATCCGTGGTTCCTCCATCAGCTCCGCGAAATCCACGAGATGGAGCTGGAGCTGAAAACCAAAACGCTGGCCACGCTCGACGCGACGATGCTGCGGCGCGCGAAGCAATTCGGTTTTTGCGACGCGCAGCTGGCGCATATTTTCAACGCCGACCTCGCTGGCGTCCGCGCTCACCGCAAAGCGGCTGGCGTCAACACGACCTACCGCCTCGTCGACACGTGTGCGGCGGAGTTCGAGGCGTTCACGCCGTACTATTATTCAAGTTACGGCGACGAGAACGAAATCCTGCCCCCGAGCGGCAAGAAGAAGATCATGATCCTTGGCGGCGGGCCGAACCGGATCGGCCAGGGCATCGAGTTCGACTACTGCTGCGTGCATGCGAGTTTTGCCCTGCGCGAGCTGGGGTATGAGAGCGTGATGGTGAACTCGAATCCGGAGACCGTCTCGACCGACTACGACACGAGCGACCGGCTCTATTTCGAGCCGCTCACGCTGGAGGACGTGCTGGAAATTTATCAGCAGGAAAAATGCGACGGTGTGATCGTGCAGTTCGGCGGCCAGACCCCGCTCAATCTCGCGGCCGCGCTCAAGGCGAATGGCGTGAACATCATCGGCACCACGCCCGAAAGCATCGAAGCCGCGGAAGACCGGAAACTGTTCGCCGCGATTCTGAATCAGGTCGGTCTGCGCCAGCCCGACAACCGCACCGCGCTCAGCGAAGGCGAGGCGGTGGGCTTTGCCGCGGCGGTCGGTTATCCCGTGTTGCTGCGTCCCTCGTTCGTGCTCGGCGGGCGCGGCATGTTCATCGTTTACAGCGAGGAAGAGTTGAAAGGCGTCGTGCGGCAGGTGTTCGACGTCATGCCCGGCAAGCCGGTGCTGATCGACAAGTTCCTCGAGGACGCGATCGAGCTCGACGTGGATTGTATCAGCGACGGCGAGACCTCGGTGATCGGCGGCATGCTCGAGCACATCGAGTTTGCCGGCGTGCATTCCGGCGACGCGGCGATGGTCATGCCGCCGCACACGCTTAGCGCCGAGATGTTGGCCACCGTGCGCACGGCCACCTATGCGCTGGCGAAAGCGCTCAAGGTTGTCGGTCTCATGAACGTCCAGTTCGCGATCAAGGACAACCAGCTGTACGTGCTCGAAGTGAATCCGCGCGCGTCACGCACGGTGCCGTTTGTTGCGAAGGCCATCGGCATTCCGCTCGCGAAACTAGCCGCGAAGGTGATGACCGGCGCGAAGCTGAAGGACCTTGGTTTCACCCGCGAACAAACGCCCAAACACTGGTGCGTGAAGGAAGCGGTGTTTCCCTTCGTGCGTTTCTCGGGTGCCACCATCGCGCTCGGTCCGGAAATGCGTTCGACCGGCGAAGTCATGGGCATCGATGCCGATCTTGGGGTGGCGTTCGCGAAGGCGCAGGCCGCGGCGAAGCCCGGGCTGCCGACCAAGGGGAACGTCTTCCTCAGCGTCAAAGATGCCGACAAGCCGCGGGCGCTCACACTCGCGCGCTCGCTGGTGGAGCTCGGTTTCACGATTTACTCGACCAGCGGTACCGCAAAGACCCTCGCCGAAAGTGGCGTGCCCGTGAAGCGCCTGGCGAAAATCGCCGAGGGCCGGCCGAACGCGGTCGACATGTTAAAGAACGGCCAGATCCAGATGGTGATCAACACGCCGGGCGGCATGATCCCGCGGCAGGATGAAAATAAAATCCGCGCCGCCGCGTACGCGCACGGCGTGTGTTTGATGACGACGATCACCGGCGCATTCGCGGCGATCGAGGGCATCCGCGCTCTTCGCAGCAAGCCAGTCGGCGTAAAGCCGATCCAACATTACCGCGGTAACGTGAATCTCGTGTGAGGGCGGCGATATAAATCGAATCAGAAAGTAGCTGAGTGAATCCTTCGCGCTATTATGATCTTGCTGTGGTCGGAGCTGGAATCGTCGGTCTCGCTCACGCGCTGGCCGCGGCCCGTCGGGGGCTGCGGGTGGTTATTATCGAGCGCAATGCCCAGGCAGTGGGAGCTTCCGTACGGAACTTCGGCTTGATCTGGCCCATCGGGCAGCCGGTGGGACGGCGCCACGACCGAGCGATGCGCAGTCGCGAAATTTGGGGTGAGGTCAGCACGGCGGCCGGGTTGCATCTAGATCCTAGCGGCTCGCTGCACCTCGCTTATGGAGTCGAAGAGTGGGCGCTCTTGCAGGAGTTTGCGGCAACTCCGCTGGGTATCAGCTTCGATCGGGTGCTATTATCTCCCAAGGAAGCGATTGCTCGCAGCGCGGCGGTAGAGCTCACTGGTCTGCGCGGAGCGTTGTGGAGTCCGACGGAGGCGACCGTAGATCCGCGG
>CAIXKG010000205.1 GCA_903919985.1 uncultured Opitutia bacterium | reverse complement strand
ATGGGCATCGGTGCCTCGATGCTCGGCATTCGCCCAGTCATGGAGCTAATGTTCTGGTCCTTCTACTCGGTCGCGTTCGACCAGATTCTAAACAACGCGGCCAACGTCCGCTACATGTCCGGCGGCCAGATCAATTGCCCGATCGTCATTCGCGGCCCGGCCAACGGCGGCACCAACGTCGGCGCCACGCACTCACACACGCCGGAAAACGTCCTCGCGAATCACCCAGGCGTTAAAGTCGTCGTGCCGTCCACGGCCTACGACGCCAAGGGCCTGCTCAAGTCTTCGATCCGCGACAACGATCCTGTTTTCTTCATCGAGAACACGATTCTTTACGGCGATAAAGGTGAAGTGCCCGACGAGGAATACGTGATCCCACTCGGCAAGGCCGACGTGAAGCGCGAAGGCAAGGATCTCACCATTGTCACCTACGGCCGGCCGGTGATTCAGTCGCTCGCCGCCGCCGAATTGTTGGCCAAGGAACACGACATCTCAGTTGAAATTGTCGATTTACGCACGATTCGTCCCCTCGATATCGAGACCGTATTGAAGTCCGTCGCAAAGACGCACCGCGTGCTCATCGTCGAGGAGCAGAAACCGTTCTGCGGCGTCGGCGCGCAGATTTCGCACATGATTCAGTCCGAGGCTTTCGACGAACTCGACGCCCCCATCGCCCGCCTCTGCACGATCGACGCGCCGGCGATCTACAGCCCCGCGGTTGAATCCGAGCAACTGCCCAACCCCCAGCGCATCCTCAAAGCCGCCCTAGCCCTTCTCGACTGAACTCGTTCGCATCCTGAATAAGAGCAACGACGCCAAGGCTCGCAAAGATTCGCCAAGATTAAATTCTTCGCCCTGAACTTTGCCCCTCTGCGTCTGGGCGCTTACACCTCTTAACTCTCTTAGTCCTCTCCCACTCCACTCCATGGCCAACATCATCGAAATGCCGAAACTCAGCGACACCATGACGGTGGGCACGCTGCTCAAGTGGCTCAAAAAAGAGGGCGATGTCGTCAAGTCCGGCGACATGCTCGCCGAAGTCGAGACCGACAAGGCCACGATGGAGCTCGAGAGCTTTTTCGACGGCACGATCCTGAAAATTTTCTCGCCTGCCGGCTCCCAGGTTCCGCTCGGTGCCGCGCTCTGTGCCATCGGCAAGCCCGGAGAGAAATTCGATACCCCAGCGCCCAAAGCCGCGCCCGCCCCCGCCGCTCCGGCGACTCCGGCCGCCACTCCCGCGCCCGCTCCAGCTCCTGTGGCCGCCGCGCCCGCTGCCGTATCTGTTGAAACGAAATCCTCGTCGCATGCCTCCGCCGACCGAGCGGTGGCCGCGCCAACTTCGGCCCGCGTTAAGATCTCGCCCCTCGCCCGCAAACTCGCCGAGGAAAAGAAAATCGATTTCAGCCGCGTCAAAGGCTCCGGCCCGGGCGGCCGCATCGTGCGCGCCGACATCCTAGCCGCGGAAAAAAATCCGCCGGCCGCCGCGGCGAAATCCACCAAACCCGCCGGCGTCGATGTCTGGCCCTGGCGTTCCGTTCAGGACAAGTCCGCCGTCCAAGCCGAGACATTTGTCCCGGCGTCCAACATGCGCGCGACCATCGCGCGCCGTCTGCTGGAAGCCAAGACGACCATTCCTCATTTCTACCTCGATCTGGAAATCGATGCCGGACCGTTGCTGATTCTGCGCGCCCAACTCAACGCGGGTCTCGCCAAGGACGGCGTGAAACTTTCCGTCAATGATTTCGTGCTCAAAGCCGCCGCCGCCGCGCTCCGCGCCGTTCCCGGCGTGAACACCTCCTGGACTGGCGCCGGTATCCAACACCACGGCGCCGTGCACGTTTCCTTCGCGGTCGCGATCGAAGACGGCCTGATCACACCGGTGATTCGCAACACCGACACGAAGACTCTCTTTCAAATCAGCAGCGAAGCGAAAGCGCTGGGTGGGCGTGCAAAGGACAAAAAGCTGCAACCCGCCGAATTCACCGGCGGCACGTTCTGTGTCTCGAATCTCGGCATGGCCGGGATTGACCGCTTCTGCGCAATCATCAATCCGCCCAACGCCGCGATCCTCGCGGTCGGCGCGACCGTCAAGAAGCCGGTCGTGAAGGACGATGCGATCGTGATTGGCGAACGCATGACGCTCACGCTCTCCGGCGATCACCGCGTAGTCGACGGCTTGCTCGGCGCCAAATTTCTTAACGCCGTCAAAGCCCACCTCGAGACGCCCGCGTTGCTGCTGCTCTAAGCGGAAATTCGGATTCAACCCGAGCCGGTGCGATCGACGTTTCGGCAGGCGTACCTGCCGGCCGAAACGATCGCGCCGAACCCGGCAGGCAGAGACGCCCGCCGCTACTCAAAACGGCCGCGGACGACTTTAAACCGCTCTCCCGCGCCCTCCCGCCCATTTCTGGCTGCAGTGCCCGGGCCGGCTGTCGTCGCGTGAAACCTCGCACGGCCGCTTTCAGAAGCGGCGGCATGTCGGCTCACTCCAAACGGCACCAGTGCGTGCGCTACCTGCCGATTTCGACCCGCCATCAGCGCTTGCGCCCGACGACCTTGGCTTTTTCCGCCGCGCGGCCCCGCGCTCGACTCGGATATTCCTTCGACGGCGCCATCCCGACCTTACGGAAATCACCCGTGCGCAAAGCAGTGATTTGATCGCGCAACAACGCCGCCCGCTCAAATTCCAATTTCGCCGACGCTGTCTGCATTTCCTCGTCCAGCTCAGCGATCACCGCCGCGACGTCATCGACGCTTTCCGCAACTATTGAGTCCTCCGTTTTCCGGCCCGAACCATCGTACAGATGCAGGCTCGATTGCGCGGAGCGTTTTACGCCGTACGGCGTGATCCCGTGCTCGGTGTTATACGCGAGTTGCTTGGCCCGGCGTGCACTTGTCACGGCGATCGTGCGTTTAATCGAAGCCGTTTCTTTATCGGCGTAAAAAATCACCCGGCCTTTTTCGTGCCGCGCCGCCCGGCCGGAAGTCTGGATCAAGCTGGTTTCGCTGCGCAGAAATCCCTCCTTGTCCGCATCCAGAATCGCGACGAGCGCCACCTCTGGCAGGTCGAGTCCTTCGCGGAGGAGGTTGATGCCGATCAACACGTCGAAGTTTCCCAACCGCAGATTGCGTAAAATCTCCACGCGCTCGATCGCGTCGATATCGGAATGCAGATACTCCACGCGGATATTCGACTCGCGCATGTAACTCGTGAGATCCTCCGAGAGCCGCTTGGTCAGCGTCGTGACGAGCACACGTTCGCCGGCCAACACGGCCAGCTTGATCTCTGAAATCAAATTCTCCACCTGCCCCTTCGTGGAGCGCACCGTGATCACCGGATCAAGCAGACCGGTCGGCCGGATCACCTGCTCCGCTATGACGGTAGAAGCCTTGAGTTCGTACTCCGCCGGCGTGGCCGAAACGTAAAGCGTCTGGCCGGTGATTTGGCGAAACTCCGCGAAGCTTTGCGGCCGGTTGTCGAGCGCCGACGGCAGGCGGAAGCCAAAATTCACCAACGTGGTTTTGCGCGCGAGGTCGCCGTTGTACATCCCGCCGATCTGGGAAACGGTGGCGTGGCTCTCGTCGATCATCACGATTAAATCTTTCGGAAAAAAATCGATCAGGCAGAACGGTCGGTCGCCCGGTTTGCGCCCGGTCAGATGCGCTGAATAATTTTCGATGCCGTTGCAGAAGCCCATTTCCTGCAGCATCTCGAGGTCGTAGCTCGTGCGCATTTTGATGCGTTGCGCCTCGAGCAGGAGGCCTTTGCCCTCGAAATACGCCACGCGTTCCTCCAGCTCCGCCTTCACCGCGGCGATCGCCGGCTCGAGTTTGCCGCGCGTGGTCACGTATTGATTCGCCGGGTAAAGATCAAACTGGTCGAGCGTGCGCAACACGTCGCCGCTCACCGGCTCGAATTCCGTGATCGCATCAACCGCATCGCCGAAAAACTCCACCCGCAGGCCGTGCTCCAGGTACGCCGGCATCACATCGACCACGTCGCCGCGTACGCGGAACGAGCCGCGTTTCAGGTCGTAGTCGTTACGCTCATAGCGATTTTCCACGAGCCGCTCGAGGAAGGCGTTGCGACCGAGTTCGTCGTGCTTGCGGATCGCGATGCACATTTCGCTAAAGGTCTCGGGTGAACCGAGACCGTAGATGCACGACACGCTCGCCACCACAATCACATCGCGCCGGCTCACGAGCGAACTCGTGGTCGCGATCCGCAGCCGTTCGATCTCCTGGTTGATCGAGGAATCCTTCTCGATGTAGGTGTCGCTTGAAGGCACGTAGGCCTCGGGCTGGTAGTAATCGTAGTAACTGACAAAATATTCGACCGAGTTTTCCGGGAAGAAATTCTTGAACTCCGAGTACAGCTGCGCCGCGAGGGTTTTGTTGTGCGAAATGATCAGCACCGGGCGGTCGCATTGCGCGATGACGTTCGCCATGGTGAACGTTTTTCCGGAGCCCGTGACGCCAAGCAGAGTCTGGTCGCGATTACCGGCCTTGATGGAACCGACGAGTTTCTCGATCGCCTGCGGCTGGTCTCCCGTCGGCTGGTATTCTGAAGCGAGCTTGAAAAGCATGATGGTTTAAGTGCGAGCCACGAAATCCAGATCGCCCGGAATAGCCATTCTCGCATCACGGGAAGCACCGGCAAGATTCAATGACTGGGGCGTGGCTTCAAACCCGGATTGGGAGCGCGGCCGCCCTCGGCCGCATTGTCGAAAAGCGGCTGGGGGTGGCCGCGCTCCCAGCGGACACTCCCTAGCCAGCGACAATCGCTCGCAAGTCCGGCACCGTGAGTTCGTCGAGCCGTGCCACCACGCGATGCACCCGGCCCTCAAGCACGGCGGCCGCATGCGTCGTCGCCACCCCCACGACCTTCATTCCGCCCGCGTGCCCCGCTTCGATGCCGGCTAAGGCGTCTTCGAACACGATGCACCGCGCCGGCGGCACGCCGGTCTTGGCCGCGGCTTTTAGGAAAACGTCCGGGTGCGGTTTGCCGTGATTTACATCCTCCGACGTGACCATGCCGCCAAACAACCCGTCGAACTTCAAAACGCCGAGGATTGTCAGAATGTTTTCCCGGTGGGTCGATGAGCCGATGCAATTCGGCACGCCCGCCGCGCGCAATCGCTCGAGGAAAATATGCACGCCAGGCAAAGCCTCCAACCCGCGCTCCACGACGATTTCTCGGTAGAGCGCTTCCTTGCGCAACGAAAGCCGGCGCACTTCGGCGGGATCTTCGGTCCACTGTAAAAGATGCGGAATGATCCACTCGTTCTTTTTTCCGAAGCCCACTTTAAAATGGTCGGCGGGGAGCGCCACGTTCTCTTCAACAGCGAGGCGTTCCCAACTCTCCTCATGCTGCCGGGATGAATCGATGATCACACCATCCCAGTCGAAGAGCACTGCCACGGCATCGCCGCTCCGGGATTTTTGAACTTCAGGAAGACTCATGATCGCCGAAAACTGGGGGCACGTCCGGCCTTGGCCGCAAGTCCGAACATTGACCCAAACGATGCCGTTGCCTTCGAGGTGGGTGAGATCGCTCACGAGCGTCGGAGCGTCGGCCAGCGGAGCGGCCTTCGCACGTTCTCCATTATCGCCCCCGACCGAGCGCGCTTCAGGTCGACCGCTGCGTTCCGGCTAAGACGTCAGGCCTCGGCCGCCCCGTTTCAGAAAAAACCGCGCGATACGGCGCGCGGTCGGGCCCAGCAGAAACAACCACGCCGCCGCGACCGCCCAAGGACTCTCCCACTCCCACGCTGCCTCGACATAGTATCGAACGCGCGATCGCTTCACCTCCGCTTGCTTCAAACCCGCTTCCGTTTTCGCGAGGGCGATTTCGATTCCGTCACGTTCCCACGTCGCGCGCGTGTAGTCTTTCTTGGACTGCAACACCTTCTTCCCTGCGTCGTCCCGCACCGTCTGCATGCGCTCGAGTTGCTCCGCGTTGGCCTTCTGTTGCGCGCGATTGCCGAAATATTTCTCCCAGGTGCTTTCGAGCTCATTCAGCCGCACGATGATGCTGTCCGCCTGCTTGAGTCGCTCCAACTGCGCGGTCGTTTCCCCGGACAAGCGCGCCAATTTGTTTTCCACGTCAACGCTCGCCGCCTTGAACTTAATTCGTTCGGCATTCAACGCCCCCAACCGGTCCTGGCGCACGGCCTCGAAGTCCGCCGAATCGTGAGCGAAAAGCCAGTAGGCGCCCGCCGCCACCGCGAGTCCGAGCAGGACCGCCGTGACCAGCGCCCTAATCGCCAGCCGGCGAAGAAAAAGTGAGAGTTGGTCCATGAATATTTTAGTGCCCCGCGTAAAAGCGGTGAATGGCGAATTGATGAAGACGGCACGGTTGAAGCCAATTGCTAAACCGATCAGACGCGCCAAACCCCCGTGGTGCCTTGCGGCCGCGGCCACGAATACCCGGACGACCGACCGACGCGGACAAAATTATCGCGCAATGCGGCGACATCGAATTGGTCCCGGATCTCCTCTGAAACTCCGTTGGCGTGATTTTTCGTATTTCGAGTGGGGGCAAAAAAACTTTCCAATTTTTATTGGAGGCGTGACGAGGTCCTCACGAAACTTCCCCCCATCCTCGATGCCGCGAAGGAGTCGGCGAAAGCGCCGAAGGACAAATTCGGCTTCAGCCGTCGCCTCGCCGCCGCTCACGCTCCGTATCCAAAGCGTCGCTCAACCCCACGACCGCGCAGGGCCTCCTTCCTTAATTCAGCGCGGTTTATTTTTTCCCGTGGCCGTTTTGAGTAGCGGCAGGCGTCTCTGCGGGGCGGGTTAGGCGTTCGCCCATCGGCAGGCAGGGACGCCTGCCGCTACGTCGTTAGCCGCTACGCTTTGGGTTGAACCGATCAGAGCACCAAGAAGCAAATTGCCATCACGAGGGTCGGCACGAGCGCGCCGAGAAATAAACCCAGCGGCGCGATGCCGTCGGGGAAGTAGTTTTTCAGAATCGCCTGCCCCGCGGGGTTGGGGGCGTTGGCGATCACTGTGAGTCCTCCGCCGGTCACTGCACCGGCGACGACCGCGTGCTTCATGGCGTCGCTGAAATTCGGCACGAGCGTCGCGAGATAGGTGATCGCCGCATTGTCGTTGAACGCCGTCAGTGCGGTCGCCGCGAAAAACAACGGCTTCTCCGCGAGGCTCTGTAGGACAGGCTGGATCCACCAACCTTGCAGCCCGCCGTGCACCACGAGCCCAGCGAGGAAAAATCCCACGAGCACCGGTGCGCGCAGGTCGATACCGCTTTGGTGGTGCGCCGTTGCCTGCGTGAACGCGATGAAGAATAAAAACGCCGCGATGAACAGCACCGGATAGTGCGCCGTCGCGACCACCATCGCCAGGAAGCCGAGCTGCGCGACCGTCACCCACGCCGGAATGGGCGCCACGTTCGCTTCGCCGCCGCGGGCGGCATCCTGCTCAGACGCGGGCCTTAATGTGCGCAGCTCCCCGCGAAACCGGAAAAAATAAACGAGCGTCGCGGCCGCGATTCCGACCACCGCCTTCCAGCCAAAATTCTGCAGCATGTGCCCGAGCCCCCACTGCCAAGGTGCCGCCACCATCAATACCGGCGGCGCGGCAAAATGCGTCAGTGTGCCGCCGACCGACACGTTCACGAAGAGCAGCCCGAGTGTCGCGTATTTGAGCCGAGGGCTCGGATTCAGCGCGTAGAATTGTTTCCCTAGCAGCAGCGCCGCAATGGTCATGGCCGCCGGTTCGGTGATAAACGACCCAAGCACCGGCGCGACGATGAGGATGGAAAGCCACCACGCCGCGGGCGTCGCGCGGCCCAGTCGGGCCACACCACGCAAAAACCGCTCCGCCAGCACGAGCACCGGACGCGTCCCCGCGACCGCCATCACGACCACGACGAACATCGCCTCGGTGTAGTTCACCGTGTGCGCGACGTAGTCGATCGCCGTCGGCAGGCCCTTGAAAACGACAATCGCAGCGCCGAGCACCACGGCCCAAATCCCAAAGATCGCCTCGATCTCGCCGAAAAAATGTAAGATCTGGCCCGCGAAGCTCACCTCGGCCGATTGGCTCCCGGGCGCGTTGCGCCGTCCGTTGGTGTGGGTACGCGCGGCGTGCTGCACTTCAACTCGGTGCGCGAGGTGCTGAATTTTTCCGGCCAGAAACGTGTGCAGAATCGCCGCGAAAAATAGACCCGAGGCGATGACGTTGAATGGCTCCGCTTGCCCGCGGGCGATCAGCGTCTCGAGTAGTCCTGCGCCCACCGGCGGCGTATACGCATCGAGCGGGAGCGGAAACAGCGCTGTCCCCGCTGCACTCATGCGAGTAACGCCGGCAACGCGTCCAGCGAACGGATGAAATGATGGGCACCGGCCTTCACCTTCGCTCGTTCGACGTAACGACCGAAACCGACAAACACATCCACCATCGGCTTCGCCTCCATATCGCTTACCCCGTCGCCCACCATTACCGTGCGGGCCGGCTGCAACTCACGCCGCAGCGCCGCGACGACTTCCGGTTTTCCACCCGAGCGCGTTGTTGGAAATCGCTCGTCGAATCCCCGGTAATTCCCTGCTTCGTCGAAAAATAAATCAACCGCCTCCACCCGGGCCACGCCGAGTAGATCCGCCAGAGGCCGGATGGCCGGTCGAAACCCGCCGCTCACGATCACCACCTGCCAGCCTTGTCGCTGGAGCGCGGCCACCGTCGCACGGGCCGTCGGTTCGATCGTTTCGATATAGCGCTGGCCGATCGCCGCCACGTCAACGAGCCGGGGCTGGATGATTTCCAGGCGGCGAGCGAACACGGCCTCGACGGAAAGTTTCCCGTTCATGGCGTCGTTCGTCATAGCCTCGACCTGTGCAAAAATATCAGGACCGCGCACCCGCGCGAGTTCGTCGATGCCCTCGATCGCGCTGAGCGTGCTGTCGCAGTCGAAGCAAATGAGTTTGGGAAATTCCACGGAGCCACACGGAACACACGGAAATGCCAGCCGACTCAAACTCCATTTTGCGCCCGGATCCGAACAAGGTCGCGCGCGGCCCCCGGGCGCGACCAAGGCGCTTTAACCAAAAGCGTCGCCGCTAAAGACGGTAGCGGCAGGCGT
>CAIXKG010000204.1 GCA_903919985.1 uncultured Opitutia bacterium | reverse complement strand
TTTTCCGGCGGCGGCATCGCCAATTTTGACGAGTATGGGAGCCACCAGCTTGGCGTTGGTGCTCATGGGCGATTGGTTGGCGAGCCGAGCGATCAACGGCGGCACTGCATTGGGAAAATATTTTCTGCAGCGCACGTTGGGCCGCATCCAGCCGAGCTTTATCCCGTCCATCGGGTGACAACACAGCTGACAGCAAAAGGTCAATGCCGCTGGGTGTTCCAATTTTCGCCATCGATGAGGCCGTACTCAACAGCTCGTTCGGGTTTTTAGATTCTCGCCAAACCCGTTCGAGGGCCGGAGACAGTTCCGAGCGACCCCGGCCCAAGTTTCCCACTGCGGCGACGTTGCCCGCCGACTCCTTGATTTCTTGCTCTGAGGAACTATTCGCAACGTTGATTAACAAATCTACCGTTTCTTTAGTTGAAGCGGATTCAAGAGCTCCAATTAGTAACTGTCTCTCAAAGTAGGAGTTCGAACGGTCGGTCAAGAATGCTCGTAGCTGCTTCAGAAACTCTGGGCTCGCTGGCTTTTCCGTCAAAGCGCCAGCCAAGGTTGTTTGGAGCCCCATCTGCTTCATCGGATCATGCTCTACCCGTTCGGCGTTAAGCATAGCCTGAAAAATTGCGGGCAATTCTTGTTTTGCGATCTCTCGCCTGATGGCGTTCCGCTCCAAAACATCCATATCGGCAAATTTTTTTTGAGGACTTCCGGCGCCAGGTGTTACCTCAGTTTGAACTGGCGCTACTACAAACAGCCCCTGTTTAGCATCAGGACCAACCGGTGCCGGGTGGCGCAGCATCTCTACCGCTTTATCAGTAGCTCGGGATAGCTCCTGTTTCGGCCAGATTGCAATGGCGCCTCCCGACAAAACCACGATAGCGATGAGGATAATTGTATTTTGCTTTTTCACGGGAGCCATTCTGGAACTATACGACGAAGCTGGGAACGGATTCCTCAATCAACCCAAGATATGCGCCAGAGGTTACGGCACAAGAAGGCGTCTAAAAGGGCTTTCCCGCGTAGCGAAGTCGTGAGGCCGTTCGAGGAGTTCCTCCGAAACGCTCACGCGTTTTGCTACTCGAAAATTCGGATTCGTGGCGTTTTGGGCATCATCTCAGTCTGAACGATGCGGTTGAAATGAAGGACACTCGGACGGCCGCGATGGTTGAGTGAGTGCGTGGGCCGTCTGCCTGGCGGAACGCTCCGGCGCTCGCAAGCGAGCTGGCCCACCTCGGATGCAACGGCGTCGGTCCGCCTGATACCAAGCGGAGCCGCTCTAACTTTTTCCGAACAGCGCGCTCACAACTCCCGCAACTGCGCGCCGCTCGCGAGGAGCTTCTCGCGCATCACGAGCGGGTCTTGCGCTTTTTCCAGGGCCTCGTCGGGTGAAATGAGTTCTCGGTTCACCAGACTCATCAGATGCGTGTCCATCGTGATCATGCCGAGGTTGGCACCGGTCTGAATATCCGAGGTGATGCGGAAGGTTTTGTTTTCGCGAATGAGCGCGGCGATCGAGGTCGTGGTAACCATGATCTCGTAGCCCGCGATGCGGCCGCCGCCGATTTTCTTGCAGAGCACTTGGGAAACGACCGCGATCAGCGACGACGCAAGCTGGGTACGAATCAGGTCCTTTATGCTCGCCGGAAACGCGTCGACGATGCGGTCGACGGTCTTGGCCGCGCTGTTCGTGTGTAGCGTACCGAAGACCAAGTGGCCGGTCTCGGCGGCGCTGATCGCGGCCTCGATGGTTTCGAGGTCGCGCATTTCACCGACCAGGATGATGTCCGGGTCCTGGCGAAGCGCGCGGCGGATCGCCTCCGAAAAGCTCGGCACATCGACGTGCACTTCCCGCTGCGTCACGATGCAGCGTTTGTGCGGATGGTAATACTCGATCGGGTCCTCGATCGTGATGATGTGACCTTCGCGGTGCTCGTTGATGTAGTTCACCATCGAGGCGAGCGTGGTGGATTTGCCGGAGCCGGTCGGGCCCGTGACGAGAATCAGGCCGCGCGGACGGTAAAGCAGTTCGCGGATCTTGTCGGGCAGGCCAATGTCGCGCAGGCCGAACATTTTGCAGGGAATCTGGCGGAGGACCAAGCCGTAGTAACCCTTCGAGCGCAGCACGGAGACGCGGAACCGGGCTTTCGCGCCGAACGCGAAACCGAAATCGGTGCCGCCATTCAGCTTCACGGCGCTGATGTGATTGTCCGGCGTGATCGCCTGCATGAGCAGCTCGGTGTCGGCCGGCGTGAGATCCGGCCCGTCGATGGGGGTCATGCTGCCGCTCAGCCGCAGCGTAGGCGGCTGGCCGACCTGCAAGTGGAGATCGGACGCGTTTTGCTCGACGACGAGTTCGAGCAGATCGTTCATTTCGTAGGGCACGGTGAAGGCGGTCGGACGAACGTGGGCGATGCCGGTCAGCTTGCGTCCCCCACGGTGATCGAGACGACTTCCTCGAACGTCGTGAGACCGGCGATGACTTTGCGGGCGCCATCTTCGCGCATCGTGCGCATGCCGAGGGCGCGGGCTTTTTCGCGGAGTTTGGCGGACCCGGCGTGATCATAGATCATGCGCTGGAGCTCTTCGTTGACGGAGAAAATCTCGACGATGCTGAGGCGGCCGCGAAAACCGGTGCCGTTGCAGGCCGCACAACCGGCGCCGCGGGAGAAATTTGCGGTGGCGATCTGGGATGCGTTGAGTTCGAGCGCGCGCAGTTCGTGCGGTTCGGGCGTGTAGGGCTGGCGGCACTTCGCACAGATTTTACGCACGAGGCGCTGCGCCATCGTCGCGCGGAGCGCGGTGGAAACAAGGAACGGTTTCACGCCGATGTCGATGAGGCGGGTGACGGCGCTGGGCGCGTCGTTCGTGTGCAACGTGGAGAATACCATGTGGCCCGTGAGCGAGGCGTTGATGGCGATCTCCGCCGTCTCGAGGTCGCGGATTTCGCCGATCATCACGATATTCGGCGCCTGCCGGAGCATCGCCCGCAGCGCGGCGGCGAAGGTGAGGCCGACTTCCGCGCGCACCGGGACCTGGTTGATGCCGTTGAGCTGATACTCGACCGGATCCTCGACGGTGATGATCTTGCGGTCGGGTTTGTTGATGACGTGGAGGCAGCTGTAGAGCGTGGTGGTCTTGCCGGAGCCGGTCGGTCCCGTGACGAGTACGATGCCGTCGGGCAGGGCGATGAGGCGCTCGAGGGTTTGCTGGTCGTCGCTGAAAAAACCGAGTTCGGGCAGGCCGAGTTGCAGGCCTTCCTTGTCGAGGATGCGCATCACGATGCTCTCGCCGTGGGCGGTGGGCAGCGACGACACGCGCAGGTCGAGCTGACGGCCGTTCATGACGATCTGGATGCGGCCGTCCTGCGGGATGCGTTTCTCCGCGATGCTGATGTTCGCCATGATTTTCAGGCGGGAGATCATCGCGAGCTGGAGTCGCTTCGGCGGATTTTCAACTTCGAGGAGCACGCCGTCGATGCGGTAGCGCACGCGGAAACGTTTCTCTAACGGCTCGAGGTGAATGTCGGAAGCGCGGCGCTGGATCGCCTCGAGAATAATGGTGTGGACGAGTTTCACCACGGGCGCATCGGCCTCGGTGTCGCTGATGTCGCCGGCGCTGCTCGCGGTCGTGGTGGCGGCCGGGCCGCCATTGCCGGCGGCGGAGAGATTATTGAGCAGCTCGTCGATCGAGCCCGCGTCTTTTCCGTAGAAACGGTCGATCGCGGCGGCGATGTCGGCCGCCGCGGCGACATGCGGCTCGATGGTGAGCTTCAGCATGTGGCCGAGGCTGTCGATGCCGTCGCTATCCAAGGGATCGGCCACTGCGACCCGAAGCGTGCGACCGTCGTGCGCGAAGGGCAGCAGGTGATAGTGGGCGGCGAGTTCGCGGGGCACGAGGCCCAGGACATCGCCGGGGACGCGGAGCGCGGCGAGGTCCGGCGCGAGCGGCATGCCGAACTCCTCGGCCAGCAGGGCCGCGACGCGTTGGGCGTCGATGAGCGCTGCGTCCACCAGCACATCGAACAGCCGCCGTGCCGGCACCGTGAGATCGTCGTGGGTGGCGGCGATGCTCCGGGCGTGGGCGATTTGTTGCTCGGTGAGCAGGCCTTTGCTGAGCGCCAGCTGGACGATGAAATCGTCGGCTCCGCCCGTCTTGGCGGAAAGCGCGGAACGGGTCGGTGACGAGGACATCGGGCGGGGTGGTTTACTGCCGGCTCAGGCTGAGGAGGAACTCGGCGTTGGACTTCGTCTTCTTGAGCCGGGTGATCAGCATTTCCATCGATTCGATCGGGCCGAGGCCCTGCATCGCGCGGCGCAGGCCAAAGATGCGCTGCAATTCCTCGGGGTGATAAATGAGCTCTTCCTTGCGCGTGCCGGAGCGGTCGATGTTGATCGCGGGGAAAATCCGGCGCTCGACCAGGCCGCGGTCCAGATGCACCTCGCAATTACCGGTGCCCTTGAATTCCTCGAAGATGATCTCGTCCATGCGCGAGCCGGTGTCGATCAGCGCGGTGGCGATGATCGTGAGACTGCCGGCGCCCTCGATGTTGCGCGCGGCGCCGAAGAAACGTTTCGGCTTTTGCAGCGCGTTTGATTCGAGACCGCCCGACATCGTTTTTCCGGCGTTGCCCGTCAGGGCGTTGTAGGCGCGGGCGAGACGCGTGATCGAGTCGAGAAGGATGACGACATGCTGGCCTTGCTCGACGAGGCGGCGGGCTTTTTCACCGACCATTTCGGCGCAGTGAACGTGGCTCTCGGGCGTTTCGTCGAAGGTCGAGGAAACGACTTCCCCTTTCGTGTGGCGGCGGAAATCCGTGACCTCCTCGGGGCGTTCGTCGATGAGCAGCAGGATGAGCTTTACGTCGGGGCTGTTCGCCGAGATCGAGTTCGCGATATTTTGCAGCAACACGGTTTTGCCCGTGCGCGGCGGTGCGACGATGAGCGCGCGCTGGCCAAAGCCGATCGGGGTCAGGATATCGATCGCGCGCATCGAGACGTCCTTCACGACCTCGGCATCTTCGAGCAGGATGCGTTTCAACGGGTAGTAAGGCACGAGCTCCTCAAACGGCACGACGTTCGCGATGTCGCCCGGCGCCATGCCCATGACTTTATCGATGCGCACCACTGACGGGCAGCGTTCGCCGGGGAGCGGGGCTTGGACCTGGACTTCAACTTGGTGCCCGCGTTTGAGGCCGTAGCGAGCGATCAACGTCTCGGGGAGAAAGGCGTCGTCTGAGTAAAGCCGGTAGTTGCCCTGCTCGTGGACGATGAAGGCGCCGAGATCGTTGATATCGATGTAGCCGCGATCGAGAATCGGGCGTTTGGCCGCGGTGGCGGCCGCGAAGATCATCGCCTGAAATTGTTTTCGGGTGGGTGCGCCCTCGAAAGCGATACCTTGGGCCCGCGTGTAAGCGGTGAGATCGGCGAGACTCAGCGCGTAGAGTTTTTCCAACACGACTGGTTCGCCGCCGCCGGATGAAATATCCTGGGCGGTCGCGGCCAGCGCGGTGAGATCGGAGAATCGCGCGGGATTCGGCAAGTCGCCAAAATGTTTCGGCGCGCTGGGTGGGGGAGGTTGGGGCGGATGAAACGGGGCGCTGGGGGCGCCACCACCACCGCCGCCGGAACTGGGACCCGGACCATTGGGTTGCCACGGGCCGCCGCCATGGCGCCCACGCTTGCGCTTGTTGCGCTTCCAAGCGTTGCGGTCCTGCCACTCGCCCTGACCGCCGCCACCGCCATGACCCCCACCACCGCCGCGGTGTTGGGGCTGGCCGCCGCCTTGGAAGTTTCCTTCGCCACTCCCACCACCACCGTGATCCTGAGCGGCACTGTCGTGATTCGGGCCATCGCCGGCAGGGCCGGAGCTGCTGCCCTGATCGGCCGGGGCATTGTTTTCACGCGAAGCGCTCGGGTCCGGAGAAAATGAAGCGCGGGGCGCAGGCGGTTCGGGTTGAAAAATCTCCGTCTGACGGGGCGCGTCGGGTTCGCGGGCGGAAGCCGGCTGGCCAGCAGGCGCCTCAGAGGCAGCGTCTGACTTGGCGGCCTTCGGCTTGCGGGGAGCGCGGGCGCTGGCGCGGGGACGCACCGTCTTCTTGGTTTTGCCGCCCGTCGAATCGGGCTGGGCGGACGACGCGGAGTCGTCGTGGCTGGGAGGAATTTCCATGAAAAATTGAACGAAAAACAGGGAGGGTGCGCCCGGATAAAGGCGCGAAATGGGAGTTAGCGGAGGGCCGGCAGCGCAGCGATGAGGTGGTCGACCTGAGCTTGGAGAAAAGCGGCGGAGCCGTCGTTCCACAGGACCATGTCAGCCAACTCGATTTTGCGCGCCAGCGGCAATTGCTTTGAGATACGTTGGCCGGCGAGCGTGCGCGAGAGGCCGCGTTGCTCCAGACGGGCGAGTTGCTGGCTCGGAGAACAGGCCACGCAGATCGTGAAATCAAACCAATTTTCCAAACTTTGCTCAAACAGCAGCGGTACCTCCACGGCCCAAGGCCCTGCCGGGTTTCCAGCGAGCAGCCGACGCCACAGTTCCAAAAGGACCGGATGCGTCAGGCTTTCCAGCCAATGGCGTTCTGTGTCATCAGTGAAGATGCGACTCGCCAGCGCGGAGCGATCGATGGTGCCGGCGGCAGTCACGACGCCATCGCCATAGCGCTGCCGCACGGCCTCGACGATGGACGGCGCGGTCAGGACCTGTTCGCGGATCAAAGCATCGGAGTCGATCAGGGCAAAGCCCCGCGCCGCGAAAGCCTGCGCAGCGCTTGATTTGCCGCATCCGATCCCGCCGGTAATACCCAGTGTCATACAACGTGAAAGACAGGGTTAGGCCTTGCTCCGCTTTTCTGCAAATTCGTAATCGCGCCAATGCCAACGGGCCTTCAAGGGGATTTTAACGATCGATCCGCATGACTCCCGCGACGTCGCCGTTCCCGGTCAGCACCAAGGATCTGGTCGCGCTGGAGCACTTCACCGGCGTCATCTTTCGCGTCCTGTTTCCGGGCGCGTCGATCCTTAACCCGATGAACTCGGCGCGCTTGACCGCGAATTTCGAGAGTCGGATGAATTTATGAACCGCCCGCTCGCCGCGCCCTATCCGGGTGGAGCCAATCGTTACCTCGTCGCCGCCGGGCAAAATATCGAGATCATCAAACGCGGACTGAAGGGCGGCTGACGTTATGCTCGCCACAATCTCCTCGGCGGCGCTGCAAGGCATCGAGGCCGCGCCCGTTCACGTCGAAGTCAACGCCGGCGAAGCGGGCGAACCCCGCATCTATCTCGTCGGTTTGCCCGACGCTGCTGTGAAGGAATCAGAGGACCGCGTTTTTTCCGCGCTTGGCAACAGCGGCTTCAAACCCCCGCGCACCCGCACCACGATCAACCTCGCTCCGGGCCATCTGCGCAAGGAAGGCCCGATCTACGATCTCCCGATCGCGCTCGGCATTCTCGTGGCGACGAAACAACTGCTCGCGCCTGCGCTGGATGATTTTCTGATCGCGGGCGAACTGAGTCTTTCCGGTGCGACGCGTCCAGTCCGAGGTGCGCTCGCGATGACGCGACTCGCCCGCTCGCTCGGGAAACGGGGCGTGTTGCTACCCGCGCTTTCGGCCGAGGAGGCCGCGTTGGTGGAGGGCGTCGCGGTCTACCGCGTCGAATCCCTCGACCAGGCTTTTCGTTTTCTCAGCGGCGAAAAGCCGCTGGTGCCGCTGGACCCCGCACTGGCCCGCCATCGCGCCACGGCGGCGCCGTCGCTCGATGCCACGGCTGATTTTTCGGAGATCAAGGGCCAGCACGCGCTGCGTCGGGCGGTCGAAGTTGCGGTGGCGGGTTCGCATAATCTTCTGGTGATCGGACCGCCAGGTGCCGGCAAATCGATGGTCGCGAAACGTCTGCCGACGATCATGCCGCCGCCGACCCTCGAAGAGCATCTCGAAATTCTGAGCATTCACTCGGCGGCGGGTCGCACGATTTCGGGTGAGACAACGTGGGGTGCGCGGCCCTTTCGTTCGCCGCATCACACGGTGTCGGACATCGCTCTGCTGGGTGGCGGCACCATTCCCGGTCCTGGGGAAATTTCGCTGGCGCATCACGGCGTGTTGTTTCTCGACGAATTACCCGAGTTCAAGCGCTCCGCTCTCGAAGTCCTGCGGCAACCGCTCGAAGACGGCGTGGTCACGATCTCGCGCAGTGCCGGCAAAGTCACTCTCCCGTGTGCCTTCATGTTGGTTGCGGCCATGAATCCGTGTCCGTGCGGATATCTCGGCGATCCCAAGCACGAGTGTCGTTGCGCGCCTTCCCAAGTGCAGCGCTATCGGGCGCGCATCAGCGGGCCGTTGCTCGACCGGATTGACCTCCACATCGAGGCGCCGGCGGTGGGCATCACCGAACTCCGCTCGAGCCTGCCCGGCGAAACGTCGGCGGTTTTACGCGAGCGGGTGCAGGCCGCCCGCACGCGCCAGCATGCCCGCTTCGCCGGCTCGAAGACCACGACCAACGCCCGTATGTCCCACGCCCAGATCCGCAAACACGGCGCGATCGACTCCACGCTCGGCGATCTGCTGCAACAGGCGATGGAGCAACTCAACCTGTCGGCGCGCGCTTACGATCGCATTTTGAAAGTGGCCCGCACCATCGCCGATCTCGCCGCGACGGACTCCATCGAGGCGAATCATCTGCTCGAGGCCATCCAGTACCGTTCGCTGGACCGCAGCGTATTTTACTGAGGGAAACGCGTCGCCTAGATCCAAAAAGCCGCCGCAATCTGCCTCCATCCCACGAGCTGGTTCCGCGCTGCCGTTGGATTTACCCGTTCTGCTCGTAGATTAACCGTTCCACACGCTCGATGCGCTCACCCGTCGCTCGTTGCAACACGAGTTGCTTCGCATCTGGGCTGAGTTCCGGAAAACCATCGTCTGCGTCGCGCATGGCATCGAGGAATCGATTTACCTCGCGGACCGCTTGCTGGTGCGACCGGCCGGACCTGATTGGGACAGGTGGTAGACTCAAATTCCACTGTCCGATTCCCGCGTGACTGTAAACGGGAAGGCTTGTGTCCTGATTTTAATCAACCCCTTCACTCCTATGCCCTGCGGTTTCCGTCCCTTCACTGCTGCCCTGATCGTTCTTATTGCCGCGGCCATGCCGCCGTCCGCGTTCGCGGCGGCTGCGGCGAAACATTACTCGATCGCTGAGTTCGGCGCGGAAGCGGGCGGCGTGACGCTAAACACCGCAGCCATCCAGAAAGCGATCGACACGGCCAGTGCGGCGGGCGGCGGCGTGGTCGAGATCCCGACGGGTGTTTTTCGCAGTGGTTCAATTTTTCTAAAATCTGGCGTCGAACTCTATCTCGCGGAAGGCGCGGTGCTGCTCGGCTCGAAGCAAATCGAGGATTACCCGAAGCGCGAAACCCGCATCGAAGGTCACTTTGAACCGTGGCGCATGGCGCTCGTAAACGCGCAGGGCATGGATCGCGTGCGCATCACCGGCAAGGGCAAGCTGGATGGTAGCGGCCCGGTCTACTGGGAAGCCTTCTGGCAACGGCGCCGGGAAAATCCGAAATGCACCAACCTCGAAGTCGAGCGTCCTCGCCTGATGTTTATCGACCGTTGCCGCGACGTACGCATCGAAGGCATTTCGCTCCAAGATTCCGGTTTCTGGAATCTTCACATCTACAATTGCCGCGATGTCGTGGTCGAAGGCGTGCGCATCACCGTCCCGAGCGTCACCGCCGCGCTGCGCGGGCCGAGCACGGATGGCATGGACATCGACAGTTCCCAAAACGTCACCATCCGGAAGTGCTACATTTCGTGCAACGACGACAACGTCGCGTTGAAAGGCAGCAAGGGTCCATTCGCGGCGAACGACAAAGACAGCCCGCCGGTCGAAAATATTTTGATCGAGGACTGTGAATTCGGCGACGGTAACGGCATGATCACCTGCGGCAGCGAGGCGACCACCGTACGCAACGTCACCGCGCGCAATAACGTGATCTCCGGGCGAGCCACGTTGCTGACGCTCAAGCTTCGGCCCGACACTCCCCAGCACTACGAAAATATTCTGATCGAGAACATCAAGGTGAGCGGCGGCGGTGGCCGCATCATGAACGTCGCGCCGTGGTCTCAGTTTTTCGATTTGAAGGGTCAGCCGCCGCCAATGTCGACGGTCAACGGGGTCACGATTCGAAACGTCAGCGGTCAATTTCGCACGCTTGGCGCCCTCGGTGGGCACGAGAAAAGCACGATCAGCAATATCACGTTGGAAAACATTGATCTCACTCTCGCCGACGATCGGCTCGCGTTGGGTAAGGTCGAAAACCTGGTGCTGAAAAACGTGAAAGTGAACGGCAAGGATTTTGTGTTGCCGGCGGCCGCGGCGCCCAAGCCCTAGCGTGGGTCTGAAGGGTAGGGCGCGTTACGTTTAACGGGCCCGTTTGGCGGTGCTCAATCGGGATAAGGGGCCTTGAAGCGGCGGATTAAGGCTGCCCGCCTTATCTTCGGACCTATCTTAGGTGCCGCGCTTTTTGTGCTGCTCGCGCCGTGCGACCCTCCGCGCTGAGCTGCGAGGTTCCACGATCGGGCGTCAGTTGGGCGCCGCATTTTGAAACTTTCGTTGCCACGCGCAGTCCGAGCGGTACCCCTTTTTGCGATGCCTCGTGTTTTTCTACTTTTTAGCTGCGCTGTTTTCCTGGCCGGTTGCATCAATGTGAAACTCGAACCCATCGAGGTTCACGCGACCCTCGACGTGAACGTCAAGGTCGACCAGGCGCTCGGCGATTTCTTTGGCGATCTCGACAAGAAATCGGCCTCCATCGCTTCCCCGGTTAATTCCGCCAAACCCTGAATCCCATGAAAACGAATTTTCTCCGTCTCGTCCTTTTAATGACCGCGCTGGTGTTCGGTATCGCTCCGTCCCAAGGCCAGGATCTGGGCGCGATTAAAGCGCGCATGGATCAGCGCTTGTCCAAACTCGATGCCCTTAAAAGTCAGGGCGCTATCGGCGAAAATAACCGTGGCTTGGTTGAGTTGCGCGGGAGCAATGCGGAAGCCGGCGATGTCGTCGCAGCTGAGAATCGCGATCGTGAAGCGGTGTACGCCGCGTTGGCCAAGCAGACGGGCTCTTCCCCTGAAACCGTTGCCCGGGCCCGCGCGAAACAGCTGGCGGCCAGCAGCGCCGCCGGTGTTTGGATCCAGAAAGACAGCGGCGATTGGTATAAGAAGTAGGCTTTGATGTTTGGCGCGCGTCGCCGGCGAAAAACGCGTCTGCGCGATTGAACCTTGCTCCGATTCTTGCAGCGTGAACGCCACCGTATGGAAACCACCCCTTTGATCTCGTTCGGTCGCCTTCTTTCCTTTGCCGCGTGCGCCTTTGGCGTCGCGGCTTTTTTTGCGCCGATCGGTCGCGCGGCGGACCAGGCGTTCGCACCGGCGATCGTTTACGATTTCGGCGGCAAGTTTGACCGCTCCTTCAACCAATCCGCCAGCGAAGGCGCCGAACGGTTTAAAAAAGATTCCGGCGTCGCCTTCCGTGAATTCGAAATCACCAACGCCGCTCAACGCGAACAGGCGATGGCGCAGCTCGCCAAACGCGGCGCCACCGTGATCGTTGCCGTGGGCTTCACCCAGGCGTCCGCCGTCGAGAAGGTCGCGAAACAATTTCCCGAGGTGAAGTTCGTCATCATCGACGCCGTCGTCGACCTGCCCAACGTCCAGTCGGTCAATTTTCGCGAACAGGAATCCTCGTTTCTTTGCGGCATGGCGGCCGCGCTCGTTTCGAAAACGGGGAAAATCGGTTTTATCGGCGGCATGGATATCCCGCTTATCCGCAAATTCGCGCTGGGCTACACCGAAGGCGCAAAATACGTGAAGGCGGACGTGGAAGTGTTTCAAAACATGACCGGCTCCACGCCCGCCGCCTGGGGCGATCCGGCCAAGGGCGCCGAGCTGGCGAAGAGTCAGTTTGGGCGCGGCGCCGACGTGGTATTTCACGCTGCGGGCGCAACGGGATTGGGCGTGATGCAGGCGGCAAAGGACGCCGGCAAGCTCAGTATCGGGTGTGATAGCAATCAGGACTATCTGCATCCGGGCAGCGTCCTGACGTCCGCGATCAAACGCGTCGATGTCGCCGTCTACAAGGCGTTCGCCGACGCGAGAAGCGGCTCGTGGAAACCAGGCCAGTTTGTCCTCGGGCTGTCCGACCAGGGCGTCGATTACTCGATCGATGAATTCAACCGCGCGCTCGTCACGCCTGCCATCGAGCAGCGCTTGAACGCGGCGAAGGCCGACATCATTTCCGGGAAACTCAAAGTATCCGAGTACAAGGCGCCGTAGCGGCCATCGAGCGCTAGAGTTTCGAGTTTGGAGTTTAGGGTTTCGCGTCGATGCGGCGGACCGGAGGTTTGGCCGCGCCGAGGCGCCAAGATTGCCGCTCCTTCTGTCTGCCTCTTCCGCCGGCCGCAGCATCGGAGAAAGTCTGATGCCTTTTCGTGGCCAAATTTCCGTGGAATTTTGCGGCGATCGCGATTTGTTTTCGCTTTCCGCATCGGCGCCCTCAACCGTTTCACCTCGTGGTTGAAAATCGGGAAACGTCCTCGGTGTCCCCGGCGCTCGAGCTTCGCGGCATCGATAAACGCTTCGGTGCCGTGCATGCGAATCGTTCCGTTTCGTTCTCGGTCGCGGCCGGCAGCATTCACGGGCTGATCGGTGAAAACGGTGCGGGCAAATCGACGCTGATGAATATCGTCTACGGTTTTCATCCGGCCGATGCGGGGGAAATTTTCGTCCATGGCCAGCCGGCCGAAATCCGCACGCCACAGGCCGCGATTGCCGCGGGCATTGGCATGGTCCACCAGCATTTCATGCTCGTGGAAAATTTCACGGTGCTGGAAAACGTGATTCTCGGGGTCGAAGGCGGAGCGCGACTCGCCGGTGGGCTAGCACGGGCGCGCACGGCATTGGAACGGCTGGCGCGTGACTACGGTCTCGATGTGCCGCTCGACACCGTCGTTTCCGAACTGCCGGTCGGTCTGCAGCAGCGGGTGGAAATTTTGAAGGCGCTGCACCGCGGCGCGGACATTCTCATTCTCGATGAACCGACGGCGGTGCTCACACCGCAGGAGACGGATCAATTTTTCAAAATGCTGGCGCGGCTGCGCGCGGAAGGGAAAGCCGTTATTCTCGTGACGCACAAATTGCGCGAGATCATGGCGATCACCGACCGCGTGACCGTGATGCGACAGGGCGCGATCGTGCATGAAACGGCCACGGCGGAAACGTCGCCGCGCGCGCTCGCCGAACAGATGGTCGGTCGTTCTGTGCTGCTAAAGGTGGAGAAAACGCCGGCCCGGCCGGGTGAGGTCGTTCTTTCGGGCCGCGACTTGGAAGTGCGTGACCGGTTGGGCGTCTTACGCCTTAAGGGCGTGAGCCTCGATTTGCGCGCGGGCGAAATCGTCGGCATCGCGGGCGTCGCGGGCAACGGGCAGTCGGAGCTGTTGGAAGTTTTGGCGGGTATCCGCCGGCCCGATCAGGGCGAGATCACGCTGGGCGGGCGCGCGCTGGTGCGCGAGGAGCTTGGTCCGCACGAGCGTCGGCGGCTGGGGCTTGCGCACGTGCCCGAGGACCGGCTTCGCCTCGGGGTGGTCGCGCAGTTTTCGGCGCAGGACAACGCGATCCTTGGCTATCACGACGCTCCGGCGTTTCAGCGCGGACTGCTGATGAATGGCGCGGCGATACTCGCTGACTGTGAGCAGAAAATGCGCGGGCACGATGTGCGCCCGCCGAATCCCGCGTTGCGCCTCGGTGCGTTTTCGGGCGGCAACCAGCAGAAGCTCGTGCTGGCCCGCGAAATCGATTCCGACCCGCGCGTGCTGCTGATTGGCCAGCCAACGCGCGGCGTCGATATTGGTGCGATTGAGTTTATCCACAAAAAACTCATCGCGCTGCGCGATGCCGGCAAAGCGTTGCTCGTCGTTTCGGTCGAGCTCGATGAGATTCTGGGCCTCGCTGATCGTATCCTTGTGCTGGCCGGCGGCGAACTCGTGGGCGAGCTATCGGGCGATGAGGCGACCGAGGGGAAAGTCGGGTTGATGATGGCGGGTGTGAAAGGGGAGGGACGCGGATGAAGGCGATCCGGCGAGAGCGCGCCTGCGCCCGGTCATTTCCGGAATTTACCATCTCGGCCGAGGGCGGCGGCGCGCTCAGGTGATGAGCTCTCCGGCCAAACTCCCGCGCTGGGCGGAACTCGCGCTGTTGCCCGTCGTGAACTTGCTCGCGGCGTTGCTGGTCTCGGGCGCGATCATCCTTCTGCTCGGCGAGAGTCCGTGGGCCGCGCTCAAACTCATGGCCGCGGGCTCACTCGGCTCGCAGGAGGGAGTTGGCTATACGCTCTATTACGCGACCAATTTTATGTTCACCGGGCTCGCAGTGGCGGTCGCCTACCACGCCGGGCTTTTCAACATCGGTGGCGAAGGCCAGGCCTACATCGGGGGACTTTGCACCGGGCTGGTCTGTCTTTGGTTCGGCACGTGGTCGTTCTGGCTGGTGCTGCCGCTGGCCGTGCTCGCGGGCGCGTTCGGTGGCGCAGCGTGGGCGTTGATCCCGGGCTGGCTGCAGGCGAAACGCGGCAGCCATATCGTCATCACGACGATCATGTTCAACTTCATCGCTTCGGCGGTGGTGACCTACCTGCTGGTCAACGTTCTGATCAAACCCGGCCAGCAATCGCCCGAGACGCGCGAGTTCGCGGCCAACGCGGTGATGCCGGCGATGCACGAACTGCTCGCGAAAATGGGCGTAACGTTTGCGGCGACGCCGTTTAATTTGGCGTTCATTTTTGCGCTGGCGGCGTCCGCGTTCGTGTGGGTTTTGATCTGGCACACGCGCTGGGGTTACGCGCTGCGCGTCGTGGGGGAAAGTCCGGCCGCGGCGGTGTATGCTGGGATCAAACCCGCCAATATCACGCTGGGTGCGATGCTGCTTTCGGGGGCACTGGCGGGCGGGCTCGGCCTCAACGAATTGATGGGTTCGCAGCATCGCATCCTGATGGATTTTCCGGGCGGGGCGGGCTTTGTCGGCATCGCGGTGGCGTTGATGGGAAGAAATCATCCGGCCGGCATTTTTTTCGCGGCCGTGCTTTTTGGTGCGTTGTACCAAGGCGGGTCGCAGCTCTCGTTCGATATGCCGCGGGTGAATCGGGATATGGTCGTCGTGATCCAAGGTCTCGTGATCCTTTTTTGCGGGGCGTTGGGAAATGTTTTCCGGCGGCCGCTGGCGGCGGTGCTGACGCGGAGGGTGAAGGTATGAAGACATTAAGGTTAGGGTGGATGATTCTTAATCCGCCGCGTAAGGCTCCGACCCCGTCGCACCGGTGCGTGAGGGTTAACGCGCGCGGCCTCGGGCGCTCTCTCTGACGATGGAAACCTACACGCTGATCGTCCTCTTGCTCGCCGCCACGATACGCGTGGCGACGCCGCTGCTGCTGGCGGCGCTCGCGGGACTGTTTTCGGAGCGTTCGGGCGTGATCGATCTTGGCCTCGAAGGGAAAATGCTCGGCGCGGCCTTCGCTGCGGCCGCGGTTTCAGCGATGACGGGTTCGGCTTGGTTCGGTTTGGGGGCGGGCATCGCCACCGGCGTTTTGCTGGCGTGGTTGATTGGGTTCGCGTGCATTACGCATCGCGGCAACCAAGTCGTCGCCGGCATGGCAGTGACGATTATCGTTGTCGGGCTCGCGCCGACCCTTGGGCTCGCGTGGTTTAACCTCGGCGGACAAACGCCGCAGCTCGATGCGCCGGGCCAGCGTTTCACGGCGGTGATGCTGCCGTGGGCGCAGACGGCACGGGAGGCGCCTTTCCCCGGGTTGCTCTACGCGGAACTTTTGAGCGGGCACAACCTCGTGGTTTACCTCGCGGGCGGGCTGGTACCGTTGAGTGCGTGGATCCTGTTTCGCACGCGTTTCGGGCTGCGGTTGCGCGCCGTTGGCGAGAATCCGCACGCGGTCGACACGGCTGGAATTTCCGTGACGCGATTGCGCTACCAAGCGGTGACGATTTCCGGCGTGTTGTGTGGCGTCGCGGGTGCGTACCTGTCGACGGCGGCGAATTCGGGTTTTGTCCGCGACATGACGGCGGGCAAAGGTTACCTCGCGCTCGCGGCGTTGATTTTCGGCAAATGGCGTCCGTGGCCCACGCTCGGGGCGTGCTTGCTGTTTGCTTTTACCGATGCGCTTGCGACCCGGCTGCAAGGCGTCGCGCTGCCGTTGGTGGGTGTCGTGCCGGTGCAGTTCATTCTCGCGCTGCCCTATGCGCTCACGGTGTTGTTGCTCGCCGGATTCGTCGGTCAGGCGCATCCTCCCAAAGTTATCGGCTTACCTTACTCGAAGGAAAAATGAATCCCATCACGAACACCCAATTGCTGCTCGCGTCTCACCTCGGAAAAACTCCCGACACAGGCCATGCGCTCTTCGTCGCCGATAATGCCACGGTGGTCGGCGATGTCGTGTTGGGTCCGTCGAGCAGCGTTTTCTACGGCGCGGTGTTGCGCGGCGACATCCAGGAAATCCGCGTGGGCGAGGGGACGAATATTCAGGACAACGCGATCGTGCATCTGGCCGACGATCTTGGGGCGCACATCGGGGCGTGGTGCACAATCGGACACGCAGCGATCATTCACGCCTGCACGATCGAGGACGAATGCCTGATCGGTATGGGGGCGACGGTCCTCGACGGAGCGAAAATCGGCGCTCAGAGCATCGTGGGCGCGAACTCGCTCGTGCCGCAGCGTTTCACGTGTCCGCCGGGCTCCATGGTTTACGGCTCGCCGGCCAAAGTGGTGCGTCCACTTACCGCCGAGGAAATAAAAGGCCTGAAGCCATGGGCGGAAAAATACGTTGAGGTGGCAAAGGCCCACGCGGCCCTTAAATCTCGGTAAATGCGGTGGGACCTTTAGGTCCGGTTTCGGGCCGCGCTATTTTTCCAATTCGATAAAACTATACCGGAAGTTCTCATCGGCGCTCTCGCGCCGGCTGAGTTCACGCCAAGAGCCATTTCGCCAATCGGGGAAGAAGCGATCGCCGGGGAGGGTGGCGTGCACGAGGGTGAGGTGGAGACGCATCGGGCGATCGAGGGCGAGCGATTCCGCGTAGATCCGTTCGCCGCCGCAGATCATGATTGCGCCGGGCAGCTTCTCGGCGAGGACGAGCGCGTCGTGGAGTGAGGCAACGACGTCGGTGCCCGGCTGGGCGACGGTGCGATCGCGCGTGATCACGATCGGGTGGCGCCCTTCGGTGCGGGCGCGCGGCCAGCCTTTATAACAAAGCGGGCCCATCACGACAGTCTGGCCGGCGGTGAGCGCGTGAAATTGGGCGACGTCTTCCGGAATGCGCCAAGGCAGACGTCCCTCACGGCCGATCACGCGGTTTTCCGCACAGGCGACGACGACGTGGAGAAGCTTCGGGGCATTCATGCGTTGGAATGGAGCCTTCCGGCTGAAAGCGCAGGGAACGAGATTGTTTTTGGAGGCGGATAGCCCCGCTTCACCCGCGGTTTTTTTCCGGAACGCGGGCCGAAGCTCTGGTACTACCCGGTCTGATCAACGGCGAAGATTTCCACGGGCTCGGCGCGGCCTTTGACGGGTACGGTGCCGAGCGGACGGAACTTGAAAGCGGGAGAAGAATTCGGCGCGAAGTTGATCGTGTCGGAGGCGCGGTTTGTGTTGGTGGCGTTGATTTGCCAGACCGCCGTCGTCGTGCGATTCGGGGCCAGGCCTGATGCGCGGGAAAGGCAGGGTGTTAGCAGTAGAAGGAGGGCGGCGTGGAGGGATTTCACAGCAGCGGTTTTAGGTGGTTCCAGACCGTTTCCGCGACGATCGCGTGGCCGGCGGCGGTGGGATGGATACCATCAGGTTGGTTGAGATTTTGGTGCCCGCCTACGCGGTCGAGGAGAAATGGGATGAGGTCCAGATGGTTTTGTTCGGCGAGCGCGGGATACATCGCGGCGAACGCTTTCACGTAATCTTCGCCCATGAAGCCCGGCATCATCATGCCTGCGATCACGATTTTCGCCGCGGGATATCGGGCGTGCACCCGGTCAATCAGGGCCTGAAGATTTTTTTTGGATATCGCCGGATCGATGCCGCGGAGGCCGTCGTTGCCGCCCAACGCCAGAACGAAAATATCGACGGGCTGGCGCAGGATCCAATCGACCCGACGGAGGCCGCCTGCAGTGGTTTCGCCGCTCAGACCGGCGTTGACTACACGCCAAGTCACGGCGGGAACCCGCGAGTCCGGCGCGATTGGAAGCCCGTCGATTTTTCCCTGAATGAGGGCGGGAAAAGCGTCGGTGGCGGCGCTGGCCAGACCGTAGCCGGCGGTGAGACTGTCGCCGAAGAACACGATGGTTTTGGTGTCGGCTGCGAGTAGCGGACGGAGGAAACCCACGAGACAAAGGGAAAGGGAAAACAGCAGAGGGCGGTTAAGTTTCATGGCTGGGGTTCCGCGGCCCGTTGAGGGTCGACCGCTCGTAGTGTTTTTGGACCAATCGGCATCTCCGGCTTTCTTTTCGTGGGTTTCGTGTGTTTCGTAAGCGACTTAATGAGTGTCCAATCCATTTTGAAAGTCGAGCGACTCACCAAAAGTTACCGCACGGCGGCGGGCCCTTTGACGGTATTGCGGGAGGTGAGCTTCGACCTCGAGGCCGGTGCGAGTCTGGCGATCGTGGGCCCGAGCGGGAGCGGGAAGACGACGCTCCTCGGTTTGTGCGCGGGGCTCGACCGGGCTTCGAGCGGGACCGTCAGCGTGGCCGGCTCAGAACTGGGTGCGCTCGACGAAGACGGCCGCGCACGGGTGCGAAACGCGCACGTGGGTTTTGTGTTTCAGAATTTCCAATTGATCCCGACGCTGACGGCACTGGAGAACGTGCTCGTCCCGCTCGAATTGCGCGGTGAAGGCGGCGCGGCGACCGAAGCGGAAGCGCGGGCCTTGCTTGGACGGGTTGGGTTGGCCGAGCGGTGTGAACATTATCCGGTGCAGCTTTCTGGCGGCGAACAGCAGCGCGTGGCGCTGGCGCGGGCGTTCATGAACCGGCCGAAGATTTTGTTTTGCGACGAGCCGACGGGAAATCTCGATGGCGACACCGCGGCGGCGATGGTGGATTTGGTGTTCGGATTGAACCGCGAAAAAGGAACGACGCTGGTGCTCGTCACCCACGACATGGAGCTGGCGCGGAAATGTCAGCGCGTGATCCGGCTCAAAAACGGCGCGGTGGTGAGCGATGACAGAAGCTGAGTTTGCCCACGGAACACACGGAACACACGGAAACAAGAAATGAGGCGCAGGATTTATTTCGAGCAAATGATCGAATGTCCCCTCCGCGAAGGAGGAGTTATGACAGAGGCTGAAGTTGTTCACCGAAAAAACCGCATTCACGGAAGAGGGATCATGGGTAAACTTATCAACGAGGACGAAACGTACCGGCTTCTCGGAGCATGCTTTGAAGTTTATCGTGACAAGGGCTGTGGGTTTCTTGAGGCGGTATTTCAGGAGTGCCTCGAAATAGAATTCCAACTGAGGGAAATTCCGGCGAAGGCGCTCGTGCAGCTCGCCTTGAACTACAAGGGGCATCCGCTCAAGCAGCGCTACGTCGCGGATTTTGTCTGCTTCGGCAAAGTGATCGTGGAAATAAAAGCGGTGTCCAAGCTGGTCGACGAGCATCGCGCTCAGGTTCAAAATTATCTTCACGCGACGGGCCTTCGGGTCGGGCTGCTCGTAAACTTTGGCCACTTTCCCAAAATCGAACATGAGCGCTTCGTCCTCTGAGATTTCCGTGTATTCCGTGTGTTCCGTGGGCAATTCTTCATGAACTTCATCTTAAAAATGGCCTGGCGGGATTCGCGGGCTTCGCGGCAGCGGCTGGCGCTGTTCTCGTCGTCGGTGGTCCTCGGCATCGCCGCGCTCGTGGCGATCGGTTCATTCACCGTCAATCTCAAGGACGCCATCGATCTGCAGGCCAAGGGCCTCCTCGGCGCGGATCTGATCGTGACCTCCCGCGCTGCTCCGGATGCGGACCTTAAGACCTACCTTGACGCGCTCGGCGGCGAACAATCGGCCACCACCGAATTTTCGTCGATGCTGGTGTTTCCCACCGCGGCGAATGCCACGCGGCTCGTGCAGGTGCGGGCGGTTGAGAAAAATTTTCCTTTCTTCGGCGATTTTGAAACGTCGCCCGCCGACGCTCCCGCCCGGCTGCGGGCCGGTGAAGCGGTCGTGATTCTCGAGGAGACGTTACTCAATCAGTTTAACGTCAAACCCGGCGACAGCGTGAAGCTTGGCAAGGCCACGTTCATCGTCGCTGCGGCCTTGAAAAAAGTCCCCGGCGAGTCGTCCGCCATTGCGACGTTTGCCCCGCGCGCTTTTATTCCAATGAGCCGGCTGGAATCGACCGAGCTCGGGAACAAAGAAAATCTCGCCGTACACCGCGTGCTGCTGAAGCTGCCGGCGGGACGCGATCCCGATGTCATCGATCGTGAGATTCGGGACAAATTTCGCGGACGCCGGGTGTCGGCGGCGACCGTCGCCGAGCGCAAACGTGATCTCGGTCAGGTGCTGACTAACATCGAGGGCTTTCTTAATCTAGTGGGTTTTATCGCGCTGTTCCTCGGCGCGATCGGCGTCGCGAGCGCCATCCATGTGTATGTACGGCAAAAAATCACCACGGTGGCCGTGCTGCGCTGTCTGGGTGCGAGCGCCGGGCAGAGTTTTGCGGTTTATCTGGTGCAGGGCTTCGCGCTTGGGATTTTTGGCGCGGTGCTGGGCGGCGCACTCGGTGTGGCGCTGCAGCTCTCGTTGCCCGCGATGTTGAAGGGTATGCTGCCGTTTCAGGTCGATTTCTTCATCGCGTGGGCGGAGGTCGGACGCGGCATGGCCGCCGGGCTGGTGATCTCGCTTCTCTTCACGCTGCTGCCGCTGCTCGCGGTACGGCGAGTTTCGCCACTCGTGGCGCTGCGCTCGGCGTTCGCGGAACGCGTCGGGGGCGTGGGTGATCCTTGGCGTATCCTGATCGTGGCCTTGATCGTCGTCGCCGTCACGGGCTTCGCCTATACGCAGACGCACAACTGGCGGATTGGCCTGGGTTTCACGGGTATGCTGGCGGTGGGCTTCGGCGTGCTCGCCGGCCTCGCAGCGGGGGTGGCGTGGGCCGCCCGTCGCTGGGTACCCCGCGCGCTGCCGTACGTGGTGCGGCAGGGCGTGGCGAATCTGCACCGGCCGAACAACCGCACCGTGTTGCTGCTGCTTTCGCTCGGTCTTGGGACGTTTTTAATTCTCACGCTTTACCTCACGCGCACAACCTTGCTGCGCGAAATCGATGCCGTCGGCGGCGGCTCGCGGCCCAATCTCTTGTTCTTCGATATCCAGGACGACCAAATCGAGGCCTTCGATAAACTGGCGGTCGCTCAGGGTGCGCCGGTGCTGCAGCAGGCTCCGATTGTGACGATGAAAATCGCCGCGCTCAAAGGCCGCACGGTGCAGGAAATCACGCGTCCGCGGGTGAGTGCTGCGCCGGACCTCTCACTGTCGGATGATCCCAACCCGCCGCCCCCAGGCAGCGGGACGCGGCGTGGTGCAGGTGGCGGGCGGTTGGGTCGTGGGGGTGAACCCGGCGGACGTATGGCCAATGGCATGTTGGGACGCGAATACCGTTCGACGTACCGCGGTAAATTGAGCGGCACCGAGCGCGTGGTCGCGGGCAAGTTCGACGGCCAGGTGTCGGCCGGCGTAGCGGTGGTGCCCATTTCGGTCGAGGAAAGTTTTCTGAAAAGCCTTCAACTGGAGCTGGGCGACGAAATCGAGTGGGACGTGCAGGGCGTACCGGTGCGGACTAAAGTAACGAGTGTGCGCGCCGTGGAATGGCGGCGGCTCGACTCCAATTTTTTTGTGGTATTTCCCGAGGGCGCGATCGAGGGCGCTCCGAAGACATTTGTCGCGGCGCTGCGCACGGCCACGCCGGCGGATTCGGCGCGAGTCCAGCGCGAGGTAGTGGGCGCGTTTCCGAATGTGTCGGCGATCGATCTCGCGCTCGTGATGGAAACGCTCGACAGCATTTTTTCAAAGGTCGCGTTCGTGATTCAGTTCATGGCGCTGTTCACCGTGGCGACGGGTATCATCGTGCTGGCGGGTGCGGTGCTGTCAGGGCGGTATCAACGCGTGCGCGAAACGGTTTTGCTGCGGACGCTCGGTGCGACGCGGCGCCAACTCGTGCAAATCCAGATGGTGGAATACGCGATCCTCGGCGTGCTCGCGGCGGTGGTCGGTGGCGGACTCGCGATCGCGGGTAACGCGCTGTTGGCTAAGTATGTTTTCCATCTCGCCCCCTCGGCTCCGCCGCTGCTGGTGCTCGGAGCGGTCGCGATAGCGTCGAGCGTGACGCTCATCACTGGGCTGCTCGCCAATCGCGGCGTGACGGATCATCCGCCGCTGGAAATTTTGCGGCAGGAGACATGAGTCACGGCGGCCACGGATCGCGTCGCTAAAGCGGTTTCAGTTTTTTCGCGGCCGTCTTGGGTCGCGGCAGGCGTCTCTGCCTGCCGGGTTCGGCGTCCTCGTTCCGGCCGGCAGGGACGCCTGCCGCTACGTCGTTAGCGGCTACGCTTTGGGTTAAACCGGTGTAGAGGCAGACAGGTTTGAAAATGGAGGCGGGGTGCCCTCACCCCGCGAGCGACGTCCCGCGCAGGATAACGTCAATGCGTGGTCGGGGCACCCCGCCCACAAAAACGAACGCTAGGCCCGCGTGGGCGCGTTGACGGCGATGGCCCCGAGAGCGGACCAGAGCCAGAGCAAGCGCCGGCCTGCTTCGGTGCGCGTCCAGGGTTTCAGATCGGCCGCGGATGCGACGCCGGTTTCGATCAATTGGAGCAGCGACTTCGTTTGCGCCAGCGTCAGCGTCCACTCCAGGCGTAGGTGAAAGATCGCGCAGCTCAGCACGACGATCATCGTTCGGCCGCCGTTAGATTTGCGGAAGCGCGCCGAGTAAAGGTCGGTCCACTGTACGCTTTGGCCGGGAGTGCGATCGAAGGCCTGAATCAGTCCGCCGGTTTCGACGGGTCGCAACATGATGCGGTGAAACCCCGCCGGTCGTAACTGATCCATGCGTGCCGCGACTTCGCCGGGGCTGCCGGGAAAAAAGAAGCGATGCTGATCCCGGTCCATTGTGAGGCGCAACGCCATCGGTAGAATGTCTGTGCCGGCAATTTCCAAGCCGGCGCGATTTGCTGCAGTTCGCCATTGGTCGAGCGGCCAGTTATTGAAATGGGCGCCGCAAATGTCGCTCGCCAGGTAGCTCGCGGACATAGTGGCGAGTTCGCCGCCGCCCTCGTCGTGCAGGGTATCCCAGAGGCCGAGCAGTTCGCGCAGCCGGCGTTCGTCTTTCAACGCATCGACGGCGAGACCGAACCCCGCGAGCCAGGGCCGCAGCGCGGTCGCCGGATGCGCGCCGCCGTTGACGCCTAGATAAACGGCGCCGCCCGGGCTGAGACAGGCCGCGAGATTTTTCAGGACGGGACTAGGGTCGGGGACGTAACTGAGAACGCCGTGGCAAGAGATGAGATCAAAATGCCCACCGGTTCGCTCGGCGAGGCCCGGGTCGGCGAGGTCGGCCGCGAGAAACGTGATTGGCCGTTTAGGCCTGGAGGTGCGTTGCAGACGGTCGGCCGTCGCGATGGAGCGTGGGCTGAAATCGACCGCCACGATTTCCGCCTTTGGCAATCGCTGCCGCAGGATGAACGCCTCCACGCCGGTGCCGCAGCCCGCGATGAGCACGCGAGAGGGAGCGGGCCGGCCGGGCCGGCCGAGGGCGAGCATCCATTTGAGCGCGGGCAGGGAGCCGCCCTTTTTGATGAGTCGGCCCAGATCGGTGCCGGGATAAGGACGACGTTCGTAGCCGTCTTTGATTCGTTCCGCTGAGGTCACCCGAGCAGTGATCGGGGCGGGGAGGAGGTGCGTCAACGATGTGGTTCCGGATATCGCGAGTCGGACTTTTCCCACGAAAAGGCATGAAAAATTTCTTCTCCCGCGTTCAGGCCTCCGACGCGCGCATCGGCGCAACGGAAACTCCGCCGCAGCGAAAGCGGTTTGAGTTTTCCCTGGCCGTATTGGGTAGCGGCAGGCGTCTCTGCGTGGCGGGTTCGGCAAAGTCGTTTCCGCAGGCAGGGACGCCTGCCGCTACGTCGCTAGCGGCCACGCTTTTGGTGAAACCGCTCGCCCGAAGTTTGGGGACTCGTTGTGGCCATCACTGGGGCACGGCCGCTTTCATATCGGGCGACATTGCCAATCGGGCGCGTCTGGCGGTCGGGCCGTCACCTTGTCAGGAGAATTTTTATTCTGCGGATTGCCAGCGGCGGGAAGTCTGGCCCAGCGTGGAGGCTTCCATCTTTTATGAAGCGTCACGTCGTCAACTTTCACTACACTTTGCGCGATTCCGCCGGGAATGTCCTGGACACTTCCGCGGGCGGCGAGGGGATCACCTATCTTGAAGGGGCGGGGCAAATCATCGACGGACTCGACACCCAATTGCGGGGCTTCGCGGCGGGCACGAAGACGCGCGTGCAGGTGGCCGCGGCGCAGGCATACGGCGAACGTGATCCTGCCCAGGTGCAGCGGGTGCCGCGCGCGCAATTGCCCGTCGAGGGCGAGTTGCATGTGGGCGACCAGTTTCAGACGGGGACGGACCGGTTCGATCCGGTGGTCACCGTCGCCGGGATTGAAGGCGACATGGTGTTGCTCGATGCGAACCATCCGCTCGCGGGCGTGGACCTAAATTTCGACGTCGAAGTCGTGAGCGTGCGGCCTGCGACCGACGAGGAATTGCGGCACGGCCACGCGCACGGCGCCGGTGGCTGCGGCCACGGTTGAGCCCGCTCGCCTGAAAAACTCCGCGCTGATTTCGGCCCTCCACGAGCTCACGGAGCTCAGCCGAGCTGAACGTCACCTATTAAGTGACATTCACCGTTTGAGACGGGGACGTTTTCCGAGTTCAAGAGCCGTCCGTATGGAGTCCTGCGTGGTGAACTACGGGTCGGACTTCGGGTTTTTCTTCGGCGCTGGCGCGCCACGTCGGGTTGATCCTCGCTCGCCTTGAGGGCGTGGTTTTCCGCGGGAATGTCACTTAATAGGTGACGTGTTGCAGGTGCGGCACCGGGCCTTATTTCGCCGCTGTCTTTATCGGGTTCGGTTCGCCGCGCTGGTTTTCAGCGGCGTCGCATGATGCCGGTTTGTGGTGTCCGCGATTGAAGTCTGCGGGCGGGTGGGTATGATCACAGACTCCAATTCCCCGTGAATATCCTCGGCATCGATATCGGCGGCTCCGCGCTCAAGGGCGCGCCCGTGGACACCAAGACCGGCTGTCTTTTGGCGGAACGTTACCGCCTCGAAACCCCCGAGCGGCTCACTCCGGCGCAGATGGCGCGGGCGATCAAAAATATTGCAAAACAGTTCGACTGGACGGGTCCCATCGGCGTGGGCTTTCCGGGTGTGGTCATGGGCTCGCGGATCTATACGTCGTCCAACCTGCACCGGGACTTCATCGGGTGCGACGCGGTCAAACTCTTTTCCGGGACGTTGGGCGGTCCGGTTGCGTTGATCAATGATGCGGCGGCCGCGGGATTGGCCGAGATGCGCTTTGGCGCCGGGCTTGGGTTCGACGGGAAGGCGTTGCTGCTGACGCTCGGCACGGGGGTGGGGTCCGCGCTGTTTTATCGCGGCACGCTCATCCCGTGCGAACTCGGTCACCTGCCTTTGAAAGGCGATTCGGCGGAAAAACGCGTGGCCTCGTCGGTCAAGGAAAAGGAGGATCTCTCGTGGGAAGAGTGGGGCAAGCGGCTCAATAAATATATTGGCATTCTTGAGGCGATTTTGTGGCCCGAGTTGATCATCATCGGCGGCGGGGTGAGCGCGAAGCACAAGAAGTTTTTCCCGTACATCAAGTGTCGCGCCAAATTGGTTCCCGCCGAGTTTTTCAACGAAGCTGGCATCGTCGGCGCCGCGTTGCACGCGGTCGATTCGTGAGCGTCGACCGAATCGCGAATTTTTATGATGGGAGTTGGCAGAGCGTGCGACGCGATCGGAGAGGAACTCTTAAGCACGAATGACACGGATACAGCAGCGCGAGTTGGCCGTGTTGTCCGTGTGATCTGGGGTTAAATTCGGTCGCGCGTTTGGTATTACTCGTACTCGTAGCGTGCCTTCGTCTAAGCCTACGATCATGAATCACGAGCACGAGCGGGTCGTTGGTCGACCAAACTTCCTCTGAACGATGCGTCGGGATATTCTGATCTTCGGGCAAGGACTCGCGGGCACGTGGTTGGCGTGGGAGTGCGAACGGGCCGGGATTTCGTTCGTGATCAGTGACGCGGGGCAACGGGAGCCGTCGGCCTCGCGCGTCGCGGCGGGGATCGTGAATCCGATCACGGGCCGGCGTTTGGTGAAAAGCTGGCGGATCGACTCGCTTCTGCCGGCTGCGCGTGCGGCGTATCGGGAATTGGAGGGCGCGCTGGAAACGGACCTATGGCGCAGGATGCGTTTGCGGAGGATTTTCCGAGACGATCGCGAGCGCCGCATTTTTGGGGAGAAACAAGTTCGGGGCGATCTCGCGCCGTTTGCAGGCGAGGCGGATGAGGCTGGATTTTGGGTGGAGGAAGCGGCCCGGGTCGATGTGGTTGCGCTGCTTGATTCGGCCGCCGCGCGTTGGAAAGCGCAGGGCCACTGGCTCGACGGGCCGATGTCGCTCGCGGCCGCGGAGGCCCGGGCGGATCTCGTGATCGATTGTCGCGGATTTGCGACGACGCGCGAGGTGGCGTGGGCGCGGGTGCCTTGGGAATATTCCCGCGGGGAAATTCTCGAACTGACCATCGAGGGGCTGGACCCCGATGTGATTTTGAATCGCGGACACTGGCTGTTGCCGGTGGGGCCGGGTTTGGCGTGGGTGGGTGCGACACACGATCCGGGAGTGACAACGGCCACGACGACCGCCGAGGCGCGGGCAACGCTGAGTGTGAGTGCGGCGGAATTACTGGACGGGCGGGCGTTCGAGGTCGCGCGGCAATTTTCCGGGGTGCGCGTGAATCTGCCGGACAAACAGCCGGTGGCGGGACGGCATCCTTCCACCGCGCGGCTCGGCGTGCTCAACGGACTGGGCGCGAAGGGCGTGTGGCTGGCGCCGATGCTGGCGCGGCAATGGGTGAACCATCTCACCGCAGGCGTGCCATTCGATGTCGAGGTGGACGTGGCGCGTTTTAATCCAAGGTAGAGGCGCGCGCTCCGGGCGCGACCGGTTTGGCGGGTGGGCAATCGCAGAAGATCGGGCCTGGGCGTCCCGATGTTACCTTTGTGAAAGCGCCGCGCTATCGCCGGCGCCAGCACTACGATTCGTCCCCGGAATCTGGTTGTTACGTCGCCCATCGCGTTTATCCGCGTGAGCGCGCGCGGGCGCGCACGATACCAACTCGGTCCTCATGCTGTATCTCGCGTTTCAGACCGAAAACACGCGGGTCGCGACGTTCATGATGGAGCGGATTGGCGCCAAGAGCATCTCGCGCTTCGGCGATTCGACGGGCCGATGGACGAACGTCTGAGTGGTCTCGGGATACGTTGATCGAGCCCGTGTGTCGTTCGGAGCGCTGGAATCAACGTGCGGTTTTCGATGGTGCGGCTGTTGCAACGTTGTGCGGGGTGCCTTCAACCCGCAAAACGTCGTTCAATCAGCGATGTCCAAGCGGGGTGAGGACACCCCGCCCACATCAATCAGCGTTTTGCGCGATCACCTACCGGGCCCGGCGGCCGGCGGCGTGAGCAGCGTGCGGTTGCTGGCGTCGATCGGATCGTCGGCGCGCGGATAATCGCGCCAGAGCCAGCGGAGCATGTCGGGCAGGATTGCGCCGCCCTGTTTGTTCGAGTGCGTGCCGATACCGAAGCTGTAGTTTACGTCGTATCCTTTCTCCGTGAGTGCGGCGACCATCTTGATGTTCTGCCCGTGCCAGTCGCGTGTGGCGTCGTAACTCGGCGCGGCCGGCGTGGGCGCCGCCGGGGTCGCGGTCGCGGGGGCCGGCGTATTCGCAACGGCCGCGCGGCCGCCAGCGGGCGGTTGTCCGCCGCGCGGACCGCCGCGACCGATGCCGCGGTTGTCGTTCAAGCCGTCCTGCAAAAAAATCCGGATCGGCTTCCGGTCGTTGCTGCGGATGAGATCGGGATAAACGTGGCCGCCGCGGATATTCGTGAAGCTGCCGATCGTGCTGATGACTTTGTGAAACTGATCTGGCCGGTGCCAGGCGACCGTGAACGCCGCGATTGCACCCGAGCTCGCTCCGGCGAGGGCGCGTTCGTCGGGATTTTTCGAGAGATTGTACTGTTTTTCGAGCACCGGCATCAGCTCGTCCGTGATCACGTGCGCGTATTTGTCGTCGAGGGCGTTGTATTCCTGCCCGCGGTTTGAGCCGCGGTCGCCCCAGTTGGAGAGTATCGCCATTTCCTGTTCGGGCGTGCGGCCGGGGTTGATGAAGACCGCGATCGTCACCGGGATTTCGCGGCGATAGATCAAGTTGTCCAAAACGAACGGCGTGCGGTACTCACCCTCGGAATTGGCCCAAGCTTGGCCGTCCTGAAAGATCATTAACGCGGCGGGCTTCGCCGCATCGTACTGGGCGGGCACATACACGCAGTAATCGTGCAGTGTGCCGGGGTAGGCCTGACTCGGGAGCTGACGCCAGCCCGAGACCTTGCCTTGCGGCACGCCCGGCTGCGGCGCGGAATCCGGACCAAGTTTGTAAACATCGTCGGTCGGTGCGGCCGAGACACTCGCGGCGGCGAGGCCGAGTGCGAGAAGGAGGGTCGAACCGAAGCGGCAGGACGACCAAGGCGGTGGAGTTAGTGGAGTGGGGGTTTTCATGGGGCAGTGCAGAAATGGAACGCCGACGATGGCCGGCGTCGAGCCGTTTGAAATGACCGTGCACCGAACTTGGGATTTGATCTGGCCCGTCGTTGACGAAGCGAGCACAACCCCGATGGCCCAACCCCAAACCCATGCCCCTAAAATCAAACCTCCGCCTAATTCGCGCCCTCGCTGCGCTTGTCCTGCTCTCGTCCGCGTATTCGGTGTTGGGCGCTGACGCGCCGGCGGCCGCTCCGGCGGGCGCGCCCGCGGCGCGGAGGGGCGGTCCTCCGGCTGCTCCGATCACGCCGGCCGAGCAGGCCGACATCGACCAGCTCGGCGAGCTGCCCGCTTGGACGGCCGGCGCCGGCGATGGTAGCTAGTCCGTCGGCCCGACGTACGCTCCCGCGCCCGAGCAGACCGGGCGCGAGGGTGTGCCGCACGGAAAGATCGTCACGTTTACGATGGATTCGGCCGACAGTAAATTTTATCCCGGCGTCGACGGCGCCACGTTCAAGCGCGCGGTGACCGTCTATGTTCCCGCTCAATACGTCGCCGGCAAACCGGCGGCTGTGATCGTGTCGTGTGATGCCTACGGGGCGCGAAACAATCAGCTCCCCAACATTCTCGACAACATGATCGCCGACAAACGTCTGCCGGTGATCGTCGCGGTGATGATCGCGAACGGCGGGACCGAGCGGAGCATGGAATACGACGTCGTCTCCGCTAAGTACGCTGAGTTTGTGGAAGCGGAGGTTTTACCGCGGGCGGAAAAAGAGGCCGGCGTGGTCATCACGAAAGACCCGGACGGGCGCATGACGCTCGGCGGCAGCTCGGGCGGGGTGGCGGCGTTTACGATGGCGTGGTTTCACCCGGAGCTTTATCGCCGCGTGCTGTCGTATTCGGGCACGTTTGTCGGTTTGAAGCGCGACGAGTCCGCGCCGCACGGTGCATGGGAATACCATGAGAATTTCATCCCGAAGAGCCCGGCCAAACCGTTGCGCGTCTGGCTGCACGTTTCACAGAATGACAATGGAGCCGCGACCGCCGGTTCGGCTTACCGTAACTGGATCATCGCGAACAAGCAGATGGCCGCCGTCCTCAAGGCCAAGGGCTACCACTATCAGCTGGTCTACGCCAAAGCGGCGGGCCACACCGACGGTAAGGTCATCGCCCAAACGTACCCGCAAGCGCTCGAATGGGTCTGGCAGGGGTACAAGCCGGTGACCAAGTAACCGGTCTTCCCTTTGCCGCGGGCTTGAGCGGCGCGGTTAAGTTTTTCCGTGGCCGTTCTGTGTAGCCGCAGGCGTCACTGCCTGCTGCGTTCAGCGTCCTCATTTCGGCAGGCAGGGACGCCGGCTGCTACGTCGTCAGCGGCTACGCTTTTGGTTAGACCGCTTTAGCCCGTTTTCAGCAGACAGCACTGTTTGAATTTTTTTCCGCTGCCGCACGGACACGGATCGTTGCGGCCGGGCTTGGCTTGCGCCGCGCGATAGGGCGCGGGGCCCTGGCGGACGGCGCGGGTGTAGATCCATTCGCCGTTGATCTGGTGGAACTCGGCTTTTTCCTGCAGCACGCGTTCGACGTCTTGCTCGATGTAGAAGGCGGAGAATTCCACGAAGGCCAGACCCGGTGTCGGGCCGACGTCATGGCGGTGAACAACGAGTCGGGTCCACGCCGGCGCGCCCTCGGACGCTGGCTCGGCGACGTAGGGCAGACTGGCCGTGCCCTGGTAGGAGCGGTGGAGATGAGCGTCGTCGCCGGCGACGTGAGCCGTGAAGCGGGAACGCATGAGTTGCTCGGCGTTGGCGGCCGGGCGTTGGCGCGTGAGGATCGGCTCGCAGCACACTTCGAAAAGCTGACCGCTGCCGCAGGAGCAAGGCTGGCCGCGCTGCGGTTTGGAAAGAGGAGTTGGAAGAATCGCCATAGTCACAAAAAGAGCGGTCGGTTGACCCGGATGGCGAGCCCGAAGCCGCGGACAGAAGGTAGCGCCGCGCTCCTCAAGACCATGAAGGCGCTGGCGCGCCGCAGGTTTGTGGCCATCACGCGCATCGTTGAGCGATGCGTTCGCGATAGGCGGGGCTCAGCTCCGGCGTAAAATCCGGGCAGGCGCTCATCACAAGAAAATCGTGGGTGGGCGGCGGCGGTGTGGGCGCGGGCGTAGCTGTCTGGCGGAACGCGAGGATGGGCTGACGGGCATGGCGCGTCGGCTGGATTGGGAGGGCGGTGTACATGGCGGATGTTGTTTTTGGTTTTTGTGCTAAAAACCCGCCCGGGCCGGCACCGGAAAGTGGCCCATAAAAAAGCCCCTCCGGTGTGGCACCGGAGGGGCGAAAGTCTGGAGACGATCAGAACCCTCTCGGCGCGTGTCTAACGGACACGACGACGACTGCGACCACGGAGGAGTGGGCGAGGAGCGAAACGCGAAGCGTCGTGCCGTTAAGGTTCATGTCTGGGCGAAAAGCAGGCGTAGGACCTTGGCGCTGTCAAGGTCCCGTTCCAAACGGAAGCAAGGCGATCAATGAAGCGCAGGATTTCTTACTCGATCGCCCCCGACGCGTTCATCGTGCGGTCAGCGTGACGGTCGTGATGGGCAACAATCCGACCGAGGTGAGTTCGCCGATGCTCGAGGTGCCGTTGAAAACAGGCCTGAGAAACCTCGCGTGGGCGGGCGCCGTAACCGGCGGTTCGAGGATAGCCCGCCCCACCTTTTAAACGCGTGACCTCTTCAAGGCTGCTTGCTGGCCGGGATCTCCGGCGCGGGGTCGTTAATTACTTTCGATTCGCCGATCTCGACGCGGCCCTCACGCGAAACTTTGCGGGCGGCGATTTGCGGATCGACGGTTTCCTTGCCGAAGTAAGGCCCCGCCGTCGCGATCAACGGCACGATGCTGTCCTTCATGTTCACGCCGGTTGCATTCGCCGTCATCGTGGTGCGCCACACGAGCTTTCGCTGGCCACGAGACAAGGCGGCATAGTCGTAGGCGGATGCGACGACAAAATAGAGATCGTCGGCGCTTTGATAGCGCAGGTATTCGCGATCGTTCGAACGGTCTTCCGGCCCCGCGCCGTATTCGAGGGCCCGAGCCAGATTGGAAGAATATTTTTTTCCACCGACCAGGACGGCGCGTTCGAGTTGGTAACGCGCAGCCAAGTCCGGAAAATTCGCCGCGGTCTCGGGATCGAGTTTATTGTGCGAGCCCCAATAATAGATGACCGCGAGCGTCGGCGGATGTTCGGGCAGCGTGCTCTCAACATAGCCGGTGGTGGCCAACGATTTTTTCATCGCCCGTTCGAGCTCGGTGACGGGCGGTGACTTTTCGCCGTAGAGCGCCGCGCCGAGCTGCTTGAATCCCGAAGGTGCGGCGACGTAGTACATCGGACTCTCGGGTGACACCGGACGCATCAGACGGCCGTAGTTGGTGACCTCGGTGTTCACCGTCATGTCGATGACGGGATTGCGTTGGAGCGATTTGGGCAGAAACGAAAACATGAAATCTCCGTCGCGCACGGAACGCATGGGCTCGCCTTCCGAGGAAATTTGCGCCGCGGTGCCGAGCGTGGGCAGGGCGAGCGCGAGGACGAGGACGATGGGGCCAGGGATGTTCATGAGAGGGGAGGGGCGGGCGCGGCGTCTTCGCGCCGGAAACGGCGCGTTATTTGGTTTCCTTTTCCACGGCGGCGCCTCGCGGCGAGAGATAGGCGTCGAGCGGATGGCCGGGCAACGCCTTTAATCCGCCGACGACGCTGGCCGCATTGATTTCCGCGCCCTCGCGCGTGGTGTGAGTGTTGGCATCAGCGAAAAGCGGCCCCACTTTCTCGGCGCCGAGCGCTTCGTAGCGCCGGGAGATGATTTCATTCAATGGCAGGTACCACGTTTTGGTCGCCTGCGCGACCTCGGCCGCCCACGCCGCGTAGGGTTCGTGGAGCACCTTGCCGTTTTCCATTTTCTTGCGGGGCACGAGCGAGGCCACGATCGGAGTGACGCCGCGTTCGCGCGCGTCGGCGATGAAACGGCGCAGATACCAGCCGTAGCTGTGCACGACCTCGTGTTTCTTGGTCATGACGTTGTCGATTTCGACGGATTCGTCGCCGGTGCCTTTGATCGTGCCGCGGGCGCGGAGCGGCTGGCCCTCGATCTCGTTGTTCAGGGCCCAATCGTCGTTGTGCCCGAACTGCATGATGACGAAGTCGCCCGACTTCATCAGGGGCAACGCGCGCTCCCAATTGCCGAGCGTGAGGTAGGTGCGGCTGCTGAGTCCGCCGACGGCCCGGTTGACGACATTGATTTTTGCCGGATCGAAGAATGCCGTGAGCGGTTCGCCCCAACCCCATTGGCCGCCGGCGCCATCGCCGGCGCCATTGCGCACGGTCGAGTCACCGATGAGAAAGAGGGAAGGCAGCTTGGCGTTGGCCGGCTCGGGTTGACCCGGCCGCGGGCGCGCGGGGGCAGGTGCGGCGGCCACAGCGGTGTTGGCGGTTGGGGCCGCCGACGGAGTTTGCGCGATCAAGCCGGCGACGGGAGCGACGAATGCAAAACAGTGGAAGGCGGTTTGGAGCAGGCGGACGAAGGGCATAGGAAGTAAGGGATACGACGTAAAATTAGAGGCCGGAAAGCACAGACGCGCACTCGATCGTTTTGTTTCGAGACATCGGCTGATGCGCATTCATCAAGGACTGTCCGCGGATCTGGGACGCTGGAGCCGATCCGAGGGCTTGAACAATTTTTGTTTCGGCCAAAATTTAGTCAAACTGATGAAACTCGCCCCATCTTTCGTCGCCTTTGCCGTCTTCGCCGCCTCGCTGTCCGCGCAGGAGTTGCCCTCGCAAGCCCAGATCCTGGAGCCGCTCCAACGGGTGAATCGCTACTTCATGGAAAAGTGGCCCGATCCGGGCAAAGAGATCGTCACCAACCGCGCGCGTCCGAGCACCATCTGGACGCGCGGCGTTTACTACGAGGGTCTGACGGCGGTGCAACGGATTGCGCCTGACGCGAAGGCGCTCGACTACGCGGTACGCTGGGGCGATTTTCACAAGTGGGGATTGCGCACGGGCACCCGTACGCGCAATGCCGACGACCAGTGCTGCGGCCAGACCTACTTGGAGCTTTACCTGCTCGATCCGAAGCCGGAGCGGATGCGCGATATCAAGGCGGACATCGATTTTATCGTCTCAGGCGATCGCGACAACGACTGGACTTGGATCGATGCGATCCAAATGGGTATGCCGGTTTTTGCCCGTCTCGGCGTGATCACGAAGGATCCGAAGTATTTCGAGAAAATGCACGCGATGTACCTCCACACGAAAAACGTGGAGGGTGGCAAAGGACTATTTAATCCGGCCGACGGTCTCTGGTGGCGCGACAAGGATTTCGTCGCCCCCTACAAAGAGCCCAATGGCGAGGATTGCTACTGGTCCCGTGGCAATGGCTGGGTCGTGGCTGCGCTGGTCCGCGTCCTCGACATCCTGCCCGCCGACGCGCCCCACCGGGCGGAATATGTTTCCATGCTCCAGACGATGTGCGAGGCGCTGCGAAAAGTGCAGCGTTCGGATGGTTTCTGGAACGCGAGTTTGCATGATCCGAATAATTTCGGTGGCAAGGAGACCTCGGGCACGGCGCTGTTTACCTATGGTATGGCTTGGGGCGTGCGACACGGGGTGCTCGACGCCGCGGTCTATCGGCCCGTCATCGCGAAGGCGTGGAAGGCCTTGGCCACCGAGTCGGCCCAGCCGAACGGTTTTCTGGGTTATGTCCAAGGCACGGGTAAACAACCGAGCGAGGGCCAACCCACGGCGGTAGACAAGGCGCCGGACTTTGAAGATTTCGGCATCGGCTGTTTCCTGCTGGCCGGCAGCGAAGTCTGGCAGCTCGCCGGCAAATCGGCCGTGGCGCGCTAAAGCAGTTTAACCGCAAGTGGAGCCGCTACGAGAACCCTAAACCCGGCAGGCAGAGACGCCTGCCGCTACGAAAAATCGCCCCAGAAAAACTTAAACTGCGCTAGGTTAGTCCGGCCGCGTTGGTTCTCTGTTTTTCATCGGCGCGAGCCGTTTTCCGACCGGCTCCGTCTTTGCGCGTGGAATACCAATTTATCCCCATGAATCATCCCGCTCGTTTCGCTTCCGCTTTGGTCTTTGTCGCTGCCTCCTGGCTGGCGCATGCGGCCGACATCCCGCCCGATGCCACCGATTGGATCGATCCTGACACCGGTCACCGGATCATCCGCCTCTCGACCGTTCCGGGCAGCCGCACGCTTTATTTCCACGACAACTCCTATACGCCACAGGGCGATAAACTGATTTTCGAAATAGCCAGCGGTGGCGTTGGGATGATCGATATCACCAAGCTCGGCGTCACTCCGCCGCAGTCGGAGATCGCGATCGAGGGCGGTCGCGGTAGTTATGCGGCACGCCGCACTCGGGAAATTTATTTCGTTCGCGGCGGTGCGCAGGGCGGCGGTCGCGGTGCTCGGGGAGCGGTTGCTCCTGGCGCTCCGGCGAATCCCGCCGCTGGTGCCGCGCCCGCGGCGGCCACGACGGCGGCCCTGCCTCCGGCGCCCGGCGCATCTCCCGCGGCCAGCGCCCGCGGTGGACGCGGCGGCGGCGGCGGCGGCTTCGGCGGTGGCGAAGTCTTCGCGTTCAACGTCGATACGAAGGCTGAGCGCAAAGTTCCGAACGCCACGCGCGCGCTGATCAACGCCGATGAAACGTTCACGCTCTCGACGATCGCGGCCGAAGATCCATCTGGCGCTACGCCCAAGCCGGCCTTTCGCGAACCGAAGCCCCAGCTCGAGCGGATGTTTCCCGGAAAGAAATTGACCGACCTCACGCCCGAGCAGCAATACGCGGTCAACAAGGAAGAAGGTCTCGCCCGGCGCGCAGTGAATCCGACCGGCATGGCGTACATCTTTACCAATCTCAAAACCGGCGAAGCGAAGACCGTCGGTTATCAATATGGTTCGCTGAACCACATGCAGTTCTCACCCACCGATCCGACGATGCTGCTCTATTGCTATGAAGGCACGTGGCACGAAGTGGATCGCGTGTGGACCATCCGCACCGACGGCACGGAGCAAACGCTCCGCCACAAGCGCACGATGGACATGGAAATCGCCGGGCACGAGTGGTGGGCCTTCGACGGCAAAAGCATCTGGTTCGACCTGCAGACGCCGCGCAGCCAGGTCTTCTGGATCGCGGGCGTGGACCTCGCGAGTGGCAAAGAAACGCGCTACCCGGTCGATCGCGATGCCTGGTCCGTACACTACAATCGTTCGCGCGACGGCACCCTTTTCATGGGCGACGGCGGCGATGAGACGCAGGTGGCGTTTTCGAAAAACGGGATGTGGATCAATCTTTTCCGTCCGCAGGCCGACGGCACGATGCCGCGCGAGAAACTCGTCAACATGGCGAAGCATAATTACGTGACCGGCCGCGGGGGCGTGGAGCCCAACGGCTCGATCACGCCCGACAACAAGTGGGTGATCTTCACCGGTAATTTCCAAGGCGCGAACCACGTTTACGCCGTCGAAATCGCGAAGGCGAAAAAGTAAGCGTCGCGTCGGTTACGCGTTCGACGTCGCAGCGTGCGGGCACGGCGCCACGCACGGCTGCGCCGTGGAAATCGCGAAGGCGCACTGAGCCGGAATCGGGCGCACGGATTTAGCTATTTGCCCACAGAACACCTGGAAACAGTCATGGATTTTATCCGGACGCCATGAATCCGCGCTCAAAGGATGAAGGCGTCGCGCTTATTGGTGCTATTCCGAGTGCTCCGTGTGTCTCATGAATAAAAGACTTAATCTTCTGCCGCTTCCCTCCATCTTCCCCGTCATGTCCGCTCTATCGCTCCGAATTTTCCTTTTTCTCGGCCTGCTTCGCGCGGTCTCGCTTGTCGCGGCCGAACCGCCGACCGAATGGATTGATGCCGACACCGGCCATCGCGTCGTGCGCCTCTCGCGCGAGCCGGAGAGTGCGAGCCTCTACTTTCACCAGAATCCTTTCACTGCCGAAGGGGACAAGATGGTGTTCGTCACGCCGGGCGGATTGTCGGTCATCGATCTTAAAACCCACGAAATCAAACTCATCGTGCCCGGTCTAAAGTACACCGTGCGCGGGAGCGGCGGCGTTGAGGTTGGGCGGAAGACGCGCAACGTTTACTACGAAAAAGACGGTGCGATCTGGGTCACACACATCGATACGCTGGTCACGCGCGAACTCGCGAAGCTTCCGCCCGACACGGCGATGTCGGCGATCAACGCGGACGAAACCCTGGTAGCCGGCACGCTGTACGAGGGGGAGAAGCCTACCGGGACCGTAGGCTGGCCGGCGCCGGGCCAGATTATTCGCGGACCGCAAGGCCAGGAACTCCCGTTCGCTGAACAACGTGAAGTTCTCCTCAATGAGCGGCTGGAGAAAAAGATTCCGATGGCGCTCTTCACGCTCGATCTGCGCAACGGGAAGGTGACGAAGTTCAACCGCGCCACGGACTGGCTCGGTCACGTGCAATTTTCGCCCACCGATCCGCAGCTCGTGGTATTTTGCCATGAAGGCCCGTGGCACCGGGTCGACCGACTTTGGGCCGTGCGCACGGACGGGTCGGGCTTAAAAAATCTGCACGCCCGCACGATGAACATGGAGATCGCCGGCCACGAATTCTTCGCCCCCGACGGCAAGGGCATGTGGTACGATCTGCAGACGCCGCGCGGCGAAGATTTCTGGGTGGCGGGTGTCGACTTCGCGACCGGCAAGCGCACGCGTTATCACCTCGATCGAAACTACTGGTCGGTGCATTTCACAATTTCGCCCGACGGCAAACTGTTCGCCGGCGATGGGGGCGACCACGAGATGGTCGCGCATGCCCCCGACGGTAAATGGCTCTACCTATTCAGTCCGGAACGCGTGCCCGATGTGGCCGGAATCAAGAACCCGAGCGCCGACACCTTGATCGACGTCGGGGTGTTCAAGGCCGAACGGCTCGTCAACCTGAGCCAGCACAATTATCAACTGGAGCCCAACGTGCATTTCAGCCCGGACATGAAGTGGATCATTTTTCGTTCGAACCTTCACGGGGCGATGCACGTCTATGCGGTGGAACTCGCGAAGGCGAAGTAACGCTTGGCGATTTCCCCCCTTCCAACCCCGGAAAGCTCCCATGAAAAAAATCCTTGTCTCCACGTTTGCCGCCGCTGCGTTCGCGGCGTTTTCCCACGCTGCTCCTGTCGACGATCTCAAAGCGGCCGCCAAGAAACTTTCCGATGCTCCAAATTATAGCTGGTCCACGACCACGGAAAATGCGGGAGGGCAGGGAGGCTTCGGCGGTGGAGCCACTTCCGGTAAAGCGGAGAAAGGCGGCGTTTCGATCACCACGCGCGAAACCCCCAACGGCGCGATGCAGACCTTGCGCAAGGGCGACACCATCGTGATGCAGAACCCGCAGGGCGGCGACTGGATGACCATGGACGAGATGCGGGCCCAGTTCGGCGGCGCGGGCGGTCCCGGCGGCGGCGCAGGTGGCGCACCCGGCGGTCCTGGTGGTCAAGGCGGACGCGCCGGCGGCGGCGGTGGATTCGGAATGTTCGGCGGCGGTGCGGCCCCGGCCGACGATGTCGAGGCACTCCTGACCGAAGTGAAAGAACTTAAGGCGGTCGATGGCGTGCTCGTGGGCGATCTGAACGCGACGGCCGTGGGCCAACGCCTCGCCATGGGCGGTGGTCGTGGTTTCGGTGGCGGCCAAGCGCCGGCTGCCCCCACGAACGCAATGGGCTCGGTTAAATTTTGGCTGAAGGACGGTGCGCTCGCGAAATACGAGCTGCACGTCAAAGGCACGGTCGAAGGTCGCAACGGTCCGCGTGACACCGACCGGACCACGACGACCGAGATCAAGGACATCGGCACCACGAAAATCGAAGTCCCGGAAGCCGCGAAGAAGAAGCTCGGCGCCTGACCGTCCAGTTTCCGGCCCGTTTCTTTGCGCGGGCTTGTGGGCATGAGTAAGGGGTCTCGGTCGTCGATTTCACCCCCCGTCTCTCCCCCATGAAGCTACCGTTCCGTTTTCTAGTGCCCGTCGTTTTGGCCTTTGCGCGCCTAGCTGGCGCCGATTCGCATCCGCTCATTCCGCTCTGGACGGCGGGTGCGCCGGGTTCCGAAGCGCGCAAGGATGAGCCTGAAAAACGCAACGCCAATGGCGGGCTGAGCAATATTCACCATCCGTCGCTGACGGTTTACCTGCCCGCGAAAGGGACGGCGACGGGGTGCGGTGTCATCGTCGTGCCGGGCGGCGGTCATCGTTTTCTAACTTTAGCTAACGAAGGCGACGATGTGGCCCAGTGGCTCGCCGACCGCGGCGTCGCAGCGTTCGTTTTGCGTCATCGTCTCGGTAACGACGAATCGAATCCCGCTGGCACGCCTCAACCTTATAAATGGGACGTGCACGGTGTCGCCGACGGTCAGCGCGCGGTTCGGCTGGTGCGCAGCCGCGCCCAGGAGTGGGGCCTTAATCCGTCGGCCATCGGCATGATCGGATTCTCGGCCGGCGGTGAGATCATTGCTCAAGTCATGATGCATCCGCAGGCTGGCGCCGCTGATTCGGCTGACCTCATCGAACGCTCTGGCACAAAAATCGATTTCGAGGGGCTGGTTTACCCCGGGAAATCGGCTCTGATCATTCCGACGAAAGAGTCGCCGCCGACGTTTTTTGCCTGCGGATATAATGACCGGCCTGATATTTCCGAGGGCGTGCCCAAGGTTTACGCCTTGTTCAAGCAGGTCGGCGTGCAGTGCGACCTTCATGTCTACGCGGGGGTCGGACACGGTTTCGGGATTAGAGAGACGCTGAAGCCGAACAGCAAAATGCCCCTGGCCGGCTGGCCGGATCGCTTCCGGGAATTCCTTTTCCAACAAAAATTCCTTGGCGCTGCCACGCCCTAATATTTATTCCTCCCGTTTGCCAATTTTTCGCGCCTTGTTTCCCTGCTTCACCCACCCCCTGACCCCATGACCTCGCTTCGCTTTATTGCCCCATTCATGTTCGCTGGAATAACCGCTTTTGCCGCTGAAATGCCGGCGCCGAAAGTCGTTCCTCCGGCTCCAATGAACATCACGGCTGGCGGTCCGGCTTTTCCAACCGTCCCTCCGTCGGAGTCGGCCCATCCTGCGCCCGTTCCGCTCTGGCCCAAAGGTGCACCTGGTTTCGAAGCACGCAAAGACGAGCCGGAGCACGTCAGCTACCGTCAGGAAAAGGAAATCGTTTTCGCGGTTATCTCTAACATCAACAATCCCTCGATCACCCCGTTCATCCCGGCAAAGGGTAAGGCGACCGGCGCGGCGGTCATCATCGCTCCCGGCGGCGGCAACTGGTTTCACACGATCGATCGCGAAGGCTACGACTTTGCCCGCATGCTGGCGGATCGCGGCATCGCGGCGTTTGTTCTGAAGTATCGGCTGGTGCGCGATCTTTCGAATCCGGCGGACAAGCCGCAGCCCTACACTCAGGAAATGGCGGCGGAAGATGCGCACCGGGCGATCCGCCTAGTGCGCGCCCGGGCGACCGAGTGGGGCGTCAAGCCCGACCGCGTTGGCATTCTCGGTTTCTCGGCCGGTGGTGGCGTTACGCTCGCCGCGGCGATGCGCCACGATGCCGGCAAGCCCGACTCCGCCGATCTGGTGGAGCGTCAATCCTCACGCCCCGATTTCTTCGCCCCGATCTACACCGGCGGCTTCACGCGCTACGATGCCGAGATCAAAAAGGATAATATCCCGCCCTGTTTTCTCTGCTGCGCTTACGACGATAGTATGCCGGAAGCCATGGCTGCTTTTCTGACCGTGCTGCACAAGGCCGGCGTTAACGCCGAACTCCACATCTACAACAGCGGCGGCCACGGGTTCGGCGTGCGTCAACGCGACATGGCCGTCACCGGCTGGTCCAGCCGTTTCACCGAATGGCTCGGTGACCGTGGTTTCCTTAAAAACTAATTTTCATGCGTCCACTCATCGCCGCCCTTGCCGTTGCCGCCGTCGCCCGCGCCGCGACGACGGTCGCCCCAGCGAAAGAAACCACGTTCGACCACGATGTGGTTCCGCTGCTGCAGAAGTACTGTTACGACTGCCATGGCGACGGAGCGCACAAAGGCAAAATCGCACTCGACGAAACCAAAAGTGCGGCCGATGTGAGCCAAAAGAAGGCGACATGGGAAGCGGTGTTGCGCAACGTGCGCTCGCAGGACATGCCCCCGACCGGGGACACGGACTTGTTCCCCACGCAAGCGGAACGCGATGTCATCACCAGTTGGCTTGAGAAGGAGCTATACCATTTTGATCCCGCTCGTCCCGATCCGGGCAAGGTCACCCTGCGCCGGATCAACCGCGCGGAATACAACGCCACCATTCGCGATCTCGTCGGCGTGGATTTCAGGACCGCGAGCGATTTCCCGCCGGATGATTCCGGCTATGGTTTCGACAACATCGGCGACGTGCTTTCCCTACCGCCCGTGCTGTTGGAAAAATACCTCGCGGCGGCGGACAAGATTCTCGACCAGGCCATCGTCACCGATCCGATCAAGACGCAGCTAAAGCACATCCCGGCCAGCATGGCGGAGATCGGTTTCAACGCCGTCGGCGATCGGGGTGATGGTTGGGTTCAACTTATCAGTCTTGAGGAAGACGACGTGGCCGTGCCACTCAACGTGGTCGGCGGTGAATACCTCGTGCGCGTGCAGGCGTTTTCGACCAAGGACGGCGGTGCCTTGGCGGGCCAGGGCAGCGAGAAAAAAGTGGAAAACAAAGAAGACCCAGGTCCGACAAAAATTTCGATCCTGGTAAACGATGCGTTTGTTCAATCTTTCGACCTGACGCGCGATGAAGCCCATCCCGGCGTTTACGAAGCGCGCGTGAGCGTGCCAACTGGGCGCCAATATTTCCGCGCCTCGGTGGGCCGCATCCATGGCGGCGACAATGAGCTCACCATGCTCAACGGTCGCCTCGGCAAACAACAGCCGGGGATCGTTTTTGTGAAATGGCTCGAGATCGAAGGTCCGTTGCAGTCCGCCACGCGCCGTTATCCCGCCGACAAAATTGAGGTCACGGGTGAAGGTCGCTTCACGCCCGCCGGTGAACGCCTGCTCAAAAAGGAAGGCGAAGTCGCGACCGCGTTCGAATTGCCGCGCGAGACCGAGGTCATTCTGCGCGCACAGGCCTACGCGCAACAGGCCGGTCCGGAGACGGCGAAGATGGAATTCCGCGTCGACGGCAAGCCCGTCAAGACGTTCGAAGTGATTGGGTCCGCCACCATGCAGCCCATACCCGGGCAGCGCGTGTTTTCCCTCTCGCTGCTCGTACCGCAGCCTTACGTTTACGAGTACCGCGCCAAGCTGCCCGCAGGCTCGCACCGCTTCGCGGCGGCCTTCACCAACGATTTTGAGGACCTGGAAAACAAGAACCCGAATTTGCGCGATCGGAATTTGATCGTGCAGCACCTTGAAGTTTCCCAGCTCGGCGAGTCGGTATTGATTCCGCCCATGCCGGATCCTGTGCGCGATCTTTTCGTGAAGCGCAGCGCGCCGGCCGCCAAGCCCGGTTTGCTTGCTCGCCTCGCGGGTAATGAAGCCAAAGCCGCCACGCCGGCGGAAAACGCCCGCAATATTTTGGCGGAATTCTCGCGCCGCGCCTGGCGCGGTCCGGTCGAGCCAACGGAGCTGGACCGACTGATGAAACTCTACGATCTGGCGCGCCAACAGGGCGACAGTTTCGAAGCGGGCGTAAAACTCGCGATGAAAGCCGTGCTCGTTTCGCCCCATTTTCTCTTTCTGGGTGAAACTCGGACGCCCGTGGTTGCTTCGAAAGAGCCGCGCCCTCTGCAAGACATGGCTCTCGCGTCGCGCCTTTCGTATTTCCTTTGGAGTTCAATGCCCGACGACGAGTTGTTGAATCTCGCGGAACGCGGGCAGCTGCGCGCCAACCTCTCCGCCCAGGTCAAGCGCATGCTGGCTTCACCTAAAGCCAGCGCGCTCGTCGAAAATTTTGCCGGCCAGTGGTTGCAGACTCGCAATCTCGAAACCTTCCAGCCGGACAAGAAGCTTTTCCCGGAATTTGACCCGCCGCTCCGGATCGCGATGCAGCGTGAAACTGAGCTGTTTTTCGAAAACGTAATGCGCGAAGATCGTAGCGTTTTCGATTTCCTCACGGGCGATTACACTTTCGTGAATTCCCGCCTGGCCAAGTTCTACGGTTTGCCGGAGATGAACGGGGATGAATTTCGCAAGGTTTCGCTCGCCGGCACCCCGCGTCGCGGCGTGCTCACGCAAGCGAGCGTGCTGACGTTGACTTCTAATCCTACGCGCACGTCGCCGGTAAAGCGGGGCAAGTGGGTGCTCGATAACCTGCTCGGTACGCCGCCGCCACCGCCGCCGCCGAATGTGCCGGAACTGGACGACAAGGAACGCAAGCTCGCCGGCACGCTGCGTCAGCAAATGGAACAGCACCGCGCCAACGCGGTTTGTGCCTCGTGCCATGCGCGCATGGACCCGATCGGGTTTGGGCTGGAGAATTTCAACGCCATCGGAGCTTACCGCGAAAAAGATGGCGAAGCGGCGATCGATCCCGCCGGTAAGCTTACGACCGGCGATGTCTTCGCGGGCGCCGGGGAACTCGTTTCGGTGCTGGCCACTAAACGTCAGAAGGAATTCCGCCAATGCCTCGCCGAAAAGATGCTGACCTACGCCTTGGGCCGCGGCACCGAAGTCTACGATCGCCCGGCGCTGGAGAAAATCGTAAAGTCGATGGAGCAGGGCCAGGATAAGTTCTCCAGTCTCGTGCTCGCCGTCACCGATAGTTTTCCGTTTCAGATGCAACGCGGCACGCCCGAAAAGACTTCGCTCGCCGCGCAATAATTCAACGTTTCGCGCTTCCATTGTTCGTCATGGCGAGTCGCTCTTCGGCACCTCGCCAGGATAAGTCAGTTTGGACCCTCTTAAGATAAATCGCTAGAAAACCCACGTTTCCCATGAGCACCCTCCCTTCGTTTCAAGTTCCGCGCCGTACTTTTCTCCGTGGACTCGGCACCGCGGTCGCGTTGCCGATGCTCGACTCGATGTTCCCGGCGCGCGTGTTCGGCGCGGCCGCGGCCGCGCCGAAAGTTTATCCGAAACGCATGGCGTGGGTCTACGTGCCGAACGGCGCCAACATGGCGGACTGGACGCCGGCGACCACCGGAGCGAGCTATGAGATGCCGATGATTCTTAAGCCGCTCGAGGCACATCGTGAGAAACTCACGGTGATCAGCGGGCTGCAAAACGCGATGGGCGAGGCGCTCGGTGATGGTGGTGGCGGCCACGCGCGTGCGGCGGCGTCTTTTCTCACCGGCGTGCACCCGCGCAAGACGGCGGGCGCCGACATCAAGGCAGGTGTTTCGGTGGACCAGATTGCGGCCGGCCAGATCGGCGATCAGACCCGGCTGCCATCGCTCGAGCTCAGTTGCGACGCCGGCCAGCGCGCGGGCTCGTGTGATTCAGGCTACAGTTGCGTTTATCAGTTCAACATGTCGTGGAAAACCGAGACGCAGCCGATGAACCCCGAGGTAAATCCGCGTTCGGCGTTTGAGCGCCTGTTCGGCAGCGGCGACCCAGCGGCAACGCTGGAGGCGAGCGTGCGCCGGTCCCTCTATCGCAAGAGCGTTCTCGATTACGTGCTCGACGATGCGCACCGTTTGGAAAAACGGCTCGACGTCGCTGACCGTCGCAAGCTCGACGAATATTTGACGGCCGTGCGTGACCTTGAAACCCGGATCGCGCGTGCCGCGCAGTTTCCGACCCCTAAGCCTCCGGCTGGGGCCGAAGCGCCTGAAATGGTCGAGAATTTTGAGCAACAGATGCAGCTCATGTACGACGTGCTGGCGCTGGCTTTCCAGACGGATTCGACCCGCATCGCGACGTTTGTCATCTCGCACGATGGCAGCAACCGGCCGTATCCGGTGATCGGAATTCGCGAAGGCCACCACGACCTTTCGCATCACCGCAACGACGCGGAAAAGAAAAATAAACTCGCGCAGATTAATCGTTACCACACCACGCAGTTCGCCCGTTTCCTCGACCGTTTGAAGGCCATCAAGGAAGGCGACGGCACCGTCCTTGATAACTGCATGATTCAATACGGCAGTGGCCTGAGCAATCCCAACGCCCACAGCGTCGAGGATCTCCCCATTCTCCTCGCGGGCGGCGGCGGTGGCGCCGTGAAGTCCGGCCAGCACGTTCAAGTCGAGCGCCTGACGCCCCTCTCGAATCTTTACCGCTCGGTCCTCGATGTCGGCGGCGTGAAGACCGAAAAAATCGGCGATAGCTCAGGCAAGCTCGATCAGGTATTCGCCAAGGCCTGAGTGGCACCAGGCAGCGCGAGTCCCGTCTTGGCGGGACCGCGCTCCGAAATCTCCGGCGCGAGTTGGATCTCCGCGTGACTCAAAAAAAACGCCGCACCGTATAGGTGCGGCGCAACGGCGTAAGCCGAAACTTCCGACTCAGAAATTAAACTGGTCGATGTTGGCTTTGTTAAAGATGAACGGTTTTCCGAGCATGATGTTGTCACCGGAAATTTCGTAGGTTTTGCCACCGACGGTAAACGTTTTGTCGCCGGCCTTCAGCGTGCCCTTGGCGAGTGCGTCCGCGGCGTAGACCGCGAGCGAGCCCAGTTCCTCGGTGTTCCAGAGGATGACGCTATCGGTTACGCCCTCGTGGACGTAGGTTTTGTTTTCGTTGGGCAGACCGAGGCCGATGACCTTTACCTTGCCAGACTTGCCGGCCTGTTTGACGGCTTCGGCCGCGCCGGGGACGCCAGGCGAGCAGATGGCCATGATGAGTTTCAAGTTGGGGTTCGCGCTCATCAACGTCGTAGCTTCGGCCTGGGCCTTGGCCTTGTCGTCGTCGCAGGGGCGGAAGCCGACGAGCTTCATCTTCGGGTAATTCTTCAGGCGCTCGTCGATGTACTTTTTCCACTCGTTCTGATTCGCGGCGGTGAGCGATGCGGTGATGATCGCGAATTCGCCCTCGCTACCGACGAGGCGCGCCGCTTCGTCCATCAGGGTTGAGCCGATGCCTTGGGGCGTGGCTTGGTTCACGAAGAACGTCCGGGCGTCGGCCTGCACGTCGGCATCGAAGCTGACAACCTTGATGCCCTTGAGCTGGGCCTTACGGAGTGCGGTGGACAACGCGGCTTTGTCTTCCGCGGCGACGGCGATCGCGTCGACGCCTTTGTTGATCCAGCCCTCGACGATTTCATTTTGTTTCGCGGGATCGGTCTGCGTGGGGCCGTCGAAGAGCAGGGCATCGCCCAGCGCATCGGCGGTTTTTTGCGCGCCCTTGGCGGCCGAGAGGAAATAGGCGTTGCCCTTCGATTTGGGCAGCATCGCGACGGTGAGTTTCTTGGCGCCGGCAGGGGCGCCGGCGCTGGCGGCATCTTTCTTTCCGCAGCCGGAAAGAATCAAACTGGCCGAGACCAGGGAAAGGAGGAGGAGACGTTTCATGGGGCGGGGGAGGTTGGAGGGATTGCTGAGGGTGAAAGAGTGTGGCGGCGGGCGCGCCAAGCTGACAAGAATTTAGGCAGCACGCCGGCGGAGAGGGCAACGATGAGCATGAGGCCCGTGAGCATCCCGCCGACCTCGCGCGGCCAATCCACGTAAGGCAGGCTGTCGCTCAATACCGCGACGGCCGCCCAGCCGAGCAACGTGCCGTGCACGCCGCCGTTCCCGCCGAAGATACTCGTTCCGCCGAGCACGACCGCGGTGATCGCGAACAGCTCGTAGCCGGTACCGGTGTTGGCGCCCGCTTGGTTGAGCCGCGCGGTGAAGACCAAGCCCGCGAGCGCAGCGCCGAGGCCGGCCAGGACATAAACGGTTGCGAGCCGGCGTGCCACCGGCAGACCGGCGTAACGCGCGCCTTCCGGTGAATATCCGATGGCGCGGAAAGAGCGGCCTAGCGTGGTACGATGCACGAGCAGCCAAACGGCGAGCGCGACGACGACGAAAACGAGTAACTGCGCGGGCAGCCCGAACCAGTTTTCCTGCCCGATCGCTTGAAATCCCGCGGGAAAACCGGTGAACGTGTCGGCGCCATGCGTGATCGCTTCGGCCAAACCGCGGAAGAGTGAAAACGTCCCGAGCGTGACGATAAGCGGGGGTAAACGCAGCCAAGTGATCAGGGTGGCGTTGAGTCCTCCGGCGAGAGCCCCGAGGGCGAGCGTCGCCGCGATGGCCGCTGGGATCGGCACGCCGGCGTCGCGCCAGAGTTTACCGAAGACCACGGCGCTCAGGCCCATGAGCGAACCGACCGAGAGGTCGATGCCGCCGGTGAGAATCACGGGTGTCATCACGAGCGCGAGCAGCCCGATTTCGCAGGAGTGCCGGAGGATATCGATTTGCGCGCCGGCCGTGCCGAAGCCGACGGTCTGGCCGCTGAAGTTGGTGGTCGTGCCGCGGAAATAGAAAAACAGCCACTCGCCGATCAGCACGTAGAGGAGCAGTAACTCATGGCGGAGGAGCAGGGCTTTCCAATCGCGGGCTTGGGGAGGAGAAGACATTGGGAACGCTAATCTGCGCTAATCTGCGCTGATGACGGAATGAACTCGGAGAGGATGAGACGCTTCCATTCGAGGGCGTCCTTGTGTCCGAAGTTGATGAGGTACCCGACGGGCTGACGCGTGAGGCGGAGGTAATTGTAGAGTTGGGCCTCGTGGTCGGGAGTGAGTTGAGTGACGGCCTTTAGTTCCACGACGAGGCAGCCAAATACGAACAGGTCGGGCAGGTAGCGCCTTCTTGAGTTCGCGGCCTTTATAGAAACTGACCAGCTCTTGTTTGGAATGGAACGGGAAGGCCCGTAGCTCCAGTTCGATCTCCAAGCACTCTTGGTAAATCTCCTCCGCCATACCGTAACCGCGGTCGTTGTAGACCTCGAATGCCGCGCCCATGAATTTGTATCCCTCCTCCCTATAGATTTCCGGTTTCATGAGATTAGCGTTCATTAGCGAAGATTAGCGTTCCCCCTCTCAGCGGTTTCCCTTCCGGTTTCTTACTCCATCGGCCACGACCGCGAGCAGGATGATCGCGCCTTGGATCGCTTTTTCCCAGAAGGCGGAGACGCCGAGGTACGTCAGCGCGGGATTGATGCTTGAGAGCAACAATAGTCCGACGAGTACACCCCAAAGATTACCTCGTCCGCCGGAGATCGAAACCCCGCCGACCACAACGGCGGCGATCGTCCGCAGCTCGAGCCCGGCTCCAGCCGTCGGATCGACTTGGGGCGACTGCACGGCCGACATCATCGCCGCCAGGCCCGTGAGCGCGCCAATGAAGACGAACGTGAGAAATGTAACGAGGCGGGGACGGATGCCGGCGAGCCGCGCGGCTTCGGCATCGGTGCCGACGGCGTAGACAAATCGGCCCGCGGCGAGATGCCGCATCGCCAGCGCGAGCAGTAGCATGAGCGCGAGCGCGATACTGATGATAGTCCATTGCCCGGCGCTTTGACTCAGGCCGAACCACTGCCCGCCCGAACCAATGATGACGTAGACGCCTTCGCGCAACCAGCGCAGCGCCTCGCGCCACGTGACCATCGTGGCGAGCGTCACGACGATCGAGGGCAGCCCCAAACCAGCGACGAGGCCGCCGTTGAACGCGCCCATCACGGCCCCCAGTAAAATCGAAGCGGGCAGCGCGAGGGCGATCGGGTAACCGTGACTCAGCATCAGGCCGCCGCAGACTCCGCAAATGGCGAAGGTTGAGCCGACGGAAATGTCGATTTGGCGCGTGATGATCACCAGCGCCATGCCGCAGGCGACGACCAAGGTGGGCGCGACCTGGCTGGTGATCAGGGTGAGCAGCGGCTGCGGCTGGTAAAATGCCGGGGCGAAAATCGCGAGCGCCACCAGGATGATCCCCAGCGCGGTGGCGACTGAGATTTCACGAAAATAACGATTCATGCCGCCCGCCCTTCGGTCTGGAAATTCCAAACGCCAGATTCCAAACGCCAAAAAGAAATCAAAGATAAAAACCCAATCGGGCACGCGGCACGGCGCCCGAGCCTGGAGCTTGGGATTTCTTTGGTCACTGGGTTTTGGCGTTTGAAATTTTTCATGCTGCTGCCGTCCCGAGCGCCGCCGCCATGACTGCATGCGGAGCGGATTGACCCGGCATGATCGCGCGGAGCGTGCCGCCGCCCATCACCCCGATGCGATCGCTCATGCCGATGACCTCGGGCAGATCGCTTGAAATCAAAATCACGGCGAGACCTTCCTTGGCGAGGCGGCGGACGATTTTGTGGATTTCGCTTTTCGCGCCGACGTCTACGCCCTGGGTCGGTTCGTCGAGGATGAGCAGGCGCGGTTTCGTCGCGAGCCACCGGGCGAGGGAAACTTTTTGTTGGTTGCCACCGGAGAGGCTGCCGCCCGGCGCTTCCGGCCCGAAACATTTCACGGCGAGGTCGCGGATGAAATCGCGCGCGAGTCCCGCCTCAGCAGAGAAGCGCAGCCACGTCGCAGGGAAAATCCGCCGGTGAATTGCCATCGTCATGTTATGCGCGATCGGAAGCTCCAGCACGACGCCATGGCGCCGGCGATCCTCCGGCACGTAACCGATGCCGCGGGCGACGGCGTCTTGGGGCGAATGCGGGACGATGCGCTCGCCGTTGAGCAGGATTTCGCCGCGGTCCGCGGGCGTCAGGCCGAACAACACGCGCGCCAGTTCGGTCCGGCCGGCGCCGACGAGTCCGGCCAAGCCGAAAATTTCGCCGGCCCGGACGTCGAATGTCACGCCGTGTACGCCCGACGCGGTGCAGCCCACATCGCGCAGCGAAAGCACGACCTCGCCGGCGGCCGCTTCACTCGCGGGATAAATTTGCGCCACTTCGCGGCCAACCATGAGGCGGATGAGGCCGGCTTCATCGATGGCGCCGACGGGCTGCGTGCCGACGCTTTCGCCGTCGCGCAGCACCGTGACGCGGTCGGCGAGGGCGAAGATTTCCTCAAGTCGGTGGGAAATGTAGATGACACCGACGCCGTTCTTGCGGAGCTCGCGCACGACGGCGAAGAGCAGGTGCTGCTCTTTTTGAGTCAGCGAAGCAGTCGGCTCGTCCATGATGACGATCCGCGCACCAGAGCCGAGCGCGCAGGCGATTTCCACCAGCTGCTGTTCGGGCATCGAGAGCGACCGGACCTCGGCTTCGGGATCGATTTGGGCGCCGATGCGGGACAACAGCTCGCTGGCGCGCGCGCGGCGGTGGGTCCATTTCACCACGCGGCCGGCGGACGCAGGTTCAAGGCGAAGGGCGAGGTTTTCCGCGACAGTCAGGTCGGGAAACAGGGCCGGCTGCTGATAAATGCAGGCGATGCCCAGCTGCCGGGAAGTCGATGGGGTGAGACCGGTGAGGGTCTGGCCGGCCAAGGTGAGCGTGCCGCCGTTGGGCTGGTGGGCACCGGTGATGATTTTAATGAGCGTGCTTTTACCCGCACCGTTTTCCCCAAGCAGCGCGTGCACTTCGCCGGCCTTCAAATCGAAATCCACCCCACGGAGCGCGCGCACGCCACCGTACGACTTGATGATGCCACGAAGGGCGAGCAGCGGAGGGGGGGACATGCAGCGTAAAGAATCAGGAGGCGGGCGGCCCGAAAGCCCAGCAATTTAAGGCGTCGAAGGACAGTCCGGCGGGTTTTTCGCCTTCGTGCGCAAGGCGGCGAGGTCGGGATCGGTCGCCGCCGCCGCCAGGAAGTGAGCGTCGAGGGCGATCGCCGCATCGACCCGCCGCCGCGCTTCCGCGAGATCGCCCCGCTGGCATGCGTAGCATCCGAGATTAAACTGGATGGTGGGCTCTTTGGGGTGCTGGAGTTCGGCCTCGCGCAGGATGGCCTCGGCCTCGAGGAGCGAAACGGCCCGGCGGGTGGCGTAAGCTAACGTGATCCACCAGTCGGCGAGTTCGGGCTGCCGGCGGGTCAACTCCGCGGCGGTCGCGCGCAGTTCGATCCAGCGGGATTGCTCGCGGAGAATCAAAGCCTGAATTCCCATTACCTCCGTGTCGTCGGATTGCCCGGCGGGGAGCAACGCGAGTTCGGCCGCGGCTTCGTCGACCAAGCCCAGTTCGAGGTAGCCTCGAGCGTGAGAGAGAAGCCAGCGCCGGTTCATGGATTCGGACTAAGCGCAAAGCCGCGAAGGTTGGCAAAGAAAACGCAAAGTCAGTCCGGAGAAGGTAATCTTTGCGAACTTGGCCGACCTTCGCGTCTTTGCGCTTAATCCGAAATCACGCCCGGATTTGGCCCGTGCCTTCGATCAGAAATTTGTAACTGCACAGTTCGCGCAGCCCCATCGGGCCGCGGGCGTGGAGGCGGTCGGTGCTGATGCCGATCTCGGCGCCGTAGCCAAATTCGAAGCCATCGGTGAAACGCGTGCTGGCATTCCAATAAACGGTCGCGCTATCGATCTCGGCTAGAAAACGACGGGCGGCGGCTTCGTCGGCCGTGACAATCGCTTCACTGTGATTGGAACTGTCGCGGTTGATCGTCGCGATGGCGGCATCGAGCGAATCGACGACGCGAATCGCGATCACGTAGTCGAGGAACTCCGTGGTGTAATCCGCCGGTGTCGCAGGGCGGTGATCGAGCCCTGCGGCCGCCAGGATGGCGGCGCTGGCGGCGTCGCAACGGAGCTGGACTTTTTTCGCGAGCAGCGCGCGGGCGACCGACGGCAAAAATTGCGCCGCGACGTGGCGGTGCACGAGGAGTTGCTCAGCGGCATTGCACGCGCTGGGCCGGGAGGCTTTCGCGTTGACCGTGATGGCCTCGGCCATGGCGAGATCGGCGGCGGCGTCCACGTAGACGAAGCACACGCCCTGAAAATGTTTGATCACGGGGATCGTAGCGTTTTCAGCGACAAAGCGGATGAGGTTTTCGCCGCCGCGTGGAATGATGCAGTGAATCAACGTATCCAGTTTTAACAGCGTGGTGAGCGCGGCGCGATCGGTCGTCGGTACGAGTTGCACGGCATCGGCGGGCAAGCCGGCTCGAGCGAGGGCGCGCGCGATCAAATCGGCGAGGGCCGTGTTGGTGTGGAAGCATTCCTTGCCGCCGCGAAGAATACAGGCGTTGCCGCTCTTCAGGCAGAGGATGGCGCAGTCGATCGTCACGTTGGGGCGGGCCTCGTAAATGATGCCGATCACGCCGATGGGCACGCGGACCTTGCGGATGTGAAGGCCGTTGGGCCGAGTGGTTGCCTCGAGCAGATCGCCGACCGGATCGGGCAGGGCGGCAACTTCGCGCACGGACTGCGCGAGATGGTCCAGGCGGGCGGGGTTGAGCGTGAGACGATCGCGCGCGGCGGCCGTGATCGCGGCGGCTTCGGGGCTGGCGAGGTCTTGCAAGTTCGCCGCCAGCAGCGCGGCGTGAGAGCCATCGATCAAATCAGCGAGCTGGCGGAGCGCGTCGTCTTTTTTAGCCGTAGGGGCCGTCGCGAGCACGAGCGACGCGGCGCGGGCGCGTTGGGCCAGGGACGTGACCAGAGTGACGAGATCGGCGGACATCAGAGGAGATGGTTGCCACGGAACACACGGAAGACACGGAAAATTTTAAACTACGGAATAGGCGCCCAAGTTACGCCCGCTTTTTAGCGTCTCACGTTGCGCTCCGAGCAAGATCACCGCGGTGCTTTGATCGAATTTTTTTCCGCGATTGAAACGCCGGATGGCAATCGCGTGCCCGCGTCTGAACCTCCGCGAACGATTGGCCTAAGTACTCACTCGATCATCGCGGCCGACCGCGCGTCTTCCATGCCGATGGCGTCGTCTCCGCCCGAGTCCTGAATCTATCCAGCGCCAGGCGTCGGCGGAGGAAAGAAAGGCATCGGAATCTCGGTGCAAAGAGACCCGAGAATTTCGCGGGCTCCGGCTTAGTCTCGTTCGCGCCTATCGGCGCGTTGACGATGGGGACGGAGGAAGCGTTTTTAGGCCACTTTGGGGCCAACTCCTCCGGGGTTTCCGGTTAAGCGGTTGGCCCTCACCGCGCGGCCAGCATGACCGCGCGATTTTTGATTTCGGGCCAGTGCGTTTCAGGAATCGCGGGGCCGATGTGCTGCACGCATTCCGCGCCCAAAATTGAGCCGAGTGCGCCCGCGGCGGGGAGCGTCCAACCGCGCAGATAGCCGAAAAGAAAACCGGCAGCCCAGGCGTCACCGGCGCCGGTGGTGTCGATCGATTGGTCGACGGTGATCGGCAGGATGCGATGAAGTTCTTGGCCGCGGGCGATCCAGGCGCCCTCTTTGCCCATTTTCACGGCGGCGATGGAGCCCGAACCCTCGGCAGAAAGACGGCGGGCGAGTTCTTCGTAGTTCGAGGAAGTGGTTTGGTAGAGGGCGCGGATTTCGTCCTCGTTGGCGAAGATGATCGTGATGCCCTGCTTGATCTGGGCGAGTAGCCAGTCGCGGGCAACGTTGACGACTTCGAAGGAGGAGAGGTCAATGCTGATGGTGCAACCGGCGGCGCGGGCCGCGTTCACGACGGCGGTGGCCAACGCAGGGTTGAACATGAGGTAGCCCTCGATGTGCGCGTGGCGACTGGTGGCGAAATCTTCAACGGCGATTTCGTCCGGCGAGAGCGTCATCGCGGCACCGAGACAGGTGCGGAGCGTGCGCTGGCTGTCGGGCGTGATGAGAGAAAGACACCGTGCGTTGGGCAGCGGAGCCCGTTTGAACGAGGCCCCGTCGACGCCGTGATCGAGAAAGTTTTTGAAATAAGTATCCGCGGTCTCGTCGTTGCCAATTTTGCCGAGGTAACGCGTGCGCAGACCAAGGCGGGCGGCGGAGATCGTGGTATTGGCTGCGGAGCCGCCGGGCGCGCGCAATGGGCTGGCGTGGAGTTGCGAAACCAACCGGTGCATTTCATCCGCATCGACCAGTTCCATGCCTCCCTTGGCTCCGCGCACGTGATGGGTCAGGAAATCCTCGGGCACGCGGGCGAGCAGATCCATGATGGGATTACCGGCACCGATCAGGTCGTAGGGAAGGGGCGAAACGGAAGAGGGCATGTTTAAGCGTAAATTGGAAACGGCGGAAACGTCGGAAAATTGGGAAATTGGGCAGCGCTCGAAAATTTAAAGGGCAGGGGGCGGGGAGGAAATAGAAACGGTATGGATCCCCGTTTGGATGCTCACTTTTCTACGCTGAAACGGTCAGGTTGGTCGCGAGGATCGGCTCGTCGTCGATTTCGATGAGGAGTGAGTAGTCGCCGGGTTGCGGGAACGTGAGGTTGCGGATTTCGTTGATGAGATTGATCCGTTGCAGCGGACTTTGCGCCTCGAAGGGGCGGGCGATGAGTTCCTGCAGGTGGGTCGGATCGAGGCCCATCGAGATTTTCATCCGGTGCGGCCCGATCGCGCAATCGGTGAGCGTCATGAACCACACCATGAACGGATGGGTCACCGGGAACTGCTGGGCCTTGATGTTCGAAAATACGCCGAGGATCGTGTGTTTGCCCGAGCCGGGATCGAGGTGGACCCCATCGCAGGTGAGCCAGCAGAGGAGCTGGGGCTTGGAATTCATGCGGCGGAGGTTGGGTGGCGCGCCCAGCGCGGTGCAAATCATTTTGCTGGCGAAGGTTGGTTTCGCCGATGAGTTAACGATCGATGCTGTCGCCGCTGCCCAAAGTTCCGCCGACTTTCTTTGATGCGCTGGCCGACTACCCTCCCTGGTTCGTCGTGGCGTGCGTGACGGTCGTCGCCGCCGGCCTGATTTGGATGCTGGTGAAACTCCTGAAATGGGCGCTATGGATCACCCTGATCGCGTTGTTGGTGGGCGGCGCCGTGTTGGCTGCAGCGCTATTGTTGCGATCGTGAGTCGGTGGCGGGCGGAGCTTTTGCTTGCGCGTGGCGGAGCCGGGCGTTTATCCCTCGCCGATGAAATACATCTTCGTGACGGGCGGAGTGGTTTCGTCGCTGGGCAAAGGCCTGACCGCGGCGTCGCTCGGCGCGCTCCTGGAGCTGCGCGGTCTCACCGTCCGAATCCAGAAATTCGATCCCTATCTCAACGTCGATCCGGGCACGATGAGCCCGTTTCAACACGGCGAAGTTTACGTCCTGGAAGACGGTGCCGAGACCGATCTCGACCTAGGCCACTACGAACGATTCACGAGTGGAAAACTCTCCCGGCTCAACAGCCTTAGTTCGGGCCAGGTGTACGAGGCGGTGATTCAGAAAGAGCGCCGCGGCGATTATCTCGGCAAGACCGTGCAGGTGATCCCGCACGTGACGAACGAGATCAAAGAGCGCATTTATTCCGGCGGCAAAGACGTCGATGTGCTGATCACCGAGATCGGCGGCACGACGGGCGACATCGAGGGTCTGCCTTTTCTCGAGGCGATGCGGCAATTTGCCCTCGAAGTCGGGCCGAAGGACGTGATTTTCATCCACGTCACGCTGGTGCCTTTCCTCAAGGCGGCCGGTGAACTCAAGACCAAGCCCACGCAACAATCCGTCGCGAAGTTGCGCGAGATCGGCATCCAGCCCGATGTGCTCGTGTGTCGCACGGATCATCCGCTCGACCTGGATCTGCGGGACAAGATCAGCCTTTTTTGCAACGTCCCGGTGAAGGCGGTGATCGAGTGTCGCGACGTAGATCACTCGATCTACGAATTGCCGCTCGCGCTGCAGAAAGAAGGCATGGATCAGCTCGTGATCGATTTGTTCGGTCTGACGAATCCGCCGCCGCAGAAAAATATCTGGGAGCAAATCGTGCGCCGCATCCTCACGCCCAAACATGAGGTCACGATCGGTGTCGTCGGCAAATACATCGAACTTCAGGACGCTTATAAATCCGTCTACGAGTCGATCACGCACGCCGGCATCGCGAACAATTGCAAAGTGAACATCCGCCGGCTCGACGCCGAGGACATCGAGAAAAAAGGCGGCCTCGCACTGCTCAAGGGCCTCGACGGCATCCTCGTGCCCGGCGGTTTCGGCGATCGCGGCACTGAGGGAAAAATCGCGGCGGCGCGTTTCGCGCGGGAAAAGGGCATCCCCTATTACGGCCTTTGCCTCGGCTTGCAGATCGCCGTCATCGAGTACGCGCGGAATGTCTTGAAACTCGCTGGCGCCAATAGCACGGAATTCGATCCGGTCGCGCGCCATCCCGTCATCAACATGATGGAGGAGCAGAAGAAGATCATCGACAAGGGCGCGACCATGCGCCTCGGCAGTTACGAATGCGCTCTCACCCCGGGCACGCACGCGGCCCGGGCTTACGGCGCGGAAAGTATTCGGGAACGTCACCGCCACCGCTTCGAAGTGAACAACGCCTACGTCGGCGCGCTGCAGCGCGCGGGGATGATTGTGAGCGGGATTAATCCGCGCCGAAACCTCGTCGAGATCATCGAGCTCAAGGGCCACCCGTGGTTTGTGGCCGTGCAGTTTCACCCCGAGTTCCAATCGAAGCCGCACAAGGCGCATCCGTTATTCGCGGCGTTCATCGCAGCGACGATCAAACACAAGGCCGGCGGCACAAAAGTGAAGCCGAGCAAAGCCACGAAGCCGGCGAAGAAAAAATAATCGCGTCCTGATGACACCTCCATGGGAGCGCGGCCGCCCCCGGCCGCATGGTCATAAAACGGTCGCGGCCGTCGCGCTCTCCAAGTGTCGATTTACGTCTGAAAACGCCTAATTGATCCGTGCTCTTCGATCCCAAAAAACTCCTCGTCATTGCCGGACCGTGTTCGTTGGAAAACGAGACGGTCTGCCGGGCGGTCGCCGAGAAACTCACCGCCATCGCGCGCGCGCAGCCGGAGCTGACGTTGATTTTCAAGGGCTCGTTCGACAAAGCCAACCGCACCTCGCTCGGCGGGGCCCGCGGCACGGGCATGGAGGAGGGCTTGAAATTGCTCGCGCTGATCAAACGCGACTACGGGTTTCCCGTGCTGACGGATATTCATGAGACGAGTCAGGTTCCGGCCGTCGCGGCGGTGTGCGATGTGTT
>CAIXKG010000203.1 GCA_903919985.1 uncultured Opitutia bacterium | reverse complement strand
TAACAAAGTCAGCAAAGATTTTCACGACAACGTCTGCACTGAGGTGAAGCAGGTCAAAGTTACCGGCGTCGTCACTGAAGCCGGCGGCCGGAAAGAAATCACCGCCTCGAAAATCGAGCTGGTTAAAACAAGCTGAACGTTTGCGTTTGATGGGTGACCGCGACGGATGGGCCGGCACTCAGGGTGGCCGCTTGTAATGTTAGTCGGCGGCTCTAAAAAAAGCCCAGACGATGAAAGGCTAGAAACCAATACTCCACCTGGCCCAGTTCTCGGAACCCGCTTATCCCGCGCGACCCATTTCTGCTTGCAGGCGATTTTCCATCGGCCGTAATCTTTGCGGCTCGTCCGATTGCGGATGAGACTTTGGACCGACGTTCTTTCCCGCATCGTTGTATGGCTCATGTTTTCTCTTTGTTGCTCCGATTAAGAGCTGCAGGGTAAAAAACAGGTGTAAAAGCAACGGTTCTGAAAAATGTAAAATGGTGCAAAGTAATAGAATGCCAGAGTAGCTCAGTGGTAGAGCAGAGGACTCATAAGCCTTTGGTCGCCGGTTCAATCCCGGCCTCTGGCACCACTTTATCGTCAGGCTTTTACGGACTTTGCCGCGCGGGCTGATCGTGAGTGGAGCGCTAGCAGTCGTGGTAAAATTTCTTCATAGGCACCGCGCGGGATGGCGCGCGCCTCAATCTCGCGGTATTACGGCGCGGCCTTGCGCGCTCGCTGAAACTCCGGGTGGTCCGCCGGAATAACTTTCAGGAAACGTTCCGTCCACTCCTCGATCACGACGTCGGGCTTTTCCTGCTCTGCGATGGAGCGAAACTGATCGAAGCTCGCCCAATCCCAGAGGCTCGTGAACCGGTGAAACTCCAGCATGAACGGAACCTGTGCTAGCGCGTCGAGCGGCACGCCACCGGCTCGGAAGAACGAGTCGCATAGTAATACGGCCCGTCCCTTGCCGGAATCGCGCTCCGTGGTGACCGGCTTTCGCCAGGCGGGATATTCTTTCCACGGTGGCAAATCAGCCAAGGGCGAGGCCACATCGCGCAGATCGGCGGGGCGGTTCAGACGAAGTTGAATTTCCGGCGGCTGCGGCCAGCAACCACGCATGGCGATCAAATCGACGCAATCGGCCTCGCGCGGTACGGATTGAAGATTAAGCAGCGGGCGGGTGCCGGCGGCATCGATGGCTCCGGCGCTCACGCCCAATTGTGCGACGCGGAGCATGATGGCATCACTCGCCGCAATCAGCCCGGCCCCATTCCAATGACTGTCGGCGATCCAGTAGGCGGGTTCGCGCGTTTTCAGTTTGAGTAGCGTCGGCCGCAGATCGAGCACGGGCACGGTCGAGCCCTGTGCCCGCAAGTAATCGAGCAATTGATCGAGTTTGCCCGAGCGGTGTTGGGCGTTCAGGACCCGTGGCAATTGCTCTGGGTAAGCGGTAGACTTGTTGGGCACGATCACGAACAGATAAGCGATCCCGCGCTCCCGCAGCCAAGCCCGGCGGCCCTCGAGCAGGGCGTGCCAGCGCGTGAGTTCGTCGGCGCTCAACGGATCACGGCCCACAAAATCCTCAAAGGTTCGATCGCCCGCGTAGAACAACCAATGGTCTCGGCCGGGCACGACGTTGTTTGAGGGCGCGGAAAGCCAGCGGTGGCGCACGATGCTTTGCGCCCGGATGATTTGGCCCCGCAGGGCAAAATGATGATTGAGCCAGGCTTCGAATTTTCCGGGCCACGTGGCCACCGCCGTCGATTTCCACTCCGGCCACGGAGCGAGCACCTGCATCTCCTGCAAATCAGCCGGCGGAGACACGCGCAGCATCCAAGCCACTAAGGGTGCTGCGAGCAGCGCAACAAAACCCGCCAAAAGCACAACGCGCGCGAAAAGAACGGAGAGGTGGGAGGCGGTGCGCACGGCTCAAAAGCGAAAATAGATAAACGGATTGTGTGAACCGGACCCCACGGCGATGAGGCATAGGGCGAGCAGCACTACGGAAGTTAGTGCGGTGACCGGCGGCCAGGTAAGCGAGCCCGTCCGGGTTTGGAACAGCTGCGTGCGCAGGATCCGAGGCAAGGGCGTGCAGAGAAAGATGCCCGCCGTAAACGCCAGCAACACGTCAGGTGCGAGCGCCTGCCAGGGAATAACGTCTACCCGGCCAAGGCTCCCGATATCGAGCATGGTGCGCCAGACCGTGAGCGCCTGGGCCCACGTGTCACAGCGGAAAAGCACCCAAGCGAACAGGACCACGCCGAGGGTGTAGAGATGACCCAAAGGACGGAGCCAAAGCGGAACCCGCGCCGTAACGGGCTCCACGACCCGCTCGGCCGAAAGGAAGAATCCGTGAAACAGACCCCAGAAAAGAAAGTTCCAACTCGCGCCGTGCCACAGGCCACAAAGGGCGAAAACCGCGATTAAATTCACGCTCGTCCGGCCCGGCCCATGGCGATTACCACCCATGGGAATGTAGAGATAATCGCGAAAGAAGCGCGACAGCGTCATATGCCACCGCCGCCAAAAATCCCGCACCGATGATGCCTCGTAGGGTCGATCAAAATTCTCGGGAAACGTGAAGCCGAACATCTTTCCGAGGCCGACCGCCATGTCTGAGTAGCCAGAAAAATCGAAGTAGATTTGGAGGGCGTAGGCGAAGGTGCCCAGCCACGCGGCGGCGGCAGTCTGATCGGCAGCCGGCAACGCGAAGCACGCGTCGCTCAGGATGGAAACCTGATTCGCGATCAATACCTTCTTGGCGAGACCCGCGACGAAGCGCCGCACTCCATCGGTAAAATCGTCCAACGTGAGCAACCGGCGGGAGTAAAATTTGGCGACCTCGGAAAAGCGTACGATGGGCCCGGCGACCAGTTGCGGGAAAAGGGCAAAGTAACAGGCGAAGTCGAGGGCGCTGCGCGTCGGTTCGACCTTCCGCCGATAGACGTCCACCACGTAGCTCAAACCGTGAAAGGTGAAAAAGCTCACGCCTAATGGTAATGCGACTCCGGCCCAAGGCGGCGCATCAGGTATCGGAGAGGGAACTACTAGGTGGTCGAGCCGATGGAAAAAATCCACCGCGAGCCCACTGTATTTGAACCATGCGAGCAGCGAGAAATTGGCGCCGACGAAGGCGGACAAAGTTATGAAACGCGCCCGGCCAGCCGTTCGTGCCACCGCGAGCCCACCGATAAAACTGAGTGCACCCGAGAGCAACAGGACCCACCCCAATCGCCATTCGCCCCACGCGTAAAAGATGAGACTCGCCAATAGGAGCCAGGCGTTCGCCACCGCGAGAGCGATGCCCGTGCCGCCGGTGCGATTAACCCAGATCTGTAAAGCTAATCCCACCGCGAGCACGAGCGGCAGGAAGTAAAATAAGAAAATAACGGAGGAAAAAATCAACGCCCGGCCATTCAAAAATGGGCTGCGACGTCATAGCAAGCTCGACAGGCCGGCGCGCGTGCGCGATGCCCGCTGCTTCAGGACGTGCGTTCGTCTCATCGGGTTCGGCCCGTATGGAATCCAAGCGCGCCGGTTTGCAATCGAGAAGCGCAGTCACGCGTTCGCTCGTGACGGGATGGCGTGACGCAGCTGCGACGTCCGCGCGATAGGGACGGTGGGGGCCGCGCCCTTCCTGGGCGGCCGCGCTCCCCAAGAGCGATTGCGGAGTGAGGGCGCCCCGCCTCCGGTTTCCGTGGGCCGCAGCAGCGAGTCCACCGCCTGGTCCAGGCCCCCGGAGCCGCAGGC
>CAIXKG010000202.1 GCA_903919985.1 uncultured Opitutia bacterium | reverse complement strand
CTTCTCCCACGTCCACGGTTCGAAACTCCCGCCCAGCGCCACCGCGCACCGTCCCGAACTCACCGGGAAAAGCTGGGAAGCGCTCGGCGTCTCCCTCGTCCTGCATCCCCGCAACCCGCACGCACCCACCAGCCACGCCAACGTCCGCTTCTTCACCACCGTCGCGGCCGCTGCCACCCCACCCAAAACGGAAACCGCAACACCCGAGGCTACACTTCCGGCGGAAGCGATCTGGTGGTTTGGCGGCGGCTTCGATCTTACGCCCTACTACGGTTACGAGGAGGACGCCGTTCACTGGCACCGCACCGCGCGCGATGCCGTTGCGCCGTTTGGCGAAGGTATTTTCCCCCGACTAAAAAAGAACTGCGACGACTATTTTTTCCTTAAACACCGCGCCGAGCCCCGCGGCATTGGCGGTCTTTTCTACGACGACTTCAACGAACTCGGTTTCGACCAAAGCTTCTCGCTCACCCGCGCCGTGGGCGACGCCGTCCTGCCCGCGCTCCTGCCCATTATCTCGCGCCGCAAGTCCACGCCTTACACGGACCGTGAACGTCAGTGGCAACTCTACCGCCGCGGCCGCTACGTGGAGTTCAATCTCGTCTGGGACCGCGGCACGCTTTTCGGCCTGCAAAGCGGTGGCCGCACCGAATCGATTCTAATGAGTCTTCCGCCGCTCGTCCGCTGGGACTACGGCCACACACCCGAGCCCGGATCGGCGGAGGCCCGGCTCCACGAGGTCTTCCTCAAACCCCGCGACTGGGCGAAATAAGTTACGACCGTCGAAAAGAACTGAGGCTCACAAAAACAAACCCTTCTCTTTTTGTGACTTTTGGCGCCTTTTTGTGGCCCTCTATCCGATGACTTCTCGTGAACGCTTTCTCGCCGCCTGCGCCTGCACCCCGCTGGACCGCCCACCGCTTTGGGTCATGCGCCAAGCCGGCCGCTATCTGCCCGAGTACCGCGCGCTGAAGGAAAAATCGTCCTTCCTCCAGATGGTGCGCACGCCCGCGCTCGCCACGGAAGTTACGCTCCAGCCGTTACGGCGCTTCGCGGGCCTCGACGCCGCGATTTTATTTTCGGACATTCTCGTGATCCCCGAAGCGCTCGGCCAACCGTACTCGTTTCGCGACACCGGTGGCATCGGCATGGCCTTCCGCCTTGAAACCCGCGCCCAAATTGACGCGCTCGCGCCGGCCTCGGCGGTCCCGGAAAGACTTTCCTACGTTGCCGACGCGCTCGCGCTCCTGAAAAAAGAGCTCGCCGGGTCGAAGGCTTTGCTTGGGTTCGGCGGATCGCCGTGGACGCTCGCCACCTACATGGTCGAAGGCGGAAGCTCCGACGAATTCGAGCGCATCAAAACTCTTTTCTACACGGAACGTGCGACCTTTGACGCCCTCCTTGAAAAGCTCACGGCGGCGCTGATCGTTTATTTTCAGATGCAGATTCGCGCCGGGGCGGATGCGATTCAGATCTTCGACAGTTGGGGCGGGCTCATCGCGGGCTGCGACTACGAAGCCGCTTCGCTGCGTTGGATTCGCGAAATTATCGCGGCGCTCCCGCGCGATTTTCCCGTGATCCTGTACGCTAAAGGTACGGCGCCGCATCTCACCGATCAGGCCTTCACCGGCGCCCGGGTGATTAGCGTCGATTGGACCACCGACATTGCGATCGCGCGTCGCATCTTGCCCGCCAACGTCGCCGTGCAAGGAAACCTCGATCCGATCCTGCTCAACACCACGCCCGAGATCGTCGGCCGCGAGACCACCCGCCTGCTCGAATCCATGCGCGGCACCGCCGGCCACATTTTCAACCTCGGCCACGGCATCACGCCGCGCGCCAAGATCGAATGCATGCAGACCCTCGTCGATACCGTGACGACTTGGCGCTGACCGCCAAACTGTAGTTAGTCGGCCCCACCCCGCTCGACGCCGACCGACCACGCCACGAAAAGGTCCAAAGAGGCCCGAGAAACAAAAACTATTCCCCTGCTCTTTTGGTCCATTTTCGGGCCTCTTCGCGGCCCATAATCCTTCGGCTTGAAGTCCCTCTTCGTGGCCCATCCCATTTCCAAATCGATCGCCATCCTCGGTGGCGGCATCACCGGCCTCACCGCCGCATATCGTCTCACGCAGCGAGGTCACCGCGTCCGCCTGTTCGAACAGTCTTCGCGCGTCGGAGGAGCAATTGGCACCGAGCGCACAAACGATGGCTGGCTGATCGAAGGCGGCCCAAACTCCCTGCAGCAAACGCCCGGCGTCCACGCGCTGATCACCGAACTGAATTTGGAGCCAGAGCTCGTGAGCGCGGCGCCGGCCGCGAAAAATCGTTACCTGGTCCGTGCGGGCCGGCTTGTCGCGCTCCCGGGCTCGCCGCCCGCCTTCCTGAAGTCGCCACTTTTTTCCCTTGGCGCCAAAGCCCGCGTCCTCCGCGAACTTCTCCGTCGACCGAACTCCACGTCCGCTCACCGCGACCTCAGCTTCGCCGCCTTCATCCGCGATCACTTTGGTCCCGAGCTGCTCGCCAACGCCGCGCAGCCTTTCGTGAGCGGAATCTACGCCGGCGATCCGGAAAAACTTTCCGCACGCCACGCGTTTCCCACCCTTTGGCAGCTGGCGCAAAAACATGGTTCGGTCCTGCGCGGACAAATCGCCACGGCCAAGGCCCGTCGCGGCCGCGGCGAACCCGCGACCCCGCGGCTCGTTTCGTTCCGCGCCGGATTGCAAACGCTGACCGATACCCTCGCCCACCGCTTGCCCGCGGACACCCTTGTGCTTAACGCGCGCGCCGAATTGTTGCGCGCCGGCTCTCGGTGGCAGTTGGTCTGGCGCAACCTGGCGACGTCCACGCCACAAACGGAAACGTTCGACATCGTCCTCAGCGCGCTGCCCGCCGCCAGCCTCGAAACCCTCACGGTCGATTCGACCCGGCCGTTTGCCTCCCTTTCGAACATCGAGCATCCGCCCGTCTCCGCGCTTTTCCTCGGCTACCGCCGCGAACACGTCGCACATGCCCTCGATGGTTTTGGTCTCCTCGTACCGTCGACCGAGAAACGGCCGATTCTTGGCGTGATCTTTAACTCCACGCTCTTTCCAGGTCGCGCTCCCGCCGAACACGTCGCGATCAATGTCATGGTCGGTGGCGCGCTCCAGCCGAACCTGGCTCGGCTGCCCACCGCCGAGTTGATGGCGGCCATCGCACCCGATCTTCGCGACCTTCTCGGCGTTACCGGAGAACCTGTGTTTCAACGCCACACCTTTTGGCCGCGCGCCATTCCGCAATACAACCTCGGCTACGAAGCTCACCTGACCACAATCGCCGACGCCGAGCGCGCGCACGCAGGGCTGTTCGTCGGCGGTCAGGTCTGCGATGGTATTTCCCTCCCATCCTGCGTCGCCGCCGGCGAAAAACTAGCCGCCCGCGCCACGAGTTAAGGCATCCCTAAGGTTGGTCGCGAAAAACCCAAAGGCCTCCACCGCTCCGGACGGAGCGCGACTGTGCCTGCCGGCACGTGGAGGTGGTCAACAAAGCCAACCGGGATTTTCGTGTTTTTCGTGGCTAAAATTTCGGCCTACGGAAGCCGATCCCGCACTCGCGTCGCCGCCGACCGTCTCCCCCCTTGACTCCCCTCTGGGCGAACGTAGTTTCCGCCCCTTTTCCCGGTATGGCGCAAGACCTGAAAGACACTCTCCAGCTTCCCAAGACAGACTTCTCCATGCGCGCCGGGCTCGCGCAACGGGAACCCGGCCGCGTCGCCCATTGGGAGAAAATCGATCTCTACGCCGCGATTCAAAAAAATCGCGCCGGCGCCCCGCCCTTCGTGCTCCACGACGGTCCGCCATTCACCAACGGCGACGTCCATATCGGCACCGCGCTTAACAAGACGCTCAAGGACATCACGCTCCGCTACAAAACCCTGCGTGGCTTCCGCACGCCCTACGTACCCGGTTGGGACTGCCACGGACTGCCTATCGAGCAAAAAGTATCCCTCGAAATCCGGGAGAAGAACGAAACGCTGACGACCGCCGAGCTACGCGCACGCTGCGACGCGTTCTCCGAGACGTGGATCGCAAAGCAGACCGCGCAGTTAAAGCGCCTTGGCATTCTCGCCGATTGGAAAAACGAGTATAAAACCAAAGCGCCCGCGTTCGAAGCTGACATCCTTCGCACCTTCGCGGCGTTTGTGGAAAAAGGTCTGATTTATCGCAGCAAAAAGCCGGTTTACTGGAGCATCCCGTTTGAAACCGCGCTCGCCGAGGCCGAGATCGAGTACAAGGACCACACCTCGATCGCGATCTGGGTGAAGTTCGCCGTGCCGACAAGCGAAGCCGAAAAGTTCGGCCTGCCGACCGACAAACCGCTCTTCGTCGTCATCTGGACGACGACGCCGTGGACGATCCCCGCCAACCTCGCGATCGCACTGCACCCCGACGTCGATTACGTCGTCACCGACATCGGAACCGAGCGCATCGTGGTCGCCGAGGCCCTGCTCAATCCCGTCCTCGCCGCCGCGAAGATCGAAACGCCGACGAGCGTCGTCGCGAAACGTAAAGGCTCCGAGCTCGAGAAACTCGCCGCGCGCCATCCCTTTATTGACCGCGCCTCGCCGATCGTGCTCGCGGACTACGTCACGACCGACAGCGGCACCGGGGCCGTTCACACCGCGCCCGGCCACGGCGCGGAGGATTACCTCACGGGCCTGAAATACAAACTCGCGATCTACAATCCCGTCGGCGACGACGGCCGTTATCTCGACGACGGCCAGATTCCGGCCGACCTCATCGGCGTCACAACGCTCGAAACCGTCGAGGATCTCGCCGCCAAGAAACCATCGCCCGCGAATCTCGTTGTCCTTAAAAAGCTCGCGGCCGCCAACGCGCTGCTGGCGAAGGCGAAATATCTGCACAGCTACCCCCATTGCTGGCGATCCAAGACCCCCATCATTTTCCGCGCCGTCGACCAGTGGTTCGTCTCGCTCGATAAAAACGACACGCGCCAGACCGCACTCAACGAGATCAAGAAAATCGCCGCGGCGCAGGGTTGGATTCCGGCCTGGGGCGAAGCCCGCATCCGTGGCGCCGTCGAGTCCCGGCCCGACTGGTGTATCAGCCGCCAGCGTTCGTGGGGCGTTCCCATTCCCGCTTTCTTCGACGTACATAAAAATGCGTTTATCGACGGTGGCGTGGCCCGGGCGATCGCAACGAAGATCGCCACGCGTGGCACGAATTTCTGGTACGAAGCAACCGCCGCCGAGATTCTCGACGGCATCGCACTGCCCGCGCACTGGCCTGTTCCGGCCGCGCTGACTTGCGGTCGCGACACGCTCGATGTGTGGATCGACTCCGGCTCCTCGCACGCCGCGGTCCTCCGCCATCACCAAGGCGGCACGCAGTGGCCCGCGGATCTTTATCTCGAGGGCAGCGACCAGCATCGTGGCTGGTTCCAATCCTCGCTCTGGACGAGCGTCATCGCGTTCGGCGCTGCGCCGTACAAGGCCGTCCTCACCCACGGCTTCATCGTCGACAAGGCCCGCCAGAAAATCTCCAAGAGCAGTTCGTATCAGAAACCGCAGACGAGCGATGCCTACATCGCGACGCACGGCGCGGATGTTATTCGGCTCTGGATCGCTTCGCAGGATTTCCGCGATGACATTCCGGTCGACGACGAAATCCTGAAAAACGTCGGCGAATCGTACCGGCTTTTTCGCAACAGCCTCCGCTTCCAGCTCTCGAATCTCTTCGATTTCAACGCCGCGAAAGACACGGTGCCCTACGAGCGGCTCGACGTGCTCGACCGTTGGGCGCTCCACCAGACCGCCGCGCTCCTGCGCGAGTGCACCGCGGCGTACGACGCCTACGAGTTCCACCGCGTGTACCAACTCTGCAACCAGTTCTGCGCCGTCACGCTCTCCGCGACGTATCACGATATCCTGAAGGACCGGCTCTACACGCTCGGCACAAACACGCCGTTGCGCCGTTCATCTCAAACCGCGCTGAAACACATCTTTGAAACGCTGGTTAAGATTCTCTCCCCGATTCTGATTTTCACGACGGACGAAGCTTGGGCCTTCGCCGTTTCGAACACCGAGTATTCATCCGATTCCATTCATCTTCAAAATTGGCCTGACGCTCCGGCGGCTTGGACCGATGCCGCGCTCGCGAGCGATTTCGCCACGCTCCTCGCCGTCCGCGCGCAAGTCACCGAGGCCATCGAGCCGCACCGCGCCGCGGGCAAGTTAGGCAAATCGCTCGACGCCGCTCTCACGCTGACGGCGGTCGCGGGCGACCCGGCACTCCGCGTGCTCGAGCAGCAACGTGATTTCCTGCCGGAGCTTTTCATCGTGTCACACGTGTCGCTCGCGGCAGCGCCCGCTGGCGGCAGCCTTGGCGTCACCGTGCAACCGTGCAGCGAACACGGCCTCGTCCGGTGCCCCCGCTGCTGGCGCTGGGTTCCGTCGCTCGCCAGCTCGGCGGCCGGCGAAATTTGTCCGCGTTGCGTTGAGGCGCTATCCTCCTGATCCTTTCTTCGTTCCTCCAATCCTCCCATGGCTAAGAAACCCACCAAACCTGCCAAGAAGTCTGCCGCTCGGTTCGTCAAGGCGAAGGCCAAACCCAAGGCCAAACGCGTGAACAAACCAGCGCCCCGCAAAACTCCTCCGGCAAAATCTAAACCGGTGAAACGGGTCGTGATCAAATCGCGGCCGAAAGTGTCTCCTCCGGACAAAAAGAAATCTCCCATGGAAAAACCTTCGAAGAAAAACGCCCTGCGCGACAGTATCCTGAAGCGCAAGGTCGCTAGCAAACCCATCGCCTTCAGTCTAGACGAGGTCCAGGCCATCGCGAAAACCGCCACCGTCAAAGCCGAATCCGCCGCCAAGCACGCGAAGGCCACCGCCAAGCCGACCGCCGCGAAGCAGGCTCTCACGCTCCAAAAGGCCAAGCCCATGCACGTGAAGGCGGCCTCGCTCGCCGACATCCTCGGATTCAATCCGAAGAAGGCCAAGTCCGTCGAGGCCCTAGCCGAGGCCGACGTCCCAGAGAAATTCAAACGTTACTATAAATTGCTGATCAACCTCCGCACGCATCTCACGGCCGGCATCGAGCTGCACTCCGAAGAAACGTTGAAACGCTCCTCCAAAGACGACGCGGGCGATCTCTCCTCCTACGGCCAGCACATGGCCGATTCCGGCACCGACACGTTTGACCGCGATTTCGCACTCAGTCTCGTGTCGAGCGAGCAGGAAGCGCTTGGCGAAATCGACGCCGCGATCAAACGCATCAAGGACGGCAGCTACGGCGTCTGTGAAATCAACCAAACTCCGATCGCCCGGGACCGCCTACTCGCCGTGCCGTTCACGCGTTACTCCGCAGAAGCGCAAAAAGAACTCGAACGCAACCGCCACCGTTCCCGCTCGCAAGCCGGCATTCTCGGCGAACTCGGCGAGGACGGCGGCAGCACCCCGCGCGATGACAACGGCGGCGGCGAAGAGTGATCAAATTTTTGAATTCGGATTTTCGGCGGGACCCGGCCCTTTAAGTTGAACTCTCCCGAGTCCAACTCACGTCGCGAACCGGTTGAGGCCGTGACGGCGCCGCCAAAGTCGATCGGCGATCGCCTGCTCGCCTATCGGCGTTTGCTAACGGTTGCCATCATCGTTCTGGCCGGGGACCAGCTGACGAAGGCTTTGGTTTCGGCGCGCCTGCCGTACCCCACTTACGGGGAGGGCCACGGCGCAATTGTAGTGATCCGCAATTTCTTTTACCTCGTTCATGTCGGCAATACGGGGGCGGCGTGGAGCATTTTCACCGGGCAGAGCGTGATGTTGGCGGCTCTCGCGCTCGTCACCTTAGTGGGAATTTTTATTTGGCGTCGCGCACTGGGACTGCGCGACCCAGGGACTCAACTCTGCTTTGGGCTGCTGTGCGGGGGCATACTGGGAAACGTGGTAGACCGCCTGCGCTACGGCCACGTGATTGATTTCCTCGATTTTCATTTCGGCAGCTACGTTTACCCCACGTTCAATATCGCCGATTCGGGCATTTGCGTGGGCGTGATGCTCTATCTTTTCCAATCGCTGCGGGAGCCAAAGCCGGAAGCCTAAGGCCTAACCGCAAAGCAGCGATGGCCGGCGAAGTTTCGCGCAGAGCTTTTGTAATCTCGGGCTTGAGCGGCCGCAAAACACCCCGCGCTGACCTCGTGCATCTGGGATGCCTTCGCGTCTAATCCGACGCCCGTTTCTGTCTCTACTCCACGTTGGCGATCTGTTCGCGAATCCGCTCCAGCTCGTTCTTGAGTTCAATCACCGCACGGGAAATCGTGAGATCGTTTGCCTTGCTCCCGATGGTATTCACCTCGCGGCCGATTTCCTGCAGGATAAATTCGGATTTGCGACCGATCTCGCCCCCGGATTTGAGCAGCGTCTCGAACTGCCCCAGATGGCTGCCGAGACGCGTGAGTTCTTCCGTCACATCGCAACGATCCGCGAAAAGCGCGATCTCCTTGAGCACGCGCTCGTCTTCGACGTTCAACTCGAGCCCGGCCGTGCGCAGGCGTTGCAACAACTGCTCGCGATAAAGCGCCGGTACCGCAGGCGCGCGCGTCGCCACGGTGTCGACCTGCTTTTTCAGAATCGCGATCCGCGCGAGGAAATCACCCAGCAACGTTTCG
>CAIXKG010000201.1 GCA_903919985.1 uncultured Opitutia bacterium | reverse complement strand
GATCAACGCTGTGCCTGCGAGCAAGCTCGTCTCTTTCGTCAAAAGCGCCGCCCCGAGCGCGACGACGGCACTGGGTTTTCGGCCTCGCTCAAGCGACACGACCATCAAGGCCACCAGCAAAAGACCTGGCGCATCCGCGAGCGAATTACGCACACTCATGCACATGCCGTGGGAAAATAAAATGCCCGCCCAGCGCAGCAGATTCCCCGCATTGTCCGGCGGCAACCAGCGCAACAGCACCCACGCGAGGGCGAGCCATACACCAACATTTAATAGCGCGAAAATCTGCACGATCCAGTGCGCCTGCCCAAGACCCAGCGTCCAAGCAACCCAACTCGGCAAAATCCGCCGCGCTCGATAGGAAGGGTTATCAATGGACTGCTTGAGTTGCTCGGGTTCATCGAGCCACGGATGCAACGCGAGTTGGACGTAATAGGTCCCATCGTAGCCCCACGAATCTTCGATCGTGTAATGGGGCACCGCCCGCAATCGCGGGACCGCCCGCTCGTCGGACTTAGCCCCGATCGATAGCAAACTCGTAAAACCCGAACCGGGAACATGGAAGCGCGCCACCAAGCCCAAGAACGTCAGCGCCAAAACCAGGTAAGCGAATCGAAAGCGCCAGCGCCATACCGCCATCAAAGCCCTTTTCATGCGTGCGAGATGCGCTGCGCCGCGCGCTTAAGGGTTGTCCGGTTCGTAAACAATCTGTCGCATCACAAAACCACCTTCCGGCATGTCAAATCCGAACCCCAGTCCTTCCGCTGCCCCACGCTGGTTTGCGTGGCTGGCCGCCGTCGCACTGTTGGTTTACGGCGGTTTTTTGGGCGCGTATTTTACGCCCGTCGCCGGCGGCTCCGATTCTTCCGGTTATCTCAACGCCGCCCGATTGCTCGCGCGCGGCCAAATCACGGCGCCATTGCGGGATTTCTCCGGGCTCACGGCGAGCTCGGCCACGCAGTTTCAACCGCTCGGCTTCATCGCCGAACCGGCCCGCCAAAGGCTCGTGCCAACGTATCCGCTCGGCCTGCCCACGCACCTCGCGATCGCCAGCACGTTGTTCGGTTGGACGATCGGGCCGCTACTGGTGGGCGTCGGGGCTGCCTTAGCCGCGATCGTTTTGATATACGCCATCGCTCGGGAATGCGCCATCGCGTGGCCCCTCGCCGCCGCAGGCGCGGTGATGCAGGGCGTTTTCCCGGTTACGATTTTTATCGCGATCCAACCGCTCAGCGACGTCCTCGCCACCACGTGGGTGCTTGCCGCGATTTACGCCGCGCTCCGTGCTCGCGGCTCACCGCGCTGGGCTGTCGCCACGGGCGTCGCCCTTTCGATCGCGATTTTTGTTCGTCCGACGAACGTACTAATTTTACCCGCCATTGCCGCGTTACTGAGTGCCGGTTGGCGTCCGCTCATCGCCGCTGCCATGGGTGGACTACCCGGCGCGCTTCTTCTCCTGGCCACCAACGCGCACCTCTTCGGTTCACCGTGGCGCATGGGGTACGGCTCGATCTTTGAGGCCTTTGACATAGCTTACTTCGGCCCGACGCTGTTGCACTTCGGGAAATGGCTCGGGTTATTGCTGCCCGGACTTGGCCTTTTTTTTGGGTTCATCAGCTTTGGCCTTAGCCAAGCCGGTCTGCGTAACCGGATCGCGCTCGCGCTCTGGTTTTTCACGCCCGTCATTTTTTACGCGTATTACGAGGTGTCCGGGCAAACGTGGTGGTGCCTCCGCTTTATTCTGCCTGCGGTACCCGCTCTGATTCTGTCGGCGCTTTTTACGCTGGATTATTTTTTAGCGCTCCACTCGCGCACCGTGCGGATGGCGTCTGCTTTACTCGCGATTTGGGCCATAGGGTTGTCGGTGTTTTGGACGCGCGAGTTTCATACGCTGCT
>CAIXKG010000200.1 GCA_903919985.1 uncultured Opitutia bacterium | reverse complement strand
TCGAGCTGCCCGCGCAGCAAACCTTCGCGCCGCACCGCGGCTGTCGCATCCATCAGCGCACGCCGCAACTCCGCGCGGATTTGCCACGCCGCGGAGAAAACCGCGAGCCGGGCCGCCTCGGCATCGCTGCGCGCGATCGCCTCCTGGTGGCCGCGCTTGCCCGCGGTTGGGAAAAGAAAATCGAAATTGATACCGGGCATCCACGGTGAAACTCCCGGCACCCGCGTGGAGTTGTAACCCGGCGTAAACGTGAGCGTGGGGTTCGGCCGCACGCCCGCCGTGGTCGCAACCGCGCGCGCCGTGGCCCATTGCGCGCGCGCCAGTTCAAGCGAGGGATGATAATAGAATGCGACCCACCCCAGCGTTTCAAAATCCCAAGCGTCGGTCGGAGCCGCGCCAAGATTCTCAGCGAGAAATTGCCGCAGCCCAGCGTCGCGCAGCGAACGCGCATCGAAACTAACCGCCCGCGCAGCCGCCGAAAGCGCTGACGGCGGTGGCGGGGGCTGGCTGGCACAACCCGCCAGCAATCCCACGACGGAGGCGAGCACGCCCTGCAGACGGTTACGCGCAAAGGTCATCAGCAAAGCCAAACTCGTTTATTGACCGACGACCACCGCTTCGAACGAGCCCGGAATAATCGGGGCTTTCGGCGCGGGTCCACCGGCCACGCGGGCGGGCTTCGGTCCGTATTGCGGCGCGCAGGTGATCACGTTGCCCGTCTTTGCATCGAAGGCGATGGTCTTGGAGGTCGGCGGGGTCTTCACGTTTTGCAGCACGGAATACTTATCAGCGGAATCCTGCTGAATCACCGTGAGCGTACCATCGACGTTGGAAGTGAAGATGCGGTGATTCTTCGGATCGAAGGTGAGGCCGTCGGGATCATCACCGATGACCGCGCTGGCGACAAATTTACCGCTGTCGCTATCGAGTACCACCATTTTGTTATTCCCGCACGAGGCGAAGAGCCGGTGATTGGCCGCGTCGACGGCGAGGCCGGTGCCACCTTCGCCCGGAGCAAACGCCCACGTGGCCTTCGCCTTGAGGGTGTGCGTGTCGAACACATGGACCGCCGCTTTGTCCTCGGCGATCACGTAGCCTTGGCCGCGGCCATCGAAAGCGATGCCCTCGAGTTTGCCGCCCAAGGCGAGCGTGCCGGTGATTTCGCCTGAAGCTGGATCGATCACGACAATTTCACCGCTGCCGTGATTGCCCACGTAAATTTTCTTCGACTCGGGATCGTATTCGATAGCGTCGGGATTGGAGCCGGTGGATTTCACCTGTTTGAGCGTCGCGAGTGTTTTCAAGTCGAACATCGTGATCAGATCGTCGACGCCGCTCGTGACGAACCCGTGGTTCAACTCCGGCGCAAGGGCGATCCCGTGGGCCCGCGTGGCGGGACCGATCTCACCCACTTTTTTGCCGGTGTCGGCATCGAGGACCTCGACGCGTTTTTCGTGCGCGACATACAGCCGGCGAGCAACGGGATCGACGCGGAGATAGTCGTAGCCACCGGTGCCGCCGATATTGAAGTGCGCCACGATGTGGTAGTCGGCGGCCGCCGCGAAGGAAACCGTGGCAAGGGAGAGCGCGGAGACGAAGGAGAGGAACAATTTCATAGGGTGAAGGAACTGACGTGAGCTGGGTGCAGCGCCGCAGGAGTGGCAACAGGCGGCATATGACGTTTTTGTCATTTGAGGAGAGGCGGTGGATCAGAGCGCGTTGTCGAACTGGAGATCGTCTTTCGATTTTTTGGCCGGTTTGCCGAAATTATAGATGAAACCGGCATAGAGGATTCGTGAACTGCGCCGACGGGTGACTTCCTGCCGCAAGGTCGGCGTGTCGACCAGCGTCCGTTCCTTCAGCGAATTTAAGATATCCGATACACTGAGAATAAACGCCATTTTCTTGTCCTTGAAATTGTGGCGCAGGCCCACGTTCGCGAGATAGGTGGGATATCGATAACCCTGCGGCGTGAGGCGTTTCGCGGTGTAGTTGGTGTTCAACTGGACGAGCGTGGTTTTCGACACGTCGAAGTTCAGGTTGAGCTTCGCGTCCCACGCGATGGCGGTGCGCCGCGCGCTGAAACCGAGGTTGCTGGCATCGATCTCCGAGCGATACACGTTCGAACTAAAATTCAGTGAGAGGCGTTCCTTCAACCGCGTGGTGGCGCCGAATTCGAGACCGCTGGAACGGTTGACTCCGAGGTTTTCCCGCGTGGTGAGCAGCGTGGTGCCGTTCGAGTCCGGCAGCAGCGTGACGCTGTTCACAAAACGACGGACCTCAGTCATGCCATTGTAACGATAGCGGTAGTAAACGGTGGCGAGGTAGGTCGTGTCGTTATTTTTGTATTGGTAGCCCGCCTCGACGGAATGGATGTCCTCGGGCCGCAGGCGGGGATTACCCACGCGCAAATTGCTGGGATCATCGTACTGCGGAAAGGGATTAAGATCGTCGCCCTCGGGACGATGAACGCGATGGCTGTAGTTCAACTGGAGCTGTTGGGCGTCCGACAAATTATAGCTGAGGTGGAGGCTAGGATAAAAATGGTTGTACTCGTTTCTGTCCTTCAGCCCGGCGGTGATTTGATTTGTGTGAATGGTGGCCTGTTCGAAACGCAGGCCAGCGAGCAGTCCGAAGGCCCCGAACTTACGCGCTAAGGTACTGTAGAGCGCGTGAATCTCGCCGTCGTAGACAAAGCGGTTGGTCCGGGAACTATCCGCCCGCCATGCCTGCGTCGTCGGGTCGAAAAAACTCCCGCGAAAATCCATGTCGACCTGGTTCCACTGGCCGTTGTAGCCGGATTCCAGTTTCGCATCCTCGCCAAACGGATTCGCGTAGTCCGCCGCGGCTTCGGTGTTTGTCTCGATATTCTTGAGCAGTTCGTTGTCGAGCGGGCGAGTGGTGCTGCCGTCGCGGTAGATGTTCGCGTAGCGGTTGTCCTCCTGCTCCGTGGTCTTGCCGTTGCGCAGCTCGAAGTTCAGCTCCTCGCCCTCCTTGGCGAATGAGTGCTGCAACGTCCCCGTAAATTCCAAATCCTTTTCGTATTCTGGATCGGTGCGGACCCGGTCGTAGTCGGTGGTCACAACGCCACCCGTCCGCGTGAGATTTGAAACCACGGTGTGACGGACAAAATCGCGGTAGTTATAATGTACCGAACCGCCGATCTTCGTCTGGTCGTCGGCTTTGTAATCCAAGCCCGCCTGAACGATGCGCGACAGAGGCCGGGAATGCTCAGCGGTAACCTGAGTGGTGGCGACCGGCGTGCCGGTGGCGTCGGGATGGGAACGTTCGTCGTGCACCGAGCGCGGCCGGTCGTCCTGACGCACGCTGGCGCTGCCGTAGATGTTGTATTTCCCTGGGTTGAAATTCGCGGTGACGCTCCCGTTGTAGCGCTGATTGTTGCCGATGGAGGCGCGCGCGCTGCCGGAATAGCCGGGGTCCTGTTTTTTCTTCAGCGTGATATTGATGATCCCGCCGGTTCCGTCGGGTTTGTATTTCGCGGAGGGGTTGGTGATGACCTCGATTTTTTCGATGCCATCGGCAGGCATCTGCTCGAGGACGGCGGCCCGATTTTTGCCCATCATCGTGGAGGTTTTACCGTTCACCAAGATCAGCACGTTGGCATCGCCGCGCAGGCTGACGTTGCCCTCGATATCGACCTGCACCGACGGTACGTTCGCGAGCAGCTCGCTCGCCGAGCCCGTGACACTCTGGATGTCCTTGCCGACGTTGTAGACTTTCCGGTCGATCGAATTGTAGAAGGCCTCCTTGCCGGTCGTCACCTCCACTTTGTCCAGCTTCACCACGCTGCTCCCAGTCAGCAGCAGGCGCCCAAGATTCGCGGTGCCGTGCTGGGCATCGAGCGTGAATTCGGCGGTGTCGGGTGTGTCGGAGCCCACCAATCCGTAACTTAGATCGTAACGGCCGAACGGGATTTTCTCCAAATCGAAAGCCCCTTTGGCGTCCGTCGCGCCCGAGCGCACCGCCTGACCATCGGATTTGTTTTTAACCGTGACGGCCACGTATTCCACCGGACGGCCGGTCGCCGAATCGGCAATCGTGCCGGTGGCACTCCCCTCCCCGGTTTTTTGGGCCATCAAAGCGACGGAAAGAGCGAAGGACAGCGCGGCGAGACGATACAGTTTCATGCGTTTGGAATCGGGCGGGCAGCGTAGCGGAAAAAAGTAACGCGGGTGTGACGCCGATGATGACGGAGTTGTAATTTACCGAGGCAAACCCGGCGCCCGCAACCCGGTGGGGGCATGACCGTTTTGTCATGGAGCGGAGATTCCCTTCGCCATTTTTGCCGTGTACAGTTCGCCGTGACTGCTATCCCGCCGATCACGGCGCAAACCATCTTCTTCCCTTCGTCATGAAAAATATCCGTACCTTCCTTATCTCCGGCGCTCTCGCGCTCGGCATGGTCTGCGCGGCCAGCTCGTGCTCCGCAGACAAAGCCGAGAAGAAATCCACCGCCGTCGCTTCGATCCGCCCCACGGGTAAGGTACAGCCGGCCGACCTCCCTGGCCTCGCCAAGATCTCGATGGAGGTGGCGCTCAAGGCCGCTCTCGACGCCGCCCCGGGCAAGGTCATCAAGGCCGAACTCGAAGTCGAAGACGGGAATCTCCAATATTCGTTCGATGTGGTTGGGGCCGACGGAAAAATCAAAGAGGTCGAAATCGACGCCGGGAATGGCAAGGTGCTCGACATCGATTAATCGCCCATTCGCATCTCGCCGTGAACCGAGGCCGACTCTTGTCGGAGCCCGTTCACGCTGACAGCTTTGCCCCCATGCGCATCCTCATTGCGGAAGACGAAAAGAAAATCGCGGCCTTCGTGCGCAAAGGCCTCAGCGAGGTCGGTTTCAATCCCACGGTCTGCCACCGCGGCGACGATGCCCTGCATCTCGCGTCCACGGAAAGTTTCGACGCACTGGTGCTCGATATCATGCTCCCGGGACGCGACGGCCTCAGCGTGTTGCGGGAACTGCGGGAACAGCGTAACCGCGTTCCGATCATTTTGCTCACGGCGCGCGAAGGCCTTTCCGAACGGGTCGAGGGCCTCAACCTTGGCGCGGACGACTACATCACCAAACCGTTTTCCATCGAGGAGCTGATCGCGCGCCTCCGTGCGGTCTGGCGTCGGTTGTCAGGCGAAGGCCTGAGCCTCCTCCAGCTCGGTGAACTCACGCTCAACCTGACGACCCGCGAGGTGCGCCGCGCCGGGAGAAAAGTCGAACTCACCACCCGGGAATTTGCGCTGCTGGAGTATCTGATGCGCTCGCCCGGCCGCGTGCACACGCGCACGCAGTTGTGCGAACACGTGTGGGATTATCATTTCGATCCGGGCACGAACGTGGTCGACGTCGGCATCCAGCGCCTGCGCCGCAAAATCGACGACGGCCACGCCGTGCCCTTGGTGCAGACGGTGCGGGGCGTGGGGTACACGTTGAAAGCCGGCCTATGAATCGCTGGCGGCTGCGCACGAAACTCACGCTTTGGTCAGCATTGGTGACCGGGCTCGCGTTGCTCACGCTGGGCGTGGTGTCTGCGCTCAATGTCTACCGCGAGGAAATCGCCGAAATCGACCACCGGTTAACGGCCAATTCGAATCTGCTCGCGGCGGAAATTCCGACGTCGTCGAACGAGGCCTGGCTCGGCGCCGAACGCTCCGCTGCGGTTTTGCAGAACGCCAAGTCGATCTATGGTTTTGCCGTCCTCGAGGCCAAGGGCACCGTCCTGTACGTTTATCCCGCCGACCTGAATCCCGTCGTGCAACGCCCGCTGTCCGGCCGGCGTTTCTTCTTTGCGCGCCTCGGCGACCACCGGCTGCGCCTGGCAAATTTCAAACGGGGTGACCTGCGGTTACTCATCGCGGCGGACGCGGCACCGGCGCGCGAGACCGTCGAGCAGTTGCTGACCGCTTATTTTCTCGCGCTGCCCGTCGTCCTCGTCGTCGTCGGGTTGGGCAGTTGGTGGATGGCCGGCCGCGCGCTCCGGCCGATCGTCGACATCACCGCCGCCGCCGCTGCGATCACCGCGGAGCGACTCGATGCGCGCCTGCCGGTGCTGCCGGCCGACGACGAGATCGGCCGACACACCCGCGTGTTGAACGCGATGTTTGACCGCCTGCAACGCAGCTTCGAGCAGGCCTCACGTTTCACCGCCGATGCCTCGCACGAATTGCGCACGCCGCTGACGATCCTGCGCGGCGAAATCGAGGAGGCCCTGCGCTCCACCACGGGCAATCCCGAGCATGAAAAACTGCTCGTGAGCCTGCTCGAACAAACCGGTTCACTGCAAAAAATCTCCGCGAATCTCCTCTTGCTCGCCCGGTTCGACGCGGGAAAAACCCAGCTCGAATTTTTACCCGTCGATTTCAGCGCCCAGGTCACCGAAGCCATCGAAGACGCCGAACTCATGGCCGCGCCCGCGCGCATCAAAATCGCGACGACCGTCGCGCCCGAATTGCGCGTCACCGGCGATGCCGTGCTACTGCGCCGCGTGTTGCTGAACCTGGTCGACAACGCCGTGCGCTACAACCAGCCGAACGGCGAACTGCGCTTCGAGTTGAAAGCAGAAGGAGCCGAGGTGGTGTTCTCGCTCGCCAACACCGGCCGCGGTATTCCCGCCGAAAAACACGCGGAGCTTTTCCAGCGGTTCTTCCGGCTCGACAGCGATCGCAACCGCGCGTCGGGCGGCAGCGGACTCGGGCTGAGTTTGTGCCGCGCCATCGTCCAAGCGCACAAGGGCAGCCTCGCGCTCGGTCGCGCCGATGAGACGTGGACCGAATTCATCGTCCGGCTCCCGCGCCTCGACGCCGACCCAGCGACGCCGTTCGTCACCGCGGCGACGTGATTCGGCGCGGAACCGATCGTCGGATCACCAGGATCATCTGAGTTGGCCAGCGCGCTTGAGTGCGCTTCGTGTGAGAGAGCGGGCGCAAGGCCAACACGAAGAGGTCAGGCCGGCGGATCTTTGATTTTCAACCAAGGAACACTCGCTCGCGTCCTCGTCACCGACACCTCCCCACGCGTACGCAGAGGAAATTCAAACCTTCACAGCCTGGCCGCGCGCAGGAAGCTGTGATGCGAGCGAGAATCTCCCTCGAGTCACGCGGTGCTTGCGCAGACTGAGCTGCCCCGCGACCGCGTAGACGCGGGGCTCGATCACCCCGGCATCCTTGGCCGCGTCGGCCAGCTGGTTGTTGTGTAGGCTCAGCTCCGAGCGGATGGTGAGGCGACGCTGATCTTCGATTTCACGATCATTCAGTTCCGGCCGGCGGGTCTGGACGGCGAAGTAGGTTTGGCCGACGGCGACGATTGCCTTGGCCGGATCGGCATTCTGGATGACGAGGTAGCAGGCGTAGCGCGACATCATCACGGTTTTCACCGGACGCTGCCCGCCCTTACCGATCTCGACCATTTCGGTGATATCAACGAAATGGTCTTCCAGCCGCTGCCCGCCGCGTTGGTCCGGCGGATCTGTTCAAACGGCGTAATTTCGTTGCTCATGGCCAAAGCCACAAGGCTTTCGCGTTCCGCTGCTCGGACGTTCGGATTCGAGGCGTCTTAAACGCCCTCTCAAAAGCCATTCACAGACCGGGGCCCACGTGGAGCCTTGGTCCGGACGACCGCCAATTTACTTCATCATCTCTACGAGCAAGGGCTGCATGGCCTCGGCCCAGAGTTGATAGCCAGCAGCGGTCGGGTGCAGTTGATCGGGCATGATGATCGACGGGATCTTGCCGTCGTCGCCGAGAAATTTTTTTCCGACGTCGAGGTAGCGGATGTTCACGCCGTCATCGAGCTTCGCGAGCTGGTCGTTCGCCGCCGTGATTGTGGCCATGGCCTTGGCGGCGAGCCCAATGGTCCGTTCGGTCACGGCATTGGTCTGCCGGTCTTTTGAGGGACCGCGGGGGAAAATCGCGAGCAGTAGCACTTTCGTTTCCGGGATTTTCGCGCGAATCATCGCGACAATCTTTTTGTCTGCGGCCGCGATCTCATCGGCGGTGTGGCTGCCCGAGTTATTGGTGCCGAGCATCAGCACGACGACCTTGGGATGGATACCGTCGAGTTCGCCGTTCTCGATCCGCCAGACGACGTGCTGCGTTTGGTCGCCGCCGATCCCGAAATTGGCCGGCTGCATTTTTCCGTAATAATGCTCCCAGATGTGCGGCGCCTTCGTCCAGCCCTCGGTGATGGAATCGCCGAGAAAGAGCACGCCCATCGGTCCCTCTTTGCCGCGGGCCAAAAAGTCGGCGTGGCGCTTTTGGAATTTTCCGGTGGCATCCTTTTTCTCGATGGCCGCCGAAGCATCGACATGCACGGGCGGAGTCGGCGCCGCAGCGGGGGCGGCCGGGGCGGCAACCGGAGCGGGTGCTTGCGCGAGCGCAAACGGGAGCAGCGCGACGAGCGCGAGCGTGGAGACGAGGTATTTTTTCATGGGGTAAAATTTAGCGGGACAACCACCAATGAAAAAAATCGGCGCGAAGTCAAAATACGAAAAGTATCCCGGCGGACAGACGAAGCGAACCCCAGCGCCGATCCCACCGATCAGGTCGAAGATCCCGGATTTTCGATCGAGGAACGCGCCCTCCTCTTCGCGACCGACTCGCGCCTAAGCCGCGGAGATTCAAACCCTCGCGGTCTGGCCCAGTTGGACTGGAAGGGATTTATCCTTGGGTTCGACGCGAAAGGCGGAACGCATTCCCGCCGTCACCAGCGCCAGGGTCAGAAGCGAATTCAGCGGCATCAATGCGGCGGCGAGCAGCGGGTTCATCTGGCCGGCCACCGCGAGCCCGACGGCGAGAAGATTGTAGAGGATCGAGAAGCCCAAAATGATCCGCTGCGTGCGGCGGCGCACGTCGTTGATCCCGATAAGAGCGCGAATCCCACCAATGCCACCGCCGAGATAATAAAAATCCGCCTTCCGCTCCAGCACGCCGCGATGGACCACGGGCGTGCCACGACAAAGCGCACGATCAAACGCCAGACTATCGTTGGCCCCGTCGCCCAACATCAACGCGTCGGTCGCACCGTGCTCGTCGAGCCACGCCGCCTTTTCCTGCGGCGACATCGCCGAGCGAGCGTGCGCGGACGGCAAGCCGAGGGCCGTCGCCAACGCTTCGACCTTTGTCGGCGCATCACCACTGAGAATGTGCACCTCAAATCCACGCGCACGAAGTGCGGCCACTTCGGCGCGCGCATCGGCGCGCATCGCCTCGCTGAAGCGAAAGCGCGCGAGCGCGCGTCCGGCGAACGCGAACACCGTTTCATCACCCGGCGCGTTGGCGTCGCGCCATCCGCTGCGACCGAGCGACCAATCTCCGAGTTCGACGCCAAATCCCACCGTCTCACGCACCTCGCCTTCAAGCACGTTTCCGCCGGCCTCGGCGAGCAAGGTCTCGCTCAGGCACCGGCTCACGGGATGCGATTGCGCCCGCACGAGCGCGAGCAAAGCCGCGCGTTGCTCGGGCAACAACGCGCCCAAGGCCTCGGGGTTTTGCAGCTGCGGCGTCTCCAACGTGAGCGTCCCGGTTTTGTCGAAGACGATTTTTCTGATACGGCCGAGCTTCGCCCACAACTCGCCCTCGCGCACAAACACGCCGCGCCGGCGCGCTGCCACGGTGGCCATTTCATCAGCGAGGGGAAACGCGAGTCCGACGGCACATGGGCAGGACACGACCAGCGTCGCAGTCACCACCGCGCACGTCCGCACCGCGTCGCCGGTCGCCAGCCACCACGCCACGCCGGCCAGCGCGGCCGCGAGCAAAATCCCAGCGAGATAGCCGCGCACAATTTTTTCCAGGAACGCATGCCGCCAGCCCGACGCTCCAGCCGGGGCCGTCAACTGCGCGAGCAGCGATTCGCCCCACGCTTGGAGCGCAACGAGTGACACGTCCTCGCGTCCCACGTTCATCGCGCCCGAGGGCACACGCTGACCGGCGGAAAACAACCGCGGCTCGGCTTCGCCGTTGATCGACGCGAGCGAGAACTCCGCTTTCGACGTCACGAGTCGCGCCTCGACCGGGACGAAATTACCCGAAGCGATGAACATCGTTTCGTGGCCGAGCAGACTTTCCGGCGAAACGGTGTGGCCATCGGCCAGCCTCACCGCGTGCGGGCGCGGTTGCAGTAAGAGCAAGCGTCGCTGGTTCCGCTCGACCGCCGCGACCTGCGCCCAACGTCCCACGAGCATCAAGAGAATGAAGGCCGAAACAAAATCGAAGTAGATGAAGCGTTCCTGCGCGGCGAACCAGCCGTAGAGCGAGCCCGTGTAGGCGCCGGCGATGCCGAGCGCGATCGGCAGATCGATGCTGAGCGCGCGGGCTCGCAAGGCCTGCGCCGCTCGCGTAAAAAAATAAATTCCGCCCGTGAGCAAGCTCAGCGTCGCGAACACCAACGAGAGCAGCCCGAACAACGGCGCATAAGTAAACGTCGGCGCCATGCCGAAGTACGCCGGCAGCGTGAACAGCATGACGTTCATCGCGAAGGCCGTGCAGAGCCCGATGCGTTTCACCAGCCCGCGGCTCTGCGGTTCGGTCGGATGCACTCCGGCCGGTCCGACGAGATAACCGAAACCCTGAAGCTTGCGCGCGAACTCCACCGCGGAAAATTCGCCGCGCTGCCAGCGCAGCCGCATCGAACCGTACTGCGCGTTGACGAATATATCCCGCGCTCCCGGCAGAGGCTGAAAGATCCGCTCGATCAGCCAAACGCAACCGGCGCACGAGAGGCCTTGAACGTCGAGCGTGAGTCCCGGAATTTCTTTTGTCGCATCCTCCGCTGCCCGTTGCGCGCTTTCCAGCCAACCGAAATCGCGAGACTCAAACACCGCGGCATCCGCGGGCGCAGTGATCTCGTCCTTGATCCGGTAATAGCCGTCGAGGCCGTGCTCCTGCACGAGACGGAAAACGTAGGCGCAGCCGACGCAGCAGAAGCCGGATTCCTGCATGCGGGCGTCGAGCAGCACGGCACCGCAGTGGCGGCAAGTCACGGATGGCTTTCTCCCAACTGTGGGCGGGGTGCCCCCACCCCGCTCGACGCCCCCAATGCGGGGTGAGGGTACCCCGCCCACGTCCAGAAAATTGGCCGCCGCGCTCATCTCAAAAACAAATCCACGACGCCGGATCCGGTCCGACGAAACCGAGCGTGCCCCGCAGCCGCCACGCAACCACCAACGCCGCCGCGAGCGCGAGCGTCTGACGCGCACCATCCATCGCCCGCGGCGAAAGTTTTGTTCGCAGCCAGAAAAATTGCGATTGCGCGACCCACAGCAACGGCACCGTCCCGAGCCCGAAGGCCACCATGAACTCCACCCCGCGCAGCGCCGAGCCCGACAACAACGCCAACGCGACCAGAAAATAGAGCGGCCCGCACGGCAGCAACGGCGTGGCAAACCCAAGGACTGCGGCCGCCTGCACCCGCGAACGACCCTGCATCCACGTCTGCAATTTCAAAACTCCGCGACCGAGCAGCGCGATCTTCGGCAGATGCCGGTCCCAGCGAAACGCGATCGCCAGAAACAGCACCACCGTGAACCACGGCAGCCAACGCAGCGCCGACTGCGATACCCACGAAAGTGGCGCGCGCCCGAGTCCGCCCGCCAGCGCTCCAAGCACGCCATACGCGGTCAAACGTGAAAGATGATACGTCGTGCTGATCGCATCGGCACTCGAACGCTCCGGCCCGCGCGGCATGAGCGAACACGCCAGCGGTCCACACATCCCCGCGCAATGCAGACTCGTGACAAGTCCGGCAACAAACGCAGCGCCGGTCGAATTGATCGAGGCGAGTTCCATGGTCAGCGCGCCGTCGCCAACGGTACCTCGGCCACGCGGTGCTTCGACGCGAAAACAATCCATCCCGTCCAGACCGCGACCTGCACTATGCAAGCCGCGGCGAACCAGATCCAGAGACGCGACGGTTTATTTTTTGGATTCGTGCTCACGTTTTTCATCCTCCTCGTCTTCCCGCAATAAACGCGCTTCCGGCCCGAGAAACTCCGCGGTGCGTTCCAGGTGAAACGTCCCCGCCTCGTCTCGCACGCGCATCTCGAAGTGAAACGGACCGGTGTACGCCGCACGCGGCATCTGCAGTACCAACGGCTGGACTATCTCGGCGAGCGCGGCGACTTCGATGGTCGAGGTCAGGCCGGTCTGCCGAAGTGCGGCCGGCGCGTCCCCGACGCGGAGCACGAAGCGCGCGGGCTCGTTGCGCTTGTTGACCAGACGCACGAGAAACTGATTCCGCACAAAGTCCGCACTGACGATGTAGGGCGCGCCCGTGATCCGAGTAACGCCAAGATTGGCTGGTCGCACCGTCGACAGCGCCCAAGTCGCGACGGTCGCGCCCACGGCGAGCAGCACGCCGTATAAAATTGTGCGTGGCCGCAGCCAGCGGGTGGTTTTGCCGGCGAAGGCGGTTTGCGAGTCGTAGCGAATCAGCCCCCGCGGACGATGCAGCCGGTCCATCACGTCGTCGCACGCATCGATGCACGCCGTGCAGCCGATGCACTCCATCTGCAGGCCCTGCCGGATATCGATGCCGGTGGGGCAGACCTGAACGCAGCGGTTGCAAGCGACGCACGCGCCGGCGTTCGGCGGGCCCACTTTCCCGCGGGGTTCGCCGCGCTTCGCGTCGTAGCCAATCACGAGTGAGTTGTCGTCGATCAAGGCCGACTGGATGCGGCCGTACGGGCAGATGACGATACAGAGCTGCTCTCGAAACCAGGCGAAGTTGAAATAGAGCCCGCCGGTATAGACCGCGACGAAGCCAAACGCGCTCCAATGCTCCACGGGCGCTGCGCTCACCATCGCCCACACGGCCGGCAGAGAAACAAAGTAGGCGAGGAATAGGTGCGTGATCACCGCCGAGACGAGCACGTAGAGCGTATGCTTCAGCGCGCGTTTGAAAAACTTTCCGGCCGTCAGCGGCGCCGCGGCGAGCGCACGGCGGCTGACCGCATCGCCGTCGATCCAGCGTTCGATGCGGCGGTACACGTGGTCGAGGAATACCGTGTGCGGGCAAGCCCAGCCGCACCAGATGCGTCCCAACAACGCCGTGATAAAGAAGAGCGAGAAGCCGACGCCCGTGATCAGGAAAAACATCAGCCAGAGATCCTGCGCCGCCAGCGTGAGGCCGAAGAGGTGGAAGCGCCGCTCCGTGATATCGAGGAATACCGCCGGATACCCGTTAACTTTGATCCACGGCAGCGAAAGGTAGAATACGATCAGCCCTGCAGCCGACCACTGACGCGCGCGCGTGAATCTACCGTGGGTGTCCGCCGGATAGAGCAAACGCCGCGAGCCATCGGCCGCAATCGTGGTGACAGAATCGCGGTTCGGCGGCGGAGCAACGGGAGGGGACATGACGAAGGAGAAACGGCGCGAATGTACGCGTCACTTCGGCAGCACGGGAATCCACGCGGCCTGCACCTCGATGGGTTCTCCTTCGGTGTGATAACTGAGAATATAAGCGACGGCCTCACTGACTTTCTTGGGGCCGAGGATGGGGCCCCACGGCGGCATGCCTTTAGCGAGCACGCCCTTGTCTACCGTAACGTAGATTTCCGCGGGCTTGCCACCGTGAATCCAGAGCCGGTCGACCAAGTTGGGGCCGATCGCGCCGGTGAGCTTGTCGGTATGACAGCTTGCGCACGTGGTGTTGAATGTGGCCCGGCCCGACTCGACGATCACAGGGTTGCGGCTCATTTTCCAAAGGCTGGGATCGTCCGTCGTCGGCGCCGAGGCGAGGCGAGCCGCCTCAATCCGGCTCATCGCCAGCGTGATTTCCTGCGGGCCGTCCGGGCCGGCTTTCAGCCATTGGTAGTAACCCCAGTAGCCGACCCAGAAGAGGATCGAGCCGTAGAGTGTCATCAGCCACCAGTTTGGGAGGCGCTTGTCGAATTCCTGAATGCCGTCGAAGCGGTGGTGACGGAGACGATCGGTGTCTTCAGGCGGAAAGTTGGTCGGTGTCATGGACGGCGGCGGGCGTGGCGATGGCGAAAGGCAGGTTCTCAAAGCGCTCAAGTTGCGGACGCTTCATCCGCACGGCGCGCCAAGTGACGGCGACGTAGATCGAGACCGCGGTGACAAAAGCGGTGATGGTGAACAGCGCAGCGGATTCTTCAAAGACGAGTCGTTTGAACACGGGAGGGAAAAGAAGGAATGGGTGGAGAAGGCGGAGGAAAAGCGGGGCGCGGGAGTCGGTCCTTCGTGGTTCGACCTATTCGCTACCCGCTACTTTTGTCGGCCCGCCGCGCACGATCTCGTAGGAGCCCAACTTTTGAAGGTAGGCGATGAGCGCGATGACCTCTTTGTCCGGTGCGACAAAGGCGCCGGCGGTGCGCAGATCCTGAGCGATGGCCTTCGCTTGCTCGTCGACGCGGGTGGCGATTTGCTCGGGCGTCCAGTTCGGATACGGCACGCCAATCGCGCGTTGGGCGGCGATCTTCTTGGACAACGTGCTCGTATCGAGCGTGGCCGCGATGAGCCAGGGATAGTTCGGCATGTTCGATCCGGGGGAAATGCCGCGCGGGTCCTCAAGGTGGCGGAGGTGCCAGATGTTCGGATACTTCCCGCCTTCGCGGGCGAGATCCGGACCGGTGCGCTTCGAGCCCCATTGAAATGGGTGATCGTAGATCGATTCGCCGAGGCGCGAATAGTCGCCGTAGCGGAGGACATCCGGGACGAGCGTACGGATCATCTGTGAATGGCAGTTATAGCAGCCCTCGCGCACATAGAGATCGCGACCGGCGAGTTCGAGCGGCGTGTAAGGAATCTGCCGACGGTCCTCGAGATTCACGGCTTTCTCGACGAGCACCGTCGGGATGATCTGGATCAGCCCGCCGGCGACCACCGCGAGCAACGTCAGCAAGGTGAACGGCAGCGAATTCACGAGGAGCCGGTCGTACCATCCCGCCCAGGCTTTGCCGCGCGACTCGAAATGCGAGTAAGCGAGAATGACGCTGAGCATCAGACCGACGAGACCGGCGACGCTCAGGAGATGATTGCCAAACATCCACGCGCTCGCGAATGCGATGCCGAAGATCGAGAACAGCACGGGCGGGTTGAGGAAAGTGCCGAGCACCGAGAGTCCGGTTTCGGCGGCGGCGGCGACCGGCTCATCTTCGAACACCTCGATCGTGCCGTTGACCGGCTGGGCGTGGCGGATGGTTTTCCAGAGGTTGAAAGCCATGAGCAACCAACCGGTGAAATACAGCGCGCCCCCTACGACGCGCATCAGCATCATGAATCGAATGGCATTAAGCGTATCGAGAAAGTTGGGGTAAGCGAGGACGGTGCCACCGTCGGTGGTGGCGTTGAGCATCACGCCCTGCGTGATCCCACTCGTCCACATCGCCGCAACGTAGAGGAGAATGCCGACCGTCCCGATCCAGAAGTGCAGGTTGGCCATCGCGACCGAGTGGAGCGGTTTGCTCCAGAGCCGCGGCACGAGCCAGTAGAACATGCCTGCCGCCATGAAGCCGTTCCAGCCGAGGGCGCCGGCGTGGACGTGGCCGATGATCCAGTCGGAGTAATGCGCGAGCGCGTTGACCGACTTGATTGAGAGAAGCGGCCCCTCAAACGTCGCCATGCCGTAAAATGTGACCGCGGCGGCGAAAAATTTCAGAACCGGATCGGTGCGGAGTTTGTGCCAGGCGCCGCGGAGCGTGAGCAGGCCGTTGAGCATGCCGCCCCATGACGGGGCCCAGAGCATGAGCGAGAAGGTCATGCCGAGATTTTGCAGCCAGCCGGGCAGTGCGGTGTTCAGCAAATGATGCGGACCGGCCCAGATGTAGACGAAGACGAGCGACCAGAAATGAATCACCGAGAGCCGGTAGGAATACACCGGACGTTCCGCCGCCTTCGGCAGAAAGTAATACATGATGCCGAGGATCGGTGTGGTGAGGAAGAACGCCACGGCGTTGTGCCCGTACCACCACTGCACGAGCGCATCCTGCACCCCGCCGAAAAGCGGATAGCTGTGCACCAAACTCGTCGGCAACGAGAGATGGTTGACGATGTAGAGCATCGCCACGGTGACGATCGTCGCGATGTAGAACCAGATCGCGACGTAGAGGCTCGGCTCGCGCCGGCGCGCGAGCGTCCAGAAAAAATTCACCGCAAACACGACCCAGATGAGTGTGACGGCGATGTCGATCGGCCAGATCAGCTCCGCGTATTCCTTGCCGCGGGAGAACCCGAGCGGGAGCGTGATCGCGGCGGCGACGATGATGGCCTGCCAGCCCCAGAAATGCAGCGCCGAGAGAAAATCACTCGCGAGCCGCGCCTTCACGAGCCGCTGGGTGGAATAATAAACGCCGGCAAACATCATGTTGCCCACGAGTGCGAAAATGACCGCGTTGGTGTGCAGGGGTCGCAACCGGCCGAAGGTGAGCCACGGCAGGTTGAAATTGAGACGCCAGAAGTTGAGCTGCGACGCGATCAGCACGCCCACGATCATGCCCACGGCGCCCCAAATGACGGAGGCGAGCAGGAACTGGCGTACGACTTTGTCGTTAAACTCGAGGGTGATTTTCTTGTCGGACATGGGAAAAAATTGAAATCAGTCGTGGTGTTTCAAGCAGCCGGGGCACGGCGGGCGGAAGCCGTCGTGGCAGCCGCAGCCGCTGCCGTGCGCCTTGGCCTTCGGCTCGGCGGCTGATTTCGCGGCGGCGAAGTGGGGCGTTTCATCGCCAAGCGGGAGCAGGGAATCGCGTTCCGCACTGCTCAGGCGCCCGCGCGCGTGCTCGCAGAGGAAAAAAACCAGGAAGGTGACGACGAGGCAGAGACTGATCGTGAGGGTGAGTGGTACGACGGCCATGGCCGAGGTTCAGCGAGCGCCGAGCGCGGGCCGTTTGCCTGCGAGTATTTTGGGCGCCGGATGGGCCCGGCCGTGACGGTGCAGCAGCAGCTCCTGGGCGGCGCGCCAGTCCTCCAAGGCGGTGCCGTCGCGGCAGCCCCCTTCACACCAAATGAGGTACGCCTGATGTTGAATTTCGGCCTCGGTGGGTTCGTGCAGCACGGCGGAGTTATTTTTCATGAATGGTGCGGGTTGATGGCCACCACTGTAGCAAACGCGGCGGGAGGCGGGCTCCGCGTGGCTTGGCGGAGCCTGTGCGTTTCTTGCGGTAGCCAAAATCGGCGCAGCCAAAACATGCGCATGGTTCGCCAATCGGTGCGGAGCCAGAAAGCGCCGCGAATGGCACAGTCATCTCATGCGAGAAAACTTCGTGCGGACATCGCGCTCCCGGCGCCCAACCATCCGCGCGCACCGGGAGGCGCTGCTGCAGGGGGAGCCCGTCACGTCCGCGCTCGCCCATTTCCTCGCCGGCGAACAGGCCCTGATCGAGGCGCTGGTGCTATCGCAGGCCGCCCTGCCGGCGCTCGATGCCGGCGAGCGCGACCCTTCTCTGACCGAATTCTCCGTGATCATCCGTACGATCGCCCAAAACGAAGTCGGTGCGTTCTGCTCACTGGGCCAACGCCACCCCATTTCTGCGACCGCCGAAGTCCAGCCGTCGAACTCGAATTCTCGCCTTCACGCCCAATCATCCCATGACCTCCCGCTCACGTAAACCTAACGCAAACCCCGCGGCCAAATTCTGCATTCCGACAAAATGGCAGTGGCATTTGAAAACGCTGCTACGCCTGCGCGCCGAGTTGCAGGGAAAAACCCGTGACCACCTGACCGCAGCCGGGGCGTTGGAAAAAACCGATTCAGGTTTCGGCGACCGCGCCACCGACGAAAGCGAATTTGAAAATCTCATCTCCGAGGTGAAATCGGAGGCGAACCACCTCGCCGAGGTGGACGCCGCATTGGAGCGGCTGCTGGCGGGGACCTACGGCATCTGCCTCGCCAGTCACCAGCCGATTCCGGCGGAACGCCTCCGTGCGCTCCCTTGGACTCGCTTCTCGGTGGCTCACGCGCCACGAGCGCGAACATGACCCACCGTCTTCACCCACTCGCGCCATCGGCCCAAACCAAAATTTCAGGCCTTTTATGATTCGGCGGCGCGGGTCGCCCATCCGGATGCCCGACGACCAACGGAAACATCGGAAGGTGCGTTCCCGGGATATCCAGCTCGTCCTTGATGTGCGGCAATCGAAACCAAGACCGCACAAAGCCCACCGGACAGGTGCCGAGTCCCGAAGCGTGCGCAGCCAGCATCAGATTCTGGGCGGCCAACGCGCAGGACTCCTCCCGCGAATATCCCTGCGGTTTAGCGCAAATCAGCACCAGGGCCGGCGCGCCGTGAAACGCATCGTATTCGGGCCGGTTCATCCGATCGACATGTTCGTGCAAATCACACGTCGAAGGCAGAGTGAGCAGCAAATGCTCTTTGATCCGCGTCGAAAAGCCGGCGAGCCGCGCTCGGCCGCAGAAAACGGCGAAGGACCACGGCTGGGAATTCAACGGGCTCGGCGCCTGCACCGCCGCATCGAGCAATTGCATGAGCACCGCCGGTTGCACCGCTTCAGGCGTGTAGTGGCGCACCGCGCGGCGGTGATAAATCGATTCTATGGTCTCCATGAGGGTAATATTGTTCGACGGGGAATCGGTCGATCACGGCGCGCCAGCCAGGTCCGGGAGAGCAATCTAGTCCAAAAAATTAGCCTGGGCTCCGCGCGGGTTGGCCAAGGCTGTGCAGATCTTGCGGCGCGGAGGGTTGGAATCGCCTTTGGCGATTCGGCGGCCAGCTTTACCGCCGCCGCCGGAATCTTCCTCCTTCAGATCGCAACCTTTGCTCCATGAGCCTTAGCCTCCGGGAAGCCGCCCGACTCAACGGCCGCGTGATTTACTTGGAGCTGCTGGTGCTCTTGCTCTCGCTCTATTCGCTCGGCGCACTCACCGCGGAATTACTCGTGCCGGTCGACCCGGAAACGCGTCGCCTCCTCGGCCGGATCGATCACGGCGTGTGCGCAGTCTTCCTCGCGGATTTTGCCGTGCATCTCTGGCTCGCGCCGTCGAAGCGCCGGTTTCTGCGCAGCGGCTGGATCGATCTGCTGTCGAGCATTCCTGAAATCAGCTGGCTGCGGTGGGGGCGCGTGTTCCGGGTTCTCCGGATTCTGCGGGCCCTCCGATCCTTCGCCGCCGTTTACGAACATTTCTCGACCGAGCGGGCAAAGGGGACGTTTGTCATGGTGGGATTGATGTCACTGGTCGCCGTGTTGTTCGCAACCATCGCAGTTTTCGAGCTCGAGCACGGTGTCGCCGGATCAAACATCCACTCCGCAGGCGATGCGCTATGGTGGGCGTTCGCCACGATTACCACCATCGGCTACGGCGACCACTACCCGGTGACGGCCACCGGTCGCGTGGTCGCCGTGATTCTGGTGGTCTTCGGGTTGAGCTTCTTCGGGACGTTCACCGCCTACGTCGCAACTTTTTTTCTCGAGAAAGCCCAGCTCAAGGAGGAATCCGAGATTCATCACCTCATTCGCGAGGTGCATCTGTTGCGCGAAAAAATCGAGCGGCTGGAAAATAGTTTTAGCCACACCCCACCGGCTCCCTCCCCGACCCGCGCGCCGGCCACCACCGACAAGCCGTCCGCCGCCAAATCATGATGACCCGTCGGGTTAAGCGAATATGCGCGCCGGCCGGCAACGGAACGCCCAGCCGGCACCATCCCGCCCGCGATTGACTAAGGTCACCCCTTCGAGGTTTCCACCCACCGGATCGCATGCCGAACGAGGGCGGTGGAATCCTTCAAATCTAATTTTTCTTTGATATGCCCGCGGTGCACATCGACCGTTTTGGGGCTAAGATTCAATTGCGCGGCGATGTCCCGTGTGCTTTTCCCCTGGCCGACGAGCTGAAACACCTCGAACTCGCGGTCCGTGAGTTTGCCAAATGGCGAGTTTGAATCCCGGGATTTCCGGCCGGAGAAACTATCCAAGATGTTCGCCGACATTTTGAGACTCACATAGACCTGTCCGCCCAAAACCTGCCGGATCGCGGCCAAGAGATTTTCCCCGCCGGCCTCCTTCATGATGTAACCACGCGCGCCGGCGCGCAGCGCTCGTTCGGCGTAAATTATTTCGTCATGCATCGAAAGCACGATGATGGGCAGGTTGGGATACTGCGCCAAAAGATCTTTGATGAACTCGAGACCGCTGCGTCCCGGCATGGTGATATCGGAGAGCACCAGGTCGGCTTTCGTTTTCGCGAGCACACCCATCGCGGCGCCCGGGTCGCCGGCCTCTCCGCATACGACCAGATCGGGCTGTTTATCGATCAACTGAGCCACCCCGGCCCGCATAAAGGGATGATCGTCCACCAGCAGAATTTTTTTGCGCTCCGGCGTCTGGGGCTGGACGGCCACTTTCGCCGCAGCCGAATTTTTTCTAGGCTGTTTCATAGCGCTCGGGGCAGGATGCACGTAACCGACACGCCGTGGCCAGCCTTCGAATCGACCTTCAATTCCGCGCCGATGCTGGCGGCGCGGTGTTTCATCACCTGCTGCCCCATGCCACTCCCGCTCCGGTGGTCGAAACCGCCGCCGTTGTCGGAAATGCGGAGTTTCACGGCTTCGACCGTTTGCGTGAGACTCACCACGATTTCCCCAGCGCCGCTGTGCTTGAGCGCATTGTTCACCGCTTCCTGCGCAATCCGGTAAAGCGATACGGCCTTCACCCCATCGTCGATGACGACGGGCTCGGGGCACTCAAAATAGCACCGCGTGGATCCCAGGGAATTCGAAAGCTCGGCGAGTGCGGTCAGGCTGACTTCCAGCGCACGGGGTTCATCGTTCTCCGGCGCCAGTCCGCGCGATACCCGACGGACAAACGTGATCGCCTCGCGGATCGATTTCGCGATCAGCTCCACTTGTTTCTTAAGCACCGGCTGCGACCCGACATCACTCTTAAGACCTGCGCACAGCATCTCGATCGCCGTCAACTGCTGCCCGAGACCATCGTGCAAATCCTGACCGATGCGTTGCTGCTCCCGTTCACTGATCTCAACGATCTCCTTCTGCAGCAGCCCCCTTTCGGTGTCGGCCTCCGCCAGCGCCCGGTTCCGCTCTAGCACATCCAGTGCGCGTTTAACCACGATCGGTAACCGGTCGAGCAGACCCGTGTCCTTCATCACGTAGTCGAGCGCACCCTGTTTCATCACTTCGACCGCGACGTTTTCGTCGCCTTGTCCGGTCACGACGACAAACGGCACCAGGGAATTTTCCTGCTTGAGCCGCTCGATTAACGCCGGGCCACCGAGGTCCTTCATCTTCAGATCAAGCAACATCAAAGCCGGCGTCCGGGTCTCCAGCCACGCCAGGGCCGCGCCCCCCGAATCGACTGTCGCCACCTCGCATCCTTCGTGGCGAAAAGCGTCCGCCATCAGAATGCGAAGACCCTCATCGTCATCGACGATCAGAATCAGCGGCGGCGTGACGGACCTGGCCATAACTAGGACTTCGCCGGCGGCCCGTTCAACGGTGGCGTCAGCATTAGCGGCACGAAAAGCCCGAGCCGGCGGACCGCCTCGGTAAACCGGTCGTAGTCTACCGGCTTTTGCACGTACACGCTACACCCCAATTCGTGGCACCGTTCCACGTCGCGGGCGTCCTCCGTCGTCGTCAACATAATGACCGACAGCTTGCGTAACTCCGGATCCGCCTTGATCTGCCGCAGGACTTCCGCGCCGTCGACCTTCGGCATGCGCATATCGAGCAGGACTAGATAATTTTCCCCAATTTCTCGGGAGCGGTCGGGCTGACGGAGAAAAAGAAAATCTAAAACTTCCTGCCCATTCCAGAAATGCTCCATGCGGTTACTCAAACCAGCCAGCTCCAGATTTTGTCGGATCAGGATCGCATGACCTTCATCGTCATCGACGATCAAAATAGTCGGGGCGTTTTTCATAGTTGGGGGCGGCCGCCTAGGATTCGACGGCCGGAAGGGAAACGAAAAAACTGGAACCCTGGCCCGGCTGGCTCTCGACCCTGATCCCGCCGTGCTGCCGGTCGAGGATGAGCTGGGCGATCGTCAAACCGAGGCCCTCGCCGGTCGTTTTCTCCGGGTCCAACCGATGAAAGATTTCGAAAACCTTCGCCTGGTGCGAGGGAGCAATGCCAATCCCGTTGTCCGCCACCTGATAAAGCGCCTTCCCGCTGGCGATGCCACCCGTCACCGTGATCCGCAGCGGCCGGGCCGGATCGCGAAACTTCAGCGCGTTGTCGATCAGGTTGGAAAAAACCTGATTGGTTTGGGTGCGATCGCCGCGGCAGGCGGGGAGCAGATCGACTACGATTTCGGCCTCCGCCTGATCGATCTGGAACCTCATCGCCGCGACGATTTCCGCCAGCAGCTCGTTCATGGGAATCGGGCCGATGTTCAACGTCATCCGGCCCAAGCGTGAGTAGCGCAGCAAACCGGCGAGCAGCATCTCCATTTTGTGCACGCCCGCGCTGATGAACCGCAGCGCCTGCGGAATGGTGGTTTCGAGCGGTGCCTTCAACGCGGCGACTGGAACCAGGCCGTCGTGCGCCGCGGCGGTCGCCCCTTGGATTGAAGCGCACGCCTGCGCGAGCTGCCGCGCAAAGCCCTGGACGTTCAACAGCGGCGAACGCAGATCGTGCGACACGGTATAAACAATCGCCTCTAGCTCCTTGTTCTTTTCCGCCAGATCGGATGCGAATTGCTGCAGTTCAATTTCGTCCGCCTTGCGCTGCGTGATGTCCGTGCGAATGGCGACGTACTGGACCGGCTTTCCGTCCTCGCTGACAAACGGGTAGATCGTGGTATTGACCCAATAAATCTCCCCGTCCTTCGCATGGTTCTGGATTTCACCATGCCAAATTTCGCCGCGGCTGATGGTCGCCCACAGACTGCGAAAAAATTCCTTAGGGTGATAGCCCGAGTTGATGATGCGATGATTCTGGCCCAGCAATTCCTCGCGGGAGATTTTTGAAATCGCGCAAAACTTGTCGTTTACGTACGTGATTTTTCCGGCCGCGTCCGTGATCGCGACGATCGCATGTTCGTCGAGCGCCGCTTTCACGTCGCGCAACTCCTTCACCGCGGCGCGCAGTTCGCGTTCGGATTCGGTCCGCTCACGCGCGAAACGCTCCAAGCGCGCAATCAATTCTTCCTTGGTCGGGGTGGAAAAATCTCTCGACGGCACCGTCGTAGCGTTACGCGTCACGCGGGCGCGGCAAGGCGCTTCTTGTCAGCCGGCGGCCTATCGAGACTAGGCAATTCCCTTAGCGAGATACCGCTGTTCCTCCAATTTCCGGCGACGCGCCGTGCTGCTAGGGTGGAACGATGTTAGCGACGATCTTCTCTCCCGGTCATATTGGCCCTGTTTGACGCGCCGCAGTTCCGAGTCCCCCAAACAGTACGATCAAACCAAAGCCATGCACACCCCCGCCACCTTGACCGCACTCGATTGCGCCGATGCCAGCACGCCCGCCGAAATGACCGTTATCCTCGCCTACGAAAACATCGCCGCGGCGATGTGGGCGGCGGAAACTATTACCGCGCTGCTCCGCCGGATTCCGGACGGCCCGGAACCGCGCTTGTCGCCGTGGAGTTTTTCGACGCTGGAGGATCCGGAGTATCGGGCGCACGCGATGGCTGCCGCGGTCGAAGCCGACTTGATCGTCATCGCCACGTCCAGCGTACTCCGGCTGCTGCCTTTGTCCGTCGAAAGCTGGCTGGGAAAGTGCCTGACCGGGCGGCACAACGCCACAACCGCCGTGGCCGCGCTCTTTGGCCGCGCCGATTTGCCTGATCGCGTGGATTCGCCGCGCCTACAGACCGTGCAACGCCTAGCCAAGGAAGCAGGCTGCGCGTTCTTCGCTCCCGGCGTGAATGAAGCTACCCTGCGCAGCGCATAATCCCGCCCTGCTATCCGCCCCAGCATCGTCCAGCCCGACTGACCGCGACGACCATCTCAATCCCGTGAACCGCGTTCTCTTCCTCCGGGACACAGCCCGCACTTCACCCGATCGCTTTTCCCTTCTGCGTTCGGATGCCGGGCCCCGCATTTACTCCGGCATCGTCGCATCGGCCCCAACCGCATCAAAAAAAACGCCCACCCGCTTATCCCATGAGAAATGACAGACTCGAAGCGCTGCTCGGTCAGATCCGGCTGCTGGAACAGGAACTCATTCGCGAAACTCGGAAGAAAGAAACCGAGTTCTGCTACAAAATTCACGAGAAGAAGGTGCAGTTTACTACGGTGGCGAAAACCAAGCATCGGGAGCTCCGCCTCAGCTTCCACCGCTATTTACTGAACTCCCGTTTTCTCGTTCTCCTCACCGCCCCGGTCATTTGGGCCTGCCTGCTCCCCATTGTTCTCACGGACGTCATCGGCTCCCTCTATCAAGCGATCTGCTTTCCGATCTATGGCATACCCAAAGTCAGCCGGCGCGACTACATCGCGTTCGACCGCCATCGCCTGAACTATCTGAACTTCTTCGAAAAACTTAACTGCGAGTACTGTGCCTACGCCAACGGCATCCTCGCGTACTTCACCGAGATCGCCGCGCGAACCGAGCAACACTGGTGCCCCATTAAACACGCGGGTTGCGTGAAATGTGCGCACAGTCGTTACAAAAATTTTATCGATTTCGGCGACGCCGAAAAATATCGCAGTCACCTCGAAGAAATCCGCCGGGCATATCAGGACATCGAAGCTCCGGAACCTGCGCGAATCGAAGATTGAAGGCGGCGACCGCGGGCCGCACCGCTCGCGACCACGTCACACTTTTGCGCGGCGTCGAACGTCGAGCCGCGTGGACCCGGAAAATCCCTCCTTGGACGTTTTTTCCGCTCTAAATCTTTCGAGGGGGCCTTCAGACCCGGGCGTTCCGCGGCCAGAGTCCACGCCCAGAAAAGGGCGCTACGGCTCGGCGGCAAAACCACCAGGAAAAATTCTTGAACGGACTTTGCTCCGTGTCCTTGCACCAGGGCGCAAACGCCAAAGCGCATGGAAGTCCTCAACGCGAACCTGGGGTACTTTCCCCAAATGGTAGCTCGCGGTCGTCATATTGGTCCAAGGAGATCGCATCGGGGATCGCATAAGGCCGTTTCCGTTCTTCCGTTTCACATCGTTTGCGAAAGACCGGACGGACCTTGCTCCCGCGCATGTCTGGGTTTTTACGCGGTGGGCCTAAGAATTTTCCTTATAAAGATAAGGTCGCACCTCCAATTTCCCGCGGCGCTCCGTTACCGTAAGATGTCGGCGATGCGAACCACATCTCTGATTTCCGCGACGCCGGCGGACGACCGCAACCCCGCCGAGCGCAGTGCCATTCCGCATTTGCAGCGCTCCGAAATTTTTCGCGAATACCAGAAGGCCTTCGAAGCTACCACGGGCCTGCCGCTGGTGCTCCGGCAGCGAGGATCATTTCAATCCCCGCTTTACGGCTCCAAGCACGCCAACGCCTTTTGCGCGCTGCTGGCCTCGAGCAACAAATCGTGCGCGGCCTGCCTGCAACTCCAGCAGCGCGTGGAAACGGAAGCCGCCGCCGAGGCGAAAACGCTGGTGTGCTTCGCCGGCCTGACTGAATCCGCGATTCCGGTGCGGGCCGGAAACGAGGTTCTCGGCTATTTGCAGACGGGCCAGGTATTCATGAAAAAAACTTCACGGACCCATTTTAACCGTATCGCCAATCAACTGACCCAGTGGGGATCGAGCGTCGACCGTCACGAGCTCGAAACAGCTTTTTTCAAAACTCGGGTCGTGGCGAAAAAACACTACGACTCCGTCGTTCGACTCTTGGGAATTTTTGCCCAGCACCTCGGTTCGCTGAGCAATCAGGTGATGGTCAGCGAAGCACAGTCCGAATTGCCCGCCATCGCCCGGGCGCGCGCGTTCATCGCGGCGCAACAGAGCGAGGATCTGGCCCTCGCGGATGTTGCCCGCGTAGCCAACATGAGTGCGTTTTATTTCTGCAAGGTCTTCAAAAAGGTGACGGGCCTTACGTTTACGGAGTACTTGGCGCGGCTACGCGTCGAGACCGTGAAGCATATGCTGCTCAATCCCCACGCCCGCATGAGCGAGGCCGCCTTCGCGGCCGGCTTCCAGTCGCTTTCGCAATTCAACCGGGTGTTCCACCGCATCGCCGGCGAATCGCCTTCGCGCTATCACGACCGGCTGCACCAGTCCGCACGGTCCATCAGCAGTTCCTTCTCCTTCGCCAGCGCGGCCTGAAACACCACCGCACTTCTGGAAACCAGCCTTCCGCCATGTCCACCGTTCACCACACCCCCGCCTCCCCGCACTCGTTCACGGCCGATCAGGCCGGCCCACACGCCGCCGCTAAATGCGAAGCCGCCATCGATGCCGGGCTTGTGCGCCGTTTCAACGGCGGCGACGAGACGTCTTTCATCGAGATCATGCACCGCCACGAGCGGAAAACTTTCGCGAAGGTCCTCGGCATGCTCCACGACCGGGCCGACGCCGAGGAAATCACGCAGGACACATTCCTCCGGGCGCATCGCGGTCTCGGCCGTTTCCGCGGCGACTGCTCGCTCGCCACGTGGTTGCACCACATCGCGACGAATCTCGCGCGCAACCGCTACTGGTATTACGTCCGGCGCCACCGCCACGCCACGCTTTCGCTCGACTACCCGCTCACAGCCCACGCCGGCGCCACCTTCACCGAACTCATCGCCTCAGAGGCGCCCGATCCCACACGCGAAGCCGTTAACGGGGAATTTTCCGCGCTCATCGCCACCTGCATGGAGCGACTCTCCGCCGAGCGGCGCGAGATTCTGACGCTGCACAACATCCATCACTACTCCTACGAGGCGATCGCGCAGGCGCTTCACATCAAGGTCGGGACGGTCAAGAGCCGCATCGCCCGCGCACGCGAAAATCTTCGCAAACTGCTCGCCGAGACGTGCCCGGAGTTCGCGCCCGGTTCACCCCCTTCCGCTTGGTTTGAAACCGCCCACGCAAATGGCCACCTCGCCGCCTGACCGGTTCCGTTTTTCCACGAGGGCTGCACCCCGAGCCAGCGATGCAAACCAAAGCGCCAGATCCGCCCCGCGCCGCGCCTTCCGTTTGCCCATTCGTTTTCAGAACACGACCACCGCATTCCATCCCGCCACCCACTTCAACATGACCTCATCCTCCTCGCTCACGGGCTCACAACTCCAGACCTACGAATCGATATTTCACCATCCCGCGCCGCACAATCTCGTCTGGCATGACGTCCATATCCTGCTGCGTCAGCTGGGCGCAGTCACCGAGGAGGCCAACGGTAACCTCAAAGCCACTCGCAACGGTCGCACCCTCACGCTCCATGTCCCCCGCACCAAGGAGGTCACCGACCTTTTCGAACTCACCGAGCTGCGAAAGTTTCTTGAGCAATCGGAAACGCCGCTGCCAGCAACCATTGTCGGAAAATCTCACTGGCTTGTAGTCATCAATCACCATCAGGCCCGGATTTTTCACTCCGAGATGCCACCCAAGGCGGCCCAGCAGATCCTGTCCCAAGGCCCGCACGAATTCTTCCGCCACGCCCACAACTCCAAGGATTTTTCGCGGGGCATGGAGAAACCGGATGCGAACAGTTTCTTCGGTGCGGTTGTAAACGCGCTCATCTCCACGCCCGCGTCGCTGAAGAAAGACGGAGAGATCGTGATTTTCGGCAGCGGCAAAGGCCAGGGCAGCGAGATGGAACAGTTTGTCGCGTGGGTTAAATCTCATCGTCCGGAAATCGCCCGCCGCATCGTGGGTACTCTCGTGGTCGATGAACATCATCTGACCGACGCCCAGTTGCTCGAAAGAGCCCGCGAGTTTCATGCCCGCCTCTCCCCAAACCAAACCACCGTCCAATAACCGCTCCCGCTCCACCCACTACAGCCTTTCCTTAAATCCCCCAAAATCATGCTCACCCAATTCGCCATCGATTACATTGTACGCCCTCAGCACAGCACCCGCGTGTTTACCCATTTTACCGACGACCCCGTGGAAGCGGAGGAATTCCTCATGCATCTGCTGGCCGCCGGGGCCCGCATCAAGGCCATCCGCCATCACGGCGCGCCGCTGACGGGCCACGCCTTTGACCGCATGCTCAAGGTCGCGATCGACCGCATCGCCGCCGCGATGCTGCGCGAATGCCTCTCGATCGACGTGGTGGCCGTGAAAGACCGGTTCGGCTTCGCCGCCTAACCCAAGCCTGCGCCGACCGCTACCCTGCCTAAAAATTTCCCCGAAAAAACCCCGCAACCATTAATCACCATGAAAAATCGCACTCACATTCCAGCTGAAACGCCCGAAGAACTCCTCAACGATCTCCGTCACCTCGTGGTGGAGGCGGAAAAAATGATGGAGACCTCCGTCTCCGAACACTCCCACGAAGCCATGGAAGCCATGCGGGCGCGATTCACCGCGGCCCAGGAACGCCTGTCGGACCTCTACGACGGCACGAAGAAAAAAGTGGCGGCGGGCGTCCGTTCCGCCGACGAGGCGATCCGCGAAAACCCGTACCAGTCGCTCGCCATCGCCGCGGGCGTCGGCGTCGTGATTGGCCTGCTCGTCAGCCGGCGCTCAAAGTAAGGGCGATGACCATGTCCCCTCGCGATCACCCGCCGGGCATCTTGGACTCGTTCCGCGAGCTCGGCGACGCGCTCCTCGGCAGCCTGCAGGATCGGGTCGAACTTGTTTCGCTCGAGCTGCAGGAGGAGAAATTCCGCCTGCTCCAATCGTTCATCTGGATCAGTGCAGCGATGTTTGCGGGCGCGATGGCCCTCACCTTCGCGAGCCTCACGCTGGTTTATTTTTTCTGGGAAAGCGCGCGACTCACCGTTCTGGGTGGGCTGACGTTGCTCTACTCAGGTGCGGCGGTGGCGATTGTCATCGCGTTCCAGCGCTACCTCGCGCGCCAGCCGCGGCCGTTCGCTGCGACCATCGATGAGCTCAAGGAAGACCGCGCATGTATCCCCAAGGAGAATTAAACCAGCTGGCCCGCCGCAAGGCCGTGGTGCGTCAGTCGATGGCCCACCGCCGCGTGCACTACCTTGAGGTCGCAGCGGCGGTGAGTAAACCGCTGGCGTGGATCGATCGCGCTTACAGTCTCTGGCGCCAGCTCGCACCCTTCGCCACGTTCGCAGCGGGTCCCCTGGCCGGGGTCGCCGTGCGGGTGGCGTTTCCTCGCTTCAAATTGCTCGGCACGGTGCTGCGCTGGTTGCCCGGAGCCTTCGGCGCAGTGTCGGCTTTTCGCCGGGCCCGCCGCTGACCAGACCGCGCGAAAGGCCGCGTGGGCGCAGCCAGACGAACGAAATTTCAACCGCGCTTCCACTTATCGATCCCGAAAAAATCCGTCCCACCGTGACCATGGCGCGACCGAAACCCAAACTTGTCCACCGATCGCAGGACGAAAACGGAGACCGCCGCTGCCGCATCGTGCTGACCGGCGGGCCCGGCGGCGGAAAGACCACGGCGGCGGACCTATTTCGCCGGGAAATCGGCGAGCGGGTCGTCGTCGTGCCAGAAGCGGCCACGTTAATTTTTTCCGGCGGTTTTCCCCGCTACACCCAGCGCGCCGGCCTCCTCGCCGCGCAGCGCGCCATCTTCCACGTACAACGCAATCTCGAGGACGTGCAATCCGCGCGCTACCCCGACCGCATCCTGCTCTGCGACCGCGGCACGGTAGATGGCGCGGCCTATTGGCCTGGAGCACCGGGCGATTTTTTCGACGCGCTCGGCACCACCCTCGAGCACGAACTCGCGCGTTATGACGGCGTGATTTTTTTTGAGAGCGCCGCCATAGGCGGCCTGCAGGTGGAGGGCGGCAATCCCGTGCGCAATGAATCGATCAAGCAGGCCGCGAAGCTCGATGCCCGGCTCCGCAAACTATGGACGCACCATTCGCGGTTCGTCGTGGTACGGCACGACAACTCGTTTTTCAAAAAGATCGGGTTCGGTCTCGCCGAACTCAACACGATGGTCGCAGACCTCGCCGTCCGCCCCCGGGAAAGCCAGCCGCTTCGGCGAAAAAAATAAACCGCCGGGAACGCCACTGCTGCCCGCCCTGAAAGCACAAAGCCCGCAACTCATTCGAGCGGCGGGCTTTTTAAAATTGGCGTCCCCACGGGGATTCGAACCCCGGTTCTTACCGTGAAAGGGTAGTGTCCTAACCAGGCTAGACGATGGGGACTAACTTGGAACGGCCGACGGTACGGCGCGACCTGCCTCGCGCAAGGACTTTTATTTCACCCGGCCCTGACCGCTATTTTCTGCTGACTCATGACGGCACTCCCTTGAATTCTCCCGTATGACGTTCGCCGCCATTGCCGCCGCGCTCCCCACCACCGCACGCACCACGGTCACTGGCCTGCCGTTTCCGCTGATCGCGTCGGGGAAAGTCAGAGAGATTTTTGATCTCGGCGACGCCCTGCTGCTCACGGCCACGGACCGTCTCTCGGCCTTTGACGTGATCCTGCCCGACGGGATTCCCGGCAAAGGCATCATTCTCACGCAAATGAGCCTATGGTGGTTCGAACAAACCTGCGGGCTGATCGCCAATCACCTTTTGCCCGATCAGCCGGGAGAATTCGCCCGTCGCGGTATTACGGATCTCGATCTCCAACTGCGCAGCATGATTGTGCGGAAACTAAAGCCGCTTCCGATCGAATGCGTCGCCCGCGGTTACCTCATCGGCAGCGGCTGGAGTTCCTATCAGAAAACCGGCCGCGTTTGCGGTACCGCGCTGCCTGCCGGACTGCGTCAGGCGGATCGTCTCGCCCAGCCAATTTTCACGCCGACGACCAAGGCGCCCAAAGGCGAACACGACACGCCCATCGACGACGCCCAAGGCGCCGCCACCATCGGTGCCGCACTCTATGAAAAAGTGAAGGCCACCAGTCTCGCGCTTTACCAATTCGGCCATGATCGCGCGCGCGCCGCCGGCATGATTCTCGCGGACACCAAATTCGAATTCGGCACCGACGCCGCAGGAAATCTCATCCTCATCGACGAAGTGCTCACCCCTGATTCGTCGCGTTATTGGCCGGCCGACAGTTATGCGCCTGGCCGCTCACCGCCGAGCTACGACAAACAATTCGTGCGCGATCATTTGCTGGCGCTGCGTTGGGATCAGCAACCGCCCGCGCCGCGTTTGCCGGGCGAAGTCATTGCCCGGACTCAGGAAAAATATCTGGCCGCGCTGAAAAACTTGCTGGGCTGAGTTTCTAATTAGAGGGCGGGGGCGCTCACCCTGACTACAAAAAAACTCTCACTGCATCACCCCGTGCCGTCCTGCGGGAAGACTCGTGCCATTCGCCGCTCGCACCAATTCACGCCGCAACCAATCGAGCGCCGCGTTGACCGCCCGTTGTTTCACCGTCTGGCGCGGGCCCGGGTAATTAAGTTTTTTCGACCACATCCCATGCGGTGCATGGAGCGCGATGTAGATGGTGCCGACGGGATTTTCCTTCGTTCCCCCGCAGGGGCCCGCGAAGCCGGTGATCGCCATGGCATAATCCGCCCCCAACTTTTCCGCGGCACCCGTCGCCATCGCCACGGCGTTTTCCGCGCTCACCGCGCCATGCTGCGCGAGCAAACACTCAGGCACATCGAGCAACTGCATCTTGGACTCGTTGGAATAACAGACACAGCCGCCGGCAAAAAATTTCGACGCACCGCTAATATCCGTAAACGCATTCGCCAGCAATCCGCCCGTCGCCGTCTCCGCCAATGCGAGCGTTTTTTCCTGCCCGCGCAGCAAGTCCGCACAGACTTTTGAAAGCGAATCGTGGCCGTAGCACACGAAGTCTTCCCCGAGCATTCCGGCGCATTCCGCCGCGATGCCCTGCAATGCTTCATCGCTTAACCGGCCGCTCGGTGAACTCACGCGGCAGTCGACGTGCCCCGCGTGCGCGCAAAACGCGATGCTGAGCGCGTCGCCAAAGCGATCGAACACCGGCTGCAGCCGCGTCTCGAGCGCACTCTCGCCCACGCCCGACGTACGCACTTGCACGTAGGCTTCGCGCGCGGTCAGCAGACCACGCTGGGCCAGACGCGGGATGACCTGATCCGTGAACATCGGCTGTAGTTCGTTCGGCGGACCGGGCAACATGACCAAAATTTTTCCGTCCTGCTCAACCCAAAGTCCCGGCGCCGTGCCATTCGCATTGGGCAAGACTTCGCCCCGCTCAAAACAATCAGCCTGCTTCAAATTATTATCCGTCATCTTGCGCCCCAGCCGCGCGAAACGCTCCAACATGTGCTGCACGGTGCTTTCATTTCTCACTAGTTTCTGTCCGAGCACCGCCGCGACGGCCTCGCGGGTGCGATCGTCGCAGGTCGGACCGAGTCCGCCAGTCGTGATCACGACGTCCGAACGCGCCCAGCTTTCGCTAAATTGCGCAGCGATGGCGTCGGCTTCGTCGGTGATCGTAACGTTGCGGGCCAGCATGACGCCACGACGGCCAAGTTGAGCACCGATGAACGTAAGGTGACCGTTGGCGGTGAGCCCCAGCAGTAATTCGTCACCGAGAGTTAGAAGTTCGAAGCGGACTACGCGCATGCGATAAACGAGAGGAAGATTGAAATGGAGGACGGGCGCAATCAACGCACGATATAGACCATTAACTTAAAAATGCCAACCCCCGCGCGAGATCACCCCCCGGCCGGCCGCCCCGGCCGAAGGTCGATCGGGGTTGGCCTGCTTGTTATCGTCCTGCTCGGCAGCTATGTCGCCATGGCGTTGTCCGCGGCCCGCTCGAAATCAGTCGCATTCGACGAGCCGGCTCATTTAGCCGCCGGCTACGCTTACTGGCTTAAAGGCGATTTTCGTTTGCAGCCCGAGAATGGAAATTTTCCGCAACGCTGGGCCACTCTGCCTTTGCTGGTCTCTCGCCCGGTCTTGCCGCCGGCGACCGACCCCGCGTGGCAGCAACCGGATGTCTGGGGACTCGGCGCGTCGCTCCTAAACCGCCCCACCAACGACCCCGATCAAATTCTGGCGTCGACGCGCGCGATGATCGCGTTGCTGGGCGCCGCGACGGCCGCATTGATTTTTTTCTGGGCCCGTTCGCTGCATGGCACCGGCGGCGGTTTCGTGGCGCTGGGCCTCGCGGTTTTTTGTCCCGCGCTTCTTGCGCACGGCAGCCTCGTGACCTCCGACCTCGCTTTCGCGGGCGTTCTCCTCGGCGCGACCTACGCATGGTGGCAACTGCTGCAACGCATCACCGTGACGCGGTTCTTCCTTAGCGTATCGTTGTTCGCACTGCTTTTTCTGACAAAAATGTCGGCGCCGTTGATTCTGCCCATCGCGCTTGTGCTAGGCTTCGTACGCTGCGCGCAACGTGGCACCTGGCCCCTCAAGGTCGGCCGCCAACGTGCATGGCGGTCACGTGCGTCCATCGGGACAGGAATCGCCGCGCTGCTCCTCCTTCACCTCATGTTCACGTGGGGCGCAATTTGGGCCGCCTACAATTTCCGTTTTCTGCCGACGCCCGGTTCGATCCCAACCACGAATCCATTTGCCGTGCAATTCGACGGCGAGCTCGGCTGGCCGATCCGCCTGCTGCACGCCTTGGACGCGGCCCGGCTGCTCCCGAAAGCGTATCTTTTCGGCTATGAGTTTGTATGGCGCGCCAGCGCGTATCGCTACGCGTTTTTCAACGGAGACTACGGTTTCGGTCATTGGCCTGGATTTTTTCCCTACGCGTTTCTGGTCAAAATGCCGCTGGCTTTTTTCCCGCTATTCCTTGTCGCATCGATCGCGCTTGTGCGGCGCTGCGCTACAGCAGCCGCCTGGTATCCGTTTGCCCCGCTGCTCACGGTTATTTTTGTGTTCGGCGGCACGCTCGTATTCGCGCGGCTCAACATCGGGCACCGGCATCTTCTGCCCTTGCTACCGCCTTTGTACATCTTGGCGGGAGCAGCGTGGCCGGCATTAGCCGGGGCGCCCGCGTGGCGGCGCGGAGGCATCGCGGCGTTGGTCGCGGCGTTTGCGCTCGAATCATGGATGATCCGTCCGCACTACCTTGCATTTTTCAACCGGATCTCCGGTGGACCCGATCAAGCCTGGCGCCATCTCGTCGACAGCTCGCTCGACTGGGGCATGGACTTGCCGGCGCTACGCGACTGGCTCCGCGATCATCAACGCGAGAAGGAACCCATCCATTTCGGGTATTTCGGTATGGGCACGCCGGCCGACTACGGGATTTCGGCCGTGTCCCTCACCACCTACTACGGAGCGGAAACTCGCGGACTTTCTCCGCTTCAACCCGGGCTTTTCGTGGTCAGCACCACCTTGCTCCAGGTTTATGCGCCCGCCTTCGGACCGTGGAATCAAGTCTACGAAACCCGCTATCAGGCGGCATCGGCGGCGTTCGCCCGCTACTACACCGCGACGCCAGCGGAAGCGCGACGGTTGATGGCCGAAAAGGGCGATTCGTATTGGTCCGCGGAATTTCGTGCGCTCAATGATCTCCGTTGCGCACGACTTTTTGCCTGGCTGCGTCACCATCAGCCAGTCGCACAAATCGCCCACACCCTGTTGGTCTGGCGCCTCTCGGACGACGACCTACGAACCGCCTTGCTGGAAGCCCCGGCAGAAATGGCCGCGACTCCAGTGGCGCTTCCGCCCACGGTGCGCTAATATTTTCATTCCACGTGAGCTCCGATTTAAAAGAAAAAGTCCGACGTCTCCCCGATAAGCCCGGGATCTATCTGATGAAAGACCGGCTTGGACGGATCATCTACGTGGGCAAAGCCAAGAGCCTGAAGAAACGCGTCTCGTCTTATTTCACGCCGTCACGGGCGATGACGTGGCACCCGAAAATCCGGGCGTTAATCGAGATGATCGCTGACTTCGATGTCCACGAAGTGAAGTCCGAGCCCGAGGCCCTGCTGCTCGAGGGCAAGCTGATCAAGCAGTGGAAGCCGAAATACAACACCGACTTCACCGACGACAAACGCTTCTTGCTCGTGCGGGTCGATCCCGGCGAGGAGTTGCCGCGTTTTCGTCTGACACGTTTCAAAAAAGATGAGCGCTCGCGGCATTTCGGTCCGTTCGCGCACAGCGGCCTCCTGCGCAAGACCCTGGCGCAGATGCGTCGGCAATTCGGTATCTTGCTCGGTGATGCGACGCCGAAGAAATTGCCCGATGGCACGTGGCAGCTCTACGACGACGTGCGCGAGGAAATTTACAGTTTTAAAAATCTCACCACGACCGACGATTACCGGCGCCGGGTCGACGAAGGCTGCACGTTTCTGGAGGGAAAATCCCGTGAATGGCTGGAAACGCTCCGGACCGAAATGCGCGCCGCGGCCGAGAAACAAAACTTTGAAAAAGCCGCGGAATTGCGCGACGTCGTTTTCGCGCTCGAAAAAACGCTCGCGAAGACGCGCACGTTTGAGCGCATCGATCCCACGCTCCCCGACGCGAGCGTCGAAGCGCTGCGCGCCTTGGGCGCAGCGCTCGCACTCGATCCGCCGCCGCGGATTCTCGAGTGCTTCGACATTTCACACATTTCCGGGACGTTCGTGGTCGCCTCGATGGTGCGGTTCGCCGACGGCCGCCCAGACAAGGACAACTACCGTCGCTTCCAAATCAAAAGCTTCGTCGGCAACGACGATTTTCGCGCGATGGAAGAAGTCGTCGGCCGGCGCTACCGGCGCCTGCGCGACGAAGGTAAGCCGATGCCAGATCTCGTCGTGATCGATGGCGGCCGCGGCCAGATTGGGGCCGCGTTGAAGGCGTTCATCGCCCTCGACCTCACGCCGCCGGCCTTGATCGGCCTCGCGAAAAAACATGAGACCATCATTTTTTCCGACGAGCGTCCGCCGCTTAATCTACCGCTCAATTCGCCCGCACTTAATTTGCTCCAGCGGCTGCGCGACGAAGCCCACCGTTTCGCCAACACGTACAACGCCGATTTGCGCACGCGTAAAATCCGCGAAAGTGTGCTCGACGATTTTCCCGGTCTGGGCCCAGTGCGACGCGCGGCATTGCTGGCCCACTTCGGCAGCATCGACCGCCTGCGGGCGGCGGACGTGGAACAGATCCGCGAGATCGCCGGCTTCGGCCCGAAGCTCGCGGGCGAATTGCGCGACTTTTTAAATCGTCCCCTCCAGTCCACGGAGGGAAACCAACCATGACGGGCGTGAGTCGTGCGGAGCGTCCGCCCGCGCTAATTCCGATTAAAATGCCGATCAGCGAATCGCAAATACTGCGCCCAGTCGTAGTCGGTCATGTCGTGTTTACCGGTGCGATCGTGGTAACCGATCATTTCGCCGATGGGTGTGTCGAGCGGCGGCGGCACCGCAGCACCCAAACCTCTTTTGTTGAATAGGGCGTAAACCGGTTCCGCGCCCTTGGCGCCGAGAAATTCGCCTTTCGGATCACTCCACTGGTCGCCGTCGGCGCTCGCAACGTACAGCGGCCGCGGCGCAATCAACGCGAGCAGTTCATGCTGGTCCACCGGCAGCGCCGCTTCGTTATCGTCGTAACGGCGAAAATTTCGGGCGAACCAGTGCGGAAACTTGCCGTTGATGATCGCCACCGTCTCGCCGTAGATTCGTTGGCTGAGCGCCGCGCCGCCGCAGCCGCTTTCGTTGGAGATGAGCATCGCGAAACGTTCGTCCTGCGCCGCGGCCCAGTCGGCCGCTTTGCCGAGCCGGGAAAACCCGTGCACTGCCACGCGCTTCGCGTCGAGTTCCGGATCGCTCTCGATGTAGTCCAGCGCCCGGCTCAAGCCCCACGCCCAAATTCCCAACGCGCCCCAGGCGTCGCCGGCGCGGGCCTCGGTGTCGCCCGTGGCGGAAAGCGCACCGACGTTTTCCTTCAACCCATCGATTCGATCCGGACAAAGGTCGTTGCACCAGGCGGTCGCGGTGGCGTAGCCGCGCGCGATGACGGTTTCGACGAGCCATTTCGAGGCGTGCACGCCGCGCTGGTCCGAAGCAGCGGACGTCGTCGAGGGGGCCGGCCGGTAGTGATCGACATCGTAGAACGTGAGCGGCTCGGCGAGTGCAATGCCGGGATCAGCGTTCACGGTGTGGTTGCCGAAAAAATTCAGTCCGAGGAAAACCGGCGGCGGAGCGCCCGTGCCGTTTGGTTGATAGATCAGCAAGTGCAGGCGCGGGCCGTCCGTTTTTCCCGTGAACCAAAGCGTGATTTCCTTGCGCGTGGCTTTGCCGCCTAAAGCGCGGCGATCGATGGAGGTAACTTCGAAGCGCATGGCCGCGGGCCGGCCGAAGGGCGTACGGCCGTACACTTCGCGGGAAAACAATTCGATCAACTCCGGACGGCGCCGGGTCCGCCAAGTGGTCGCATCACGAATCACCGTACCATCGACCGCGCGCAGCGGATCGGGCAGATGGTAAGGCGGGACTTTTGCCTCGTCGGTAATTGCCGGAGCGGGAGCCGCGAACAGCGTGGCGCTCACGAGCCCCAGCACAGACACCGTGACGAAACAAAGGCGGGAGTTCATGACGGAAAGTTTCGTCGGGCGCTCCGACGGCGCAAGCCGGCACGGGGTGCGCAACCGTTTTTGGCGCTCGGAAATATGCGCCCCGCGGCTAACTTAATTTTGATGAAGCCAGCGCTACGTTTTTTATGCTTGGGATTGCTCGGGGGTGCGTTGCGCGCCGAGGTGACCCTCGCGCCGCTCTTCACGAATCACGCGGTGTTGCAGCGGGAGAAACCCATTCCGGTCTGGGGACGAGCCGCGCCGGGAGAACACATCGTCGTTTCGTTTCACGGTCAAACGCTCGGCACGACCACGAGCAGCGATGGCCGGTGGATGGTTTTTCTTGAGGCCTCGGCGGCCAGCAACGAAGGCACCGATCTCGTCGTCGCGGGAAACAACACGGTAACCGTCCATGACGTGGTCGTCGGCGAAGTCTGGTTGTGCTCGGGCCAGTCGAACATGGAGTTCACGGTGAAACAGGCCGACAACGCGGCGGCCGAAATCGCCAGCGCCCGCTTTCCGCTCATCCGTCACGTGCAAATCGCGCGGCAGGTCGCGGAGACTCCCGCCGACACGGTTGCCACCAGCGGTTGGCTGCAGGCCGCACCGGAGACCGTTGGAAACTTTACCGCGGTGGGTTATTTTTTTGCCCGGGATATTTTTAAAAAGCTCAACGTGCCCGTCGGTGTCGTGCATAGTTCGTGGAGCGGGTCGCCTGTCGAATCATGGCTGAGCCCGGCGACCGCCCGCCGTCCGGACTTCGCTTTTATGCATGAGCGCTGGGCTCAAAACCTGGCGGAGTTTCCCGCGAGGAAATCCGCTTTTGACTTCGCTTCGGTCGCTTGGAATCAGCGGGAATCCGTCGCAAAAGCGAAAAGTGACGTCGCGTATAAAACGTTTCTCAAGGACAACCCCAAACCTCGCGCGCCCCGTGGCCCGGGCGATTCGTGGACTCCGACCGGTCTTTTTAACGGCATGATAAATCCGCTGCTACCGTACGCGTTGCGCGGAGCGCTTTGGTACCAGGGCGAAAGCAACGCCGATCATGCGTCCGAATATCACGCGCTCTTTTCCGCCATGATCACGGGCTGGCGCAGCCATTTCGGTCAGGGCGACTTCCCTTTTTACTGGGTCAGTCTCGCGAACTACAAGGCACCCGAGGACAAAACCAACGCCACGTACGCCTTTCTCCGCGAGGCTCAGACCCAGACCCTGGCGCTGCCGCAGACCGGTCAGGCGCTCGCGATCGACCTCGGGAATCCCGACAACGTGCATCCGACCAACAAACAGGACGTGGGCCGTCGCCTCGCACTGCTCGCCAAAAATCGGCTCTACGGCGCGATCAGCGACGACACCGGACCCACCTTCACCGGCGCGACCCGGGAAGGCTCGGCGCTGCGCATCAAATTTGCCCACGCCAGTTCGGGTCTGATTGCACACGACAAGCCTGTACAGTCGCTCGAAGTCGCCGGGCCGAACAAAGTTTTCCGGCCGGCGAGCGCCAAGATCGACCGCGACGCCTTGCTCGTTTCGGCGCCGGACGTGAAGGAGCCCGTGGCCGTGCGCTACGCGTGGAAAAATTCGCCGGAGGC
>CAIXKG010000199.1 GCA_903919985.1 uncultured Opitutia bacterium | reverse complement strand
CTGCCTGCCGGTTTCGGCAAATTAGTTTCGGCACGCAGGGACGCCTGCCGCTACGTCGTTTGTGGGCGCTTTTGGTGACACCGCACTAGCTTGGCCGCTCGGACCGTTTAAACCGGCCTCACTTCGATCCCCGCCGCCTCGAGTTCAATTCGCAGCCGCCGGGCAAACGCCACCGCGTGCAAGCCATCGCCATGCAAGCAGACCGTGTCCGCTTGGATCTTCACGTCCGGGCCGTCGGTCGAACGCACGACGCCTTCGCGCACCAGCCGCAAAACCTGCGCCACGGCTGAATCCTCGTCCTGAATCAAGGCATCGGCCCGGCTGCGCGGCGTGAGCGAGCCGTCGCGCTGGTACGTGCGGTCCGCAAACACTTCGTGCGCGACCCGCAAGCCGCGCGCACGGCCGGCGCGAATAAGTTCACTGCCGGCTAAACCGAAAAGAATCAGCGCCGGGTCGCACGCATGCACCGCCGCGGCGATTACGTCTGCCATTTCGCGGTCTCGGGCGGCCTGATTGTAGAGCGCGCCGTGCGGCTTCACGTGCCGCACGGGTCCGAACGCGCGCAACGCGTCGATCTGACGCGTCACCAAATCATGCAACTCACGCGGCGAAAGCATTCGCTCCGCGCGCCCAAAATTCTCGCGGTCGGCGAATCCCGGATGCGCCCCCGCCGCCACACCGTACCGCTCAGCCAAGGCCATCGTCGCTCGCATCGTGGCCGCGTCACCCGCGTGCGCGCCGCAGGCAATATTGGCCGACGTCACGCACGCCATCAGCTCAGCATCGAGGCCCGCGCCCTCGCCCACGTCGCAGTTGAGATCGATGAAAGTACGCACGTCAGCGGAATTTTTCGGTGAGGCCCTCACGGAGCAAGGCCAACGTGTGCTCGCGCGCGCTCATGAGTTGGTGCGCCTCTGCGAGTGGCACACGTTGAAATCTCACGCGGTCGCCCGGCCGCAGCTGGGCGAGCAACGGCAGGTCCACGTCGATCGCGTGGGCGAGTTGCGGGTAGCCACCGATCGTCTGCGCGTCGGCCATCAACACAATCGGTTGTCCATCCGGCGGGAGCTGAATCGTTCCGGGCGTCACGGCCGACGAGCGCAAATCACCGCCGCCGCCACGCGCCAACGCCGGTCCGTTTAAACGCAGTCCCATGCGATCGGATTGCGGAGTAACGCTGTACTCTGAGTTCAGCCACTCGTCGCCATACGCCATGCCGTGGGCACCCGCCAGCACCCGAACGGTCGGCGCGGACGAGTAGCTCGGGAAAAATCGCTCATCGAGCCACCAGTGGTCCGCGACCCTACGCTGCACCGCATTGATTGGCACGCTATCGCCCGTCCGCAGTGCCCGGCCCTCGATCCCGCCCAACGCAGCACGTGCAAACGTGCTTCGGCTGCCTAAAACCGGCGGCACGCTCACCCCACCAGCGATCGCGAGGTAGCCGCGACAGCCTTTGGTCGCGGCGCCGAATTTGATGCGCTGGCCTGCAACCACCCGAACGACCCGGGCGGCGGGACATCCCGGAAATTTCGCTCCCGTCAGCGCGATGAGCGTATCGGTCCGAAATTCGATTTCCGGCCCGATGAGCGTGAACTCCAAACCCGCCGCGTCTTCCGCGTTTCCCACCAGCAAGTTGGCCAGCCGGAGCGCCACCGCATCCATGGCCCCGCTCAGCGGCACCCCCGCCGCGCGATATCCCACCCGCCCCAAATCCTGCACCGTCGTCAACATCCCCGCGTTGATCACTCGCATTCCGTCCCCACGTTCTCCCGAGGGAATGTCACTTATTAAGTGACATTCCCCGTTGAGCGCAGGGACCGAAGCGGAGATGCCGGAGACGCCGGATAGGGCGGTGGATTCGGCGGCGGAGGTCGGGGCCGCGCGGAATTTCACGCGGTCGCCGACGCGCAAAAGAGCGGGCTCGGCGCGAGAGGGATCGAATAACTTCACGGCCGTCCGGCCGATCAGGTTCCAGCCGCCGGGAGACGACAGCGGATAAATCCCCGTCTGCGCGCCACCGATGCCGACGCTTCCAGCGGGCAACGAAGTCCGTGGCGTTGAGCGTCGCGGCGTTGCGAGCGCCGCTGGCAATCCACTCAAATAAGGAAATCCCGGCGCAAACCCGATGGCCTGCACGCGATATTCCACGCCGCTATGTTGAGCGATGACCTCGCTTTCGGTCAGGCCGGCGTGCGCGGCCACACCGCCGAGATCGGGACCGTCGACGGCGCCGTAGTTTACCGGAATCTCAACGCATCGCACCGCACCGACGGCTCCGGCAAGCTGCTGATGAGCGGAGCCCGCGAATTTCTCGGCGACAGATCGGATGGCTGCGCAGATTTTTTCGTACGATCGACCTGTTTCGCCCGTCCAACGCCGCGGCTCATAAAAGAGCGTGACCGTTTCATACGCAGGAACGACGTCCGTTATTCCGGGGATCCCCGCGTTGCGCAACTCCGCGGCCAGCCCACTGACTGCCGCGAGCGTATCGTCGTGCGTTCGACCAGCGACCGTGACCGTCACGGCCGAATCGCCCAAGGGTGCGAACAACATGGCCGCGATCTTCATCGGCACCGTGACCGAGACAAAATAAAAAAGTCCGCACCCAAGAGCCGGGCGTGGAGCCTATGCGATTAACCACATCTGCCTTTGGGTCCTCACGCTGAACTACCGCGGGCGGCGCGCCGGTGCCCGGGACAATTATTCCTTAACCATGCAAGACGCCGCGAAAGTTAGCCCGAAGGGGGTTGCCGATACGGTGTACAGTACCTCGGGCTCGAAATTCGTCACCAACGGTGCTCAGACGCCCACCGCACCTTCGTGAAGGTGCAAGGCCGTCCGAATATTGATAAAATTTCACCGCCGTACTTTTGAGGCCTAATGGCGTTTTCCTGCGCGACGAGGGTTGCGCCACGAAGTCCGGGCGCGTTTTGGCTCAACCTTCGATCCTGCGGCCAATCATCAGTTCGTTCCGCGCGAACACGTGCGCTGCTGATACTTTCACGGATAGGGTTGAACTCCGTAAGTAATCGATAGACTAAGTTCTCCCATGCGCCACCCCACCTTTTCCTTTTGCGCGTCCAGCATCCTGTTGCTGTGCGCTTTTTCCTCCGGCTGCCGCGATCGTGAAGTGACCTCGTACCGCATTCCGAAGGAAAAAGCGCTGGAGATGCCGGCCGCGATGCCCGCAGCCGGCGGCGCAGCGGCTGGTCCTTCGGCCTCCGCTGCCGCACCGGCCGCGCCCGCTCCGAGCGGGCCGACCGGCAGCGCCCCCATGGCAAATACCGCGGTGCCCACGGCATCGGGCGAAGGGCTTAGTTGGACCGCTCCGAGCCACTGGGTTTCGAAACCGGCTTCGGCAATGCGTAAGGCCACCTACGTCGCGAATGGCGACGGTGGCGCAGTTGCTGAGCTTTCGATTACGGCTTTCCCGGGCGATGTCGGCGGCGAACTGGCGAACGTGAATCGCTGGCGCGGGCAAATTCAATTGCCTCCATTGTCGCCGGCCGAGCTAGCGACCGCCATGGTCCGTTCCGAACAAAACGGCCTCGCTAGGGCGGTCGTCGACTTCACTGGGAAAGGGCCTGACGGAGGGCCGCAGCGCGTGCTCGGAGCGATGGTACCGAGCGCAGGCGCGACGTGGTTTTTTAAATTCACCGGACCGCCCGCGCTTCTGACCCGCGAAAAGCCCGCCTTCGATGCCTTCCTGAAAACCATTCGCGTGCCCGCGGCGACGCCATGAGCGATCTTGTCCGCCAGTTCCGTGACTTTTTCGTTTCGCTCAAGCTCACGGTCGCCCTGTTGGCATTTTCGATCCTGCTGATTTTCGCGGCGACGCTGGATCAGGTAAATCTCGGCATCTATGCCGTGCAGCAGAAATATTTTCACTCGCTCTTCGTACTCTGGCGCGTCGGCGATATTCCGGTCCCGGTCTTCCCCGGCGGCTACCTCATCGGCGGTCTGCTCATGATCAATCTGATCGGTGCGCAGGCTTCGCGGTTCAAATTTTCCGGAAAAAAATCGGGTATCTGGCTCACGCACGTCGGATTGATTCTGCTGCTTTTGGGCGAACTTCTGAGCGGGCTGTGGCAGGAAGAGTACAGCCTGCAGATCAACGAGGGTGAATCGAAGAATTATTCGGAGAGCTATCGTTTCAACGAAGTCGCCATCACCGACGTGACCGATCCGAAGTTCGACGACGTCGTCGCAATTCCCGAGCAGATGATCGCAAAGGGCACTGCCTTGCAGCACCCGAAACTGCCTTTCCGCGTGGTGCCCAAGATTTATTATCCCAACGCGGATCTCCGCATGCGCCAGGGTGCGCTCCCGGCCGGCGCTCCGCCTTCTCCGGCCACGACGGGAGTCGGTCCGAATATCGAACTCATCCCGATGGCTCCCGCTACGGATGAAAAAAGCCGCAATCTGCCGGCGGCCTACGTCGAATTGGTGGCACCGGAAGGTACCCTGGGCACGTGGCTCGTTTCGCCGATGATGCCGAATCCACAAAGCTTCGAATACGGCGGTCGCTCGTGGAAAATCGTTTTCCGGTTCCAGCGTAACTACAAACCGTTCGGGATGACGCTGCTGAAATTCTCCTTCGATCGCTACGCCGGCACCGAGATTCCCAAGAATTTCTCCAGCCGGGTCCGACTCACCACCCCCGACGGGCGCGAAGACCGCGAGGTTCTTATCTATATGAACAATCCGCTGCGTTACGCCGGTCTCACGTTCTTTCAGGCGGACTACGACCACGAGCACGAGAAGTACACCATCCTGCAAGTCGTGCGGAATCCGAGCTGGCTGCTGCCTTATATCGCCTGCGGACTCATGACGCTGGGCCTGGTCATTCAGTTTTTGATTCACCTCGTCGGCTTCTTCGGCCAACGCCGGCGTCTAGCCTCAAATCAACCCGCGTGATCAACGCCTAATCGTATGAAAAAATACTTCGCTCTGATCGTGCTCGCGGTGAGCGTTCTTTACCTCGGCAGCAAACTGCGTCCGCAGAAATTCTACGAGCCCTACGACGCCGGGAAAATGTCCGCGAGCCGCGTCGTCTCGCCCTTCGACCTCGCCGGTTTCGGCCGTCTGCCGGTTTTGCTCAATGGCCGGCTCAAGCCGCTCGACACCGTCGCCCGCAGCTCGTTGCTGCTGTTTCAAGGCCGCCAAACCGTCACGACGCCCGCCGGTCTAACCATCAACCCGATGGAGTGGCTGCTCGACGTTCTCTACAACAGCAAGGTCGCAGATACCTATCAGGTTTTCGAGATCGTCCATCCGGAATTGCTCGGACTATTCGATCTCAGCCCGGACGCCGGCGCCGGCGGAAAACGCTTCAGCTTCGCGCAGCTCGGACTAAAATTGACCGAGCTCACCCGTCAGTACAAACTGGCCGAGCCGGTCGAGGCCGCCGTCCGGACTTCGTTCCAGCGCGCCACGATCCAGCTCTACGGTGCGCTCTCCAGTTATCATCGGCTGAAGTACACCCTCGCGATGGCCGAGTCCGACGATTTCCTGAGTGAACTCCGGCGTTTCGAAAAATTACTGCCCGCGGGCGTCGCCGCCGTCCAAGCGAAACAAGCCGGCCAGCCTCACGACGAAGCAACGCTGACCGCGATCCTCGATCTCGGCCAACGTTATGACTTCATGGCCAGCACGACCAATATCCTCGCCGTGCCGCCGGACAATCCGACGAACAATCCGGAGAGATGGCAATCGGTCGGCCAAACCTTACTCAGCTCGTTTCAGTCCGGGACCATTAACTCGACCGTCCTCGCCTACGCCGGACTCGGCTACGCCTGGCGCCAACATCAAGCTCCGGAGTTTAACAAACTGCTTTCGCTTTATCGGGCCACGCTCGAGAAACCTTTCGGCCCGCGCCTCGTGAAGGTCGAAGCCGAGGTCCAGTTCAACGCGATCGGACCTTTTTATGCCAGCATGACCCTCTACGTGGCCGCCTTCCTCCTCGCCATCGTCTCCTGGTTGAAATGGCCGCAGGAATTAAGTCGCGCAGCCTTTTACCTCGTCGCTCTGGCCTGGCTCGCCACGACCGCAGGTATCATCACGCGCATGTGGCTCGAAGG
>CAIXKG010000198.1 GCA_903919985.1 uncultured Opitutia bacterium | reverse complement strand
CGACCCACCGGAGCGTGAGCTTGAGGTCGGCGATGGTGCGTTCCTTCGACGAGGGAGTGTCGCCGGTTTGGCCGGCGGGCGTCGCATCGGGGGCCGATGCGGTTTCGGCCCGGGACTCCAACGTGCAAAGCAGGATCGCAACGAGGCCAAAAATCGAAACGACAAGTGGGCGCCTAGCTGTGGGGTGACGCCGCATGGTTAAGCACATTACGCCGGCGCTGGCGTAAGCAAGCGCGGGGATCTTTTAGTCGGGCCGGCGCTGGGCGCTGGATCGCTGCGACCGATCGAGTCTCACGATTTTTCCCAACCGGCTCCGCCCGTGCGAAACACGCGCGCCCCATTCCGCTTGCCTTGATAATTACACCGGCGAGATTTTTGCGTCGCTGATGCGAAAGTTGCATCCGCGAATTCCCCACCGATGCATTCCCACGTCCCCTTGCTTCGCCGTCGTAGTTTCATTGGCCTCGGTCTCGGCGGTATGGCGCACCTCGCCGGCTACGCCACTCTTCCTTCGATCTTCGCGGCCACGCCGCCCGCGGGGGCCCGCAAGGGCCGCGCCAAACAAGTACTCGTGATTTTTGAACAGGGCGGTGTATCGCACATCGACACGTTCGATCCCAAGCCCGACGCGCCCGCCGAACATCGCAGTCCATTCAAGCCGATCTCCACGGTCGTGCCCGGGATGCAGTTCACCGAACTCCTCGCCAAAACGGCCAAGGTCGCGAACAAACTCACGGTCGTGCGCTGCATGACGCAGCCGACGCCCGGGATCGGCGATTCCCACCCGAAGGGCTCGCAATATATTTTCTCTGGTGAAGCCCCGGGCGGCGCCGTCGAGATGCCCGACATCAGCTCCGTCGTCGCCTCGATCATGGGCACGCGCTCCGAATTTCTGCCGAGCAATATCCTCGTGCCCGGCACCAGCGAACAGGCGTCGACGTCGCGTTCCGGTTTTCTCCCGCCGGGCTACGCCGTGTTCAAGACCGGCGGCAATCTCGCCGATCCGAAATGGCGCGTGCCCAATCTCGGGCTGCTCGCCGATATTTCCCCGGAGCGTTTTCTGCGCCGCCGCGATTTGCTGAGCAACCTCGACGTCGGTTTCGCCCACGGCGGCCACGTGAAGGATGTCGAGGCCATGCACGCGCTGCTCGAACAGGCGGAAAACATGCTGACGAATCCGAAGACGCGCGAGGCCTTCGACCTCGAACGCGAGTCGCCGCAGATGCGCGCCGCCTACGGCAACGGTCACCGCGGTCAGTGCTACCTCCTCGGGCGCAAACTCATCGAGTCCGGCGTGCGCTTCGTGACGGTCGACGTCCGCGAGCCGCGCCAATCGTGGGTCGACGGCAAGGACAAGTCTTACGACGGCGGCACGAACATGAACTGGGATCACCACGACGCGATCTACTCGACCGGTCACACCAACATTCCCAACGGGGGTCCCGGCGCCGGTCGCTGGGGCATCGGCACGTGGCCGATGATGGGTTCGACCGACCAGGCGTTCGCCGCGCTCATCGAAGATATGGATCAACGCGGATTGTTGGAGGACACGCTGGTCTGCTTCGTCACCGAATTCGGCCGCACGCCGAAGATCAACGACCGCCAGGGCCGCGATCACTGGACGCACGCGTTCAGTTTTGCCTTTGCCGGCGCGGGCGTACCCGGCGGCCAGGTCGTCGGCTCCACCGACCGCGACGGCGGCTACATCACGAATTCCACCGCGTACACGATCGAGGATTACGCGGCGACGATCTACGAAAAGCTCGGCATCGACCGCAGCGTTCCCCTCCACACGCCGAACAACCGCCCAATCATGCTCGCGGCCAAGGGCAAACCGATCCCGGAGCTATTTGTATGATGGATGCCGCCAACGAAAACTATCGGCGGGCTGCGCTTGCCTCCCAAAACGTGATTCAACCAGCGACCTCGAAGTGGGGTGAGGGCACCCCATCCCCATTTTCCCGTGCTTTGGGCACGATGTTCCGCCGCGCGCTACTTTGCTGCTCGGCCGCCACGTTCGCGCTCACCGCTACCGCCGCCGGAGACAACGCCCAACTCCCGGCGCAGAAACCCTCCGCGCCGCTCGAGGTCTATCCCGCGGCGCTCACGCTCAACAGTCACCGCGATGCCCGCCAATTGGTCGTCACCGCCATGATCGATGGCGAAGCGCGCGACGTCACGCCACTCGCCCAGATTCGCAGCAGCAACGAAAAGGTCGTCCACATCGATCACGCCCAGGCCAGCGCCGCCGGCGATGGTCAGGCCTCGCTCACCGTGACGTGGAACGGCCGCTCCGTCCAAGTCCCCGCCACCGTACGCAACAGCGCCGCGCCCGATCCGGTCCTCTTCAAATTTGAGACGATGGCGATCCTCACCAAGCAGGGCTGCGCCACCGGCTCGTGCCACGGCTCGCCGCAGGGCAAGGCCGGTTTTGCGCTCTCGCTGTTCGGCTACGATCCGACCATCGACCGGCGTTCGCTCACGCGCGACGGTTTCAGCCGGCGCCTCGATCTCTTGCAACCCGAGGAGAGTCTTCTCCTGCGCAAGCCGCTCATGGAGCTCGCCCACGTCGGCGGCAAACGGCTCCGCCACGGCGAGACACCTTATCAGACGCTCCTCACGTGGATCTCCGAGGGCGCCAACGTCGATCTGCCCGCCGTCGAATGCGAGCGCATCGTCGTGCATCCCGGTCCCGAGCGCGTCCTGACCGCGCCATACCTCACGCAGCAACTGAGCGTGCTCGCGTATTTTTCGGATGGCTCCGTGCGCGACGTCACTCCGATCGCGACCTACGATACGTCGAGCCAGGATATCGCCACCGTCGACCCGAAGGGCCTCGTCACCGGCCGGCATCGCGGGCAGGCCGCCGTGAGCGTGCGTTATCTCGCCGAAGTGCAGTCGGTCTATTTCACCGTCATCGAGAATGTCCCGAATTTTGCGTGGCAGGCGCCCGCCGAGAAAAACTTCATCGACACGCTGGTCAATGCGAAGCTCCGCCAGCTGCAATACCTGCCGGCCGACACCTGCGACGATGCGACGTTTGTCCGCCGCCTTTATCTCGATCTCACCGGCCTGATCCCCGGCGCCGCCGAAGCGCGGGCTTTTATCGCGGACGCTTCTCCGAACAAACGCGCCAAGCTGATCGACACGTTGCTGGCCGGCGATGCGTTCGCCCGTTTCTGGGCGCTGAAGGAAGCCGACTTGATGCGCGTCTCGAAGTCGCGCTTGAAGGACGGCCGCGCCGAGGCGTTTTCCGAATGGCTCGTGACGGCCCAGCGCGAGGATCGGCCCTACGACGTGTTCGCCCGCCAACTCCTCACCGCTTCCGGCGATACGCGCGATGTGCCCGAGGCCAATTTCTTCGTCGCGATTCCGGGCGCGCAGGAACGCACCGAGATGACCGCGCAACTTTTCCTCGGCTCCCGGCTCGAGTGCGCGAAGTGCCACAACCATCCGTACGAAAAATGGACGATGCGCGACTACTACAGCCTTGGCGCCGTGTTCGCGCGCACCGTCGTTGACCAAGGTGTTGTCCGCCTCGCGACGACGGGCGAGACCGAACACCCCACGACGAAACTCGCGGTGCGTCCGTGGGGCGAGCCGGCCGGCGCGATCGACACCGCGCCCGATCGTCGCCCGCAATTCGCGGCGTGGCTGACCGCACCGGAAAATCCTTTCTTCGCCCGCGTCGAAGTGAACCGCATTTGGGCGCACCTGCTCGGCCGCGGCATCGTCGATCCCGTCGACGATTTCCGCTCCTCGAATCCACCCGCCAACGGTCCGCTCCTCGATGCCCTCGCGCGCGAGTTCGTGAAAGGCGGCTACCGCCGCAAAGCAATCGTCCGCCTGATCTGCAACAGCCAGACTTACCAGCGCGCGATCGAAACCACCGCGTTCAACGATTCCGACGAACTGCTCTTTTCGCACGCCCGGCCGCGCCTGTTGACGGCCGAGCAACTCAAGGACGCCGTCGGCCTCGCCGCCCGCACGCTTTCGCCGATGGAGGCGTTGCCGGAGCAGATCGCGGTCAACCGCACCGCGCTCGATGAGCGCCGCGCGGCGTTGGAAAAAGATTTCCCCACCTGGCTGGAACGCGCCACGGCCGACGTCGCCGCGCGCGACCTGTGGCTGGGCAGCTGGTATGCGGTCGGGCCGTTCGTCGGCTCGAATCGGCAGGAGTCGCGCGAGCAGGAATTCGGTCCGGAAAAGGGCCCGTTGGATTTCACCGCCGTATTCGACGACGGCCTGCGGCACTGGCGCATGCATCCGGAATGGAACGATCCGAGTCCAATCTACACCATCGATTGTCCGAAGGATTCCGCCGTCTATCTCGCCCGCCAGATTTATTCGCGCGAGGCCCGCACGCTCCAAGTCACCGCCCGCGGCAGCGGACCGCTCTGGCTCAACGGCAAACCCGCGCTGCGCCAGTCGCTCATGGGCGAGCGCAAGATCCAGCTCGAGCTCGCACCAGGCGTAAACAATCTGGTGATGAAATTCACCAGCCGCCAGGACGAGGCGCAGTTCCGTTTCCGCGTCGATGGTTCGAAGCTGGCCAACACCGCCACCGTCGCGGGCACCGCGCCCGCGAAATCCGATGCGCCCGCTGTCGAAGCCGTCGCGGCCGTGGTCGCGGATGCCGATGCCGCGGTGGTACCGGTTGCCGGCGTGCCCGCAGTTGTCGCCGCCGCGCCCGAAGCCGCCGCGAGTACCATGCCGATCTTGCCGCAGCTTTTCGCCGCGCTCGCGAAGCCCGCCGATCAGCGCAGCGCCGCCGAACGCGAAAGTATTCACGGATTTTATCCGGAGATGGATGAAACATTCCGCGGGATTCAGCAGCGGCTCTCCGCGCAGCAACAGCACCTCGAGTACGCGACGCAGCGGCCTTATCCGGAGTCGATGCCGTTCATGGTCGCCTTCGGCCAGCCCAAGCGCGAGACCGCGTGCAGCTGCGAACGGGCGACTTCGCCCACGCTTTTGCAGGCATTGGAATTGTTGAACGGCGCAATGGTGCACCAGGCCGCGTCGTCCGGCGGGACCGCTTACGACCGGCTCGATGACGCGCAATTGCTCGATGAACTTTACCTATCCGCCCTCGCGCGCTTTCCCAGCGCCCCGGAACGCCAGTCCGGCCGGACCTTCATCGCGACTGCGACCAAACGCGGCGACGCCGTCATGGACCTGCTCTGGTCGGTCCTGAACACCCGCGAGTTTCTGTTTCAACACTAAGCCACCACCATGAACACGGATCAGAATGGCGGGGTTTTGAGTTTCGGGTTTTGGGTTTTGAGTTGGGCATTCGGAATTCGGCGTCGCGGTGAACGCGAGTGCCTTCCAACCCGGAACTCGGAATTCGGAACTCGGAACCCGGAACTCCCAACTCCGACCCCGCGCGCGCCAACTCAAAACTCAAAACCCAAAACTCAAAACTGGCGGCGCCTGCTCGGCGTCCTTGCGCCCGCCGCGCTCGCTCCGCTCGCGCCCGCCGCGGAGGTCAGTTTCGTGCGCGACGTCGCCCCCATCGTCGTCAAGCGCTGCATCAGCTGCCACGGCGAGCGCAAGGATTCCGGCAGCCTCCGCCTCCACACGTTCGAGCAGATGATGCGCGGCGGCTCCAACGGCGCCGCGATCGAGCCGGGCCACGCGGACAAATCCGAATTTTTTGCCCGTATCACCGCGACCGCCGAAGACGAACGCATGCCGTTCGAAGACGACGCCCTGACCCCGGCGCAAATCGCACTCGTCAAAAACTGGATCGAGCAGGGCGCGAAATTCGACGGCCCCGATCGCAAGCTCGCCTTGAAATCAATGCTCGGCCCGCGCGAACACCCCGCCGCGCCCGACGTCTACCGTCTCTCCGTCCCCGTGCTCGCCGTCGCCCTCGCGCCCGGCTGCCGTGAAGTCGCCGTCGGCGGTTATCACGAAGTCACCATCTGGGACACAACCACCGGCCGGCTCGCGCGTCGCCTCGGACATCTCCCGCAACGCATCCAGACGCTCGCGTTCAGTCACGACGGACGCCAGCTGCTCGTCGGCGGCGGCACGCCCGGCGATTACGGCGAACTCACGCTCCTCGACGCCGCCAGCGGGCAGAAAATCCGCGTGCTCGATACCTTTGACGACGTGGTGCTTTCCGCTGTTTTTCGCGCCGACGGCCAGCGTATCGCCGCCGGCGCGGCCGACCAAACCGTGCGCGTGTACGATGCGGCTGATGGCCGTCGCCTCTGGAACATGAAGTTGCACTCCGACTGGGTGACCGGCGTGAGTTTCAGCGCCGACAACCGTTTCGTCGCGAGCGCGAGCAAGGACAAGACCGTGAAAATCTACGCGGAGGAAACCGGCGAACTCTTCACCGCCTATAACGGCCACAATCAAATGATCGGGACGTACGCGGGCCAAAATCCGGTGTACAACGTGAAGTTCACCGCCGATCCCGCCGTGGCGGTGAGCGCCGGGAAAGGCGCGTGGATTCAAATCTGGGAGCCGGAAAAAGCCCGCGACGAAAATGGCACGGCCGCCGACATGGAAAACCGTTTCGCGAAAAAGGGTCACGCGCGTTACCTGGAGCACGGCTTCAAGCAGGAAGTGTTCGCGCTGGCGGTGAGCGGTGGCCAGGTGTTCGCCGCCTCGGCCGATGGCGGCGTGAAACAATTCGATCTCGCGACGATGAAAGAAGTCCGGGCCTACGTCGGCCATCACGACTGGGTTTATGCGCTCGATTGCGATGCCGCCGCGAACCGACTCGTGACGGCCGGTTACGACGGGGAAGTCCGCATTTGGGACACGACGAGTGGCGCGTGTCTCGCGACCTTCCGCGCCGCGCCCGGTCTAGCCGCGAAGTGACGTAAGCCCGCCCGCTGGACGTGGGCTGAGTATTCAACCGGCGCGTCCCTGCAATTTTTGAGCGGCGAGCATGTCTCCGTCCCCGCTTCACGTAGCGGCAGGCGTCCCTGCCTGCCGGCCTCAGCTTTCCTCCTTCCGCCCAGCCCAGCCCCCTGTTCGGGAATGCCGCCCGCGCGAGGCCCTTCCGCAACCCGCGCCCCCTCGCCGCACCCCGAACTCAAACCCCAAAACCGGCGCGAGCAGTCCGTTCGATTTGATCGTACGTACTGACCCGATTTAAAAAACGAAAGCGGCGGCCGTTCTTTTCGGCATTGAGGTTGCTTGCGATACCCGCGCGCGTCTGGCTCGCGGCAGCGGCGCTTCAGCTGGGAGGAAGAGTAATCCAGCGCGCGGACACGGTCATAAAGAACATCATGCCTAGCGTCCCCCGCCTTTCACCGCTGTGTATCAGTAACAAACCCAGTTCGGGTGAATAACACTGTT
>CAIXKG010000197.1 GCA_903919985.1 uncultured Opitutia bacterium | reverse complement strand
GAATTTCGGAACGGAGTGGAGGGCAGTTCATCCTTTGAAGGCCAGCGCGCTGACCTACGACCGGCGAAATGCTATTTTTTTGGGCTCTTAATTTTTTTGTGATTTGGGGCGGCCGGAGCCGTCGTCGAGATCGGGATCGAGCGCGCGCGGTGCGGCGGCCGGTGCGGCAGCGGGGCCGCGGGACCAGAGTTTGGCGACCTGTTCCGGTGTGAGTTTGGCTTTCGGCGCGAACGCTTGGGTATTGGCGTAGTCGAGCAGCGAGCGCCGCAGTTGTTGGGCGCCAGGGGTGTTGCCGGCGAGATTGATGGTGGAGACGAGCAGGCGACCGGGGCCGACCGCGCATTCGAACACCACGCCGAGACGCCAATTGCGATTCCAGTCGTCGATCGCGGCGACGATGGGTTTCAACTCGCGCGGCGCGTCCGTGAGATTGACCGAGCGCACGCCGTCGATGAGCGGCGTCCATTGCCAGTCGCAACTCGCCTCGGTGGGAAACTTCGCCAGCGCGGGATGTTTTGGATCGCAGAGCAGTCCGAGCATCGCATCGAACTTGGGCGTGTTGGCGGTCGGCGGACGCACCGTCATCTGAATATTCCAGAACACCGGCACGCGTTTCAGCGGCGGGCTGCGCGCGGGATCGAGTTCGGCCGCGGTGGGCGTGAAGACAACTTTGCCGCCGGCGGCGAGCCGCGCTGCGGCGTCGGCCCACGTGGACGTGACGAGCACGTCGGTCGGTGTATCGGCCGTCGGGGCCGCCGGGTAGAGCCAGAAATTCCAGTCGTTCTCGACGGAAGAACCTTTCAGGCCGACGACGAGTTTGTAGGCGCCGGGCGCCGGAATTTTTGCGAGTTCGACCGAGACTTGGCCGAGCGAAATATTTTTCCCGAGAGGGAGGTCACGGGCCGGCCATTCGCCCTGCACGAGGGCGCGACCGGAAGTATCCACGATTTTCCAAAACGGGATCGCGCCGGCGCGGGGCTGATCGGCGAAGTTGTAGAGCTCGACGTCGGACGTGAGTTTTTCAGCCGTCGTGAAGGTGCGCTGTTCAAGTCGCGCGAGCGGAACGACGGATCCGCTGAAGCGGCGAAACTCGTTGGCGGTCACGTAGCCTTTCGATTCCCAAAACGCGTCGAGCACGCCGATGAGCGCGGTGCCCTGGCCGAGATAATCGTGGAGGTCGAGTAACTGGACGCCGGCGAGCCCGGGCGTGCGGAAGTTCGCCTCGATCTCCTCTTTGTAGCACATCAATTGAAAACGTCCGGACGCGTGGGCGAACGCGTGGTTGTACTCGAGGGCGCCCGTTTGCTCGGCGATGGTGCGGAAAATATTGTAGTTCGATGGCCGCAGGTAGCCGGTGAATTTTTTGATGATATCGAAATCCGGGTAGGCGCACCACTGGCCGACCTCATGCGCGAGCACGGGGATGTGCGCGTTCGTGAGCGCAGCGCGATAATCTTTGCCGAACCAGGCGGTCGAGTTGCGCAACTCCCCGGGGGCGAAACGCACGAGTGCGGCGAACTGCGCGCCGCCGTTGACCTGGGCCGGATTATTCCAGCCGGTGCCGGCGGAGTAGAGACGCCGCGGATCTTTTTCGTACCAGTCTTTGGCCCACTTCGGTGTGACCTCGGTGTAGCGTCCGCCGGGTTCGTTGGCCGGGGAGAAAAGGACGAACGACGGATGATTGCCGTATGCGCGGAGCAGGCGTGGCGTTTCCTCCTCCATGTATTTCGTGTACACGCTGCCGACGGAGAACGGCACCCAGAGCCCGAGTTCCGGCTGGAGGTAGAACCCGAGTTCGTCGGCGGCGACGAACGCGGCCTCGGGCGGGCACCACGAATGGAAGCGCATGCCGTTCAGGCCGAAGTCCTGACATGTGCGGAAAATTTTCTGCCACGCCGCGACATCCATCGCGGGATGGCCGGTGAGAGGAAAATCGCCGCCAAAATGCGTGGTGCGGAGATTCACGACGCGGCCGTTAAGGATGAGATCGTGATCGCGCCCGACGATTTCCCGGAGCCCGAAGGTGACGTTGCGGGAGTCGTCGGCACTCGCGTTCGCGCTTTTCAGAGTGACGGTGAGGTGCTGAAGGGTCGGGTGAAATTCATCCCAAGTCGCGGCCTGCTCGCCCAAGGCAACCTCGATCGTCGCGGTGCCCCCGGAATGGTCCCAGCTCACGGGCGCGGAAATTTTTCCAACGGAAACCGTGCCAACACCACTCTGTCCTGTGGCATTTCCGATGTGCACCTTAATCGCGGCGGATTTCTGCGCGACGTTCGGGAACACCTGGGCGTCGTCGATCCAGACGGGCGAAGTTGCAGTCACCTCGATGCGGCCGACGATGCCGTTCCAGGTGGCGCCGAGCGCATCGGAGATGGCGTGCGAGTCGACGCCGTGGCCGTCGTTTTGCGCGTCGCGCACGACCTGACGATTGTCGACGCGGATCGTGAGGCGGTGTTTGCCGGGAGTGGCGAGGCCGAGCTCGTATTCGTGCGGGGCGACGAGGCTGTTGTTGGAGCCGATCTTTTGGTCGTCGAGCCAGACGGTAGTTTCCCAGTGCGGCCGTTCGAGGAAGAGCGCGAGGCGTTTTCCCTTCCAGGCGTCCGGTACGTCAATCTCACGCTGATACCACGCGGCGCCGAGGTAGTGCATCGGCGGCTGCGCGAGAAAAGGAACTTCCACTTTGCCCGGCTGGGAAAAGTGATCGCGCAACGCGGCCGGCTGGAGATTCCACCAGGCGTCGCCGAGCGCGACGACCCACGGCGTCGAGGTGCTGATCGGATTGCCGAAGCCCTGCGCCTGCAGCACGCCGGGGAGTTTGATGCGCTCGCGCTCGGGCAGGGCGCGCTTGAACCACTCCTGGGTCACGCCGTCGCCAACGGGAAAAGGCAGCACCGGTTTGGTGCTGGGCTCGCGCTGTTCCGCGGTGCGATCGAGCGCAAAGCGCCACTCGCCGGCGAGGGATTTGGTTTCGGGTGCGGCGTGCAGGGCGGAGGCGCCGAGGTAAGTTGCGGCGAGCACGGGGAGGAGAACAGCGAAGCGCATAAAGTGTTTGGGTGTGGGCCGTGAGCCCTCACCCCGTGTTTGAGGTGATCGCTCGTTGGCGGCGACGTTGCGGGGTGGGGGCACCCCGCCTACATTTTTTCCAGGAAGGCGGTGGATGTTGCTATTTTCCGGCCGCGAGCCCGGCGACGATTCCGTCCTGATAAGCGCGGCGCATCGGCGAGTTGTCGGGGTTGTTCGGGATCTTGTCGCGCTGGATCATGAAAACATAAACCAGGCCGCGGGTTGGATCGGCCCAGCTCTGGGTGCCGAACGCACCGCCGTGGCCGAAGGTACCGGGCGAAAAGATTTTATTGGCCTCCATTTGTTGCGGATCTTCCACGACGCAGAAACCGAGTCCCCATGGCATGCCGGCGCGGGCGCGCAGTTCGCCCGTTTGCTTGCGCGTCATCTCCGCAATGGTCTCGGCCTTGACGATGCGTTTACCGGCGAATTCCCCGCCGTGCAGCATCATCTGATAAAATTTCGCGACATCCTCCGCGGTGGAGAACAATCCCGCACCGCCGAGAGGCGGACGCGCGTGATCGGTGACCGCTCCGCTGTACATGTAAGAAATGGGCGTCTCTTCGAGTTTTTTGGTTTGGGCGTTGAGCACGTAGGTGTGCGCGCGGCGTTTTTCCTGTTCGGGTGAAATCCACCAGGTGGTGTTCTTCATGCCGAGCGGATCGAGGATGCGCTTTTGCATGAAGTCGGAAAACGGCATCCCGCTCACGATTTCGACCACGCGGCCGAGGGCGTCGATGCCCGCCGTCGAGTAACCCCATCGGCTACCCGGCGCAAAACGGAGCGGCTCGCGGGACAGGACCTTGCTCATGGCGGCGAGGCTCCAATGGGGATCGGTCACGGTGTATTCGCCGAGACCGCTCGTGTGCGTGGCGAGATCGCGGAGCGTGATTGGCCGCGCCGGCTTCACGAGCGAGAGATGATCGGCGGTCTGGTCTTGCTGGAGCCAGAGACGACGAAACTCCGGGATGTATTTCTCGACCGGATCGTCGAAGCCCAGCTTCCCTTCATCGGCGAGGAGCGCGACGCAGGTGACGGTCATCGGCTTCGTCATGGACGCGATCCAGAAGATATCGTCGGTGCGCATCTTGCGCCCGGTCGCGAGATCGCTCTGCCCGACGGCGGAAACATGCAGGACGTGATCGCGATCGGCCAGCAGCATGACGGCGCCGGAGATTTCACCCTGGTCGACGAAGGGCTGAACTTTTTCGGCCACGCCCGCGAAACGATCCGGGGCGGTGGCGGCGAAGAGAGTCGAGGTAACGGCGACGAGGCCGGCGCAGAGCAGGGAGTAACGCATGATGGGGAGGGAGAAAAATTGCGGTTGAGCAGTTAAATATTATCGCGGCCGAAAACGTGTCTTGGCCGAGGTGCGCTTCGCGCGCCTCGCAAAAACAAAACGAATCAGGGTTTGGCCGAGCGCATGTACGCCGCGAGCGGATTTTCTTTCAGGCGCTTGAGCCCCGCGGCGACGACGTCGGCATTCAGGGCGGCGCCGGCGGCGGTGGTGTGCGTGTGCTCGTCGGCGAAAAGCGGATTCACTTTTTCTTCGCCGAGCGCGTCGTAGCGCTGGGCGATGAGTTCGTTCAAATCGACGAAAGCGACGTGCTCCGCGGCGGCGACCTTTTCGGCCCAGCCCGCGTGCTCATCCTTGTTTCGTTGCACCTTTCCGTCTTTCCAAATTTTCCGCGGCACAAGCGAACACACGATCGGCGTGGCCCCTTTGGCCCGCACGTCCGCGATATCCTGACGAAGATACCAGCCCCAGGAGTGAACGGTTTCCGCCGGGCGCGCGGGTAGCGCTCGGCCACTCGCATCGGTCTGGGCGGCGCTGGCGGGACGCTCGTCAACGTCCTCGCCGATGCCTTTGAGCGGGCCGCGGGCGCCGTTGTCGTTGTGACCGAATTGAATCATCACGACGTCGCCGGTTTTCACGAGGGCCATCACGCGTTCCCACGCGCCGCCGGGCGCGCGAAAGCTGCGGACGCCGGTGCCGCCGATGGCGCGGTTGACGACGTTGATTTTTTCGAGATCGAAATGCGGCGCGAGGTAATCGCCCCAGCCCCACTGGCCGTTGGTGCCGTCGCCGTTGTCGTTTCGCACCGTCGAGTCGCCGGCGAGATAGAGCGAGGGCAAATTGGGGTTGGCGGCCGTGGGCAGACGCAGCCACGCGGTGCGGTCGGCGGTCACCGCCTCGCCTTTGGCGGAGAGAAGTTTTTCGACGGGATTCGGCCGGGTGCCCTTGAGGCCGGCAACGACGGCGGCGGCGTGCAGGTCGGCGCCGACGGCGTTGAAGTGCGTGTGATCCTGGGGATAGAGTGCCTTGGTTTTCTCCGCGCCCATCGCGTCGAATTTATCCGCCATCATGGTCGTGAGGTCGATGAACGGCACGTGCGCGGCTTTCGCGATATCGTACGACCATTGACTGTAACGGCCGGAGCCACGCTCGATACGGCCGTCGGCGCTCCAGATGTTGCGGGCGGTGAGAGAAATCACGATCGGCTTCGCGCCCTTGGCCTGCACGTCGGCGATCATCTTACGCATATACCAGCCGAACGTGTGAATGGTCTCGTGCTTCTTCGTGATGATGTTGTCGATTTCCTGGGTTTCTTCGCCGAGGCCGGGAATCGTACCGCGAGAGCGACGGGCCGAGACCGGGACGGACTCGGCCTCGTTGACCGGGCTGCCGTCGTTGTGCCCGAACTGGATCAGGACGACGTCGTCTTTTTTTAGATCGGCAAGGATCTGGTCCCACAAGCCCAAGGCGATGAACGTGCGCGTGCTGGCGCCACCGCGCGCGCGGTTGAGCACATTCGCTTTCGCCGGGTCGAAATAATCGGCGAACGGCACGGCCCAGCCTTGTTGGGTTTCGCCCTTGCCCTTGGCCGCGGTGGAATCCCCCGCGACAAAAATCGATGGCAGCGCCGGGTTGATCATACCGCGGACGGGCGCGGGGTTGGCGGCGAGATCGGGGGCTTTTTCAGCCGGGGCCGTTTGAGCGTGGGCGGAAAGCGCAAACAGCGCGGCGAACAGCGGAACGAGGTGGGCGAGTTTCATGGGAATCAAAGCGGATTACCGTCGGGGGTGTTGGTCGACGCGTTCATTTTCAGACCGTCGATCTTGAGGGTGTAAGCGTACGGGCCGGGCGCCGCCACGGGGAACTTTACGTTCAGTCCGCCCGCGTCGTGCGTGAAAGGCACCGACTCCCGGCTGCCGAGCAACGTTACGCGCGTGATCCGGCCTTCAAGCGCGGCGTTTTGGGCGAGGGACGTGAGTGTGATTTCCTCCGTCGGGTAGGTGCCGATGACGATCGCGTAGAGCGACTCGCCCTTCACGGTGAAGCGCACGTGCGGGCCCTTATCGCCGCGACCGCCGCCGACGCCGAACGTGGTCCAGTTGTGGGTGCCGTAAATAGCCTCGCCATTGACGCCGAGCCAGGCGCCGACGCCGAGCAACGTGTCCTGTTGTTCCTGCGGAATGGTGCCGTCGGCCTTAGGCGAAAGGTTGAGGAGAAACACGCCATTGCGACTCACGGTGTCGACGAGCGCGGTGACGATGGAGGCGGCGCTCGAGATCTTCATGTCGCTCGTGTAGCCCCAGGTCGTGCCGATCGGGTGGTCGACCTGCCACGCGCCGGGGCGGATGCCGGCGGGGGAGCGGGCGCCAATCTTTTCGAAATCGATGATCGAGCCGATGGTCGCGACGTTGTCGCCGCCGGGCGCGTAGGCGGCTTTCTTGGTGCTGATCGAGACCGCCTGCCCCCATTCGGCGGCGCGGTTATAATAGTACGCGGCGATGCGGAGCTTAAGCGGATCGAGGTAGCGCTGGTCGACGCCGTTGTCGAACCACAGCATGTCGGGCCGATATTTTTCGATCAGCTCCACGTTGCGTGCGTACCAGTCGACGAGGAATTTTTCGCACGCGGCGTCGCTGCGATCGGCCACGTGATAAAAGTCGGCCCACTTCGGATCATAGAGATCGGCCTGTTTCGCCTTCAGCAGGTCCGCGAGGTCCTTCGGCGGATTGATGAACTGGAAATTTTCAATGCCGTGATTGGAAACGCCGAACTTCATCCCGCGCGCGCGGACGGCTTGCGCGAGGTCGCCGATCAGATCGCGTTTCGGCCCCATCTGTTTCGCGTTGAACGGTGTGACCTGGCTGTCCCAGAGCGCGAAGTTGTCGTGGTGTTGCGCGGTGGGAACGACGAAGCGCGCGCCGGCTTTTTTGAACAGCTCGGCCCAGGCGTTGGGATCGAATTTTTCCTGCGTGAAGAGCGGAATGAAATCCTTGTAGCCGAATTTTTCCTGCGAGCCGAAATGCTCGACGTGCCACGCGCGGTCCGCGCCGTACATGTGTTTTTCGTACCATTCGTTGTGGTGCGCGGGGACCGAATAGACGCCCCAGTGCATGAACAGGCCGAACTTCGCCTCATAGAACCAGGCGGGCACGCGATAATTCTTCTTCAGCGAATCCCACGTCGGCTCGAATGGTCCCGCGGGAATCTGGGAAGGAATCTGCGCGACCGCGGCCTCGACGACGGCCAGCCGCGTTTCCGGCGCCATGTCGAAGCCGGCGGAGTTGCCGCCCGAGGCCAGGAGATTGGGCGCGGCCGGAGTTTGAGCCGAGAGCGTCACGGCGCAGGCGGCGATAGCGAAAATGGCGGCGGGCCAACAGCGAATAAGGGCGATCATGGGCAAGAAAACCGGAAGACAGAAAGGACCGGAGTGACGAGGGTGAAAGAGGCGATGAGAAGCGGACTGGTGCGAATATTCAACCGTGCGCCGGCGGGAAGCCAGCGCTCTGTTGCTGCCTTCGCCGCTTGGCGCGTAACCGGCGCGTGGGATCAATCCCCTTGCTTCGGGTCCCGTGAAGCGGATCCCTCGCTGGTGGCGTTGTTACTCACCAGTGCTACGGGCCTTTGCCGCCGAATTCGCTTTCCTCCTGAACGTCTCCGCGGCGCGGATGGGATGGCCTTGCGTGACCTGCTCAAGCTGACCGCTGAGAAGTAGCGCGAAGATTCAGCCCGCGTTGCGGGAGGCAAACCGCGGGCTAAAGCCGCGCGCTAAGGCAGGTAAAAAATTCGAACTCGCTCACTCCCCCAAGGGGCGCGGGCCTTGGCGTCCAGGCGTGGCGGGAAGCGCGAAGGTTTCCAACGGATCCGGATGACGCGGGTCGAAGCCCGTGAAGTCGGGCCGCAGATATTTCGCAACGTCGACCTTGGCCTCGCGCAGGCCTTGGGCGATCGCTTTCGCGAGTTCATAGGAACCGTAGTTGTTGTGGTGCGTGTTGTCCTGGCCGGCGAACGCCTGGCGTGAAACGTCTTTTCCTTTCGCCTCGAGGAATTCGTAGAACGGCACGCTCATGGCGTTGAGGTCGATGAATGGCGCATCGATTTCCTTCGCGGCCTGGCGGGCGCCCTCGGCGAAATCGGAGAGCGAACGGCGGACTTTGCCGGCGTCGTCGAAGGCGCGTCGTTCCATCGGCGATACGATCACGGGAACGCCGCCGCGGGCGCGGATCATCGCGACGTGCTTCTTGATGTTGTCCTTGTAGTGCAGGAACGGGCCCTTGCCTTCGCCTTTTTCCTTTTGGTCGTTGTGGCCGAACTGCATGAGGACGACTTCGCCGGGCTTGAGCGTGCTGACGATTTTGTCGATGCGGCGGCGTCCGAGGGACGACGAATACGTTTCACCCGATTCGCCGTGATTCGAAATCGCGACGACCGGCTGGAAAAACCGCGGGAGCATCTGGCCCCAGCTGGCGAACGGCTCTTTCGACTGGTCGCACACGGTGGAATCGCCGAGCACGTAGATCGTCGGGACGTCGACGCGGGTAATCTCCACGGCGCAGATCGCGGGATGACTGTCGTTGAACTCAAGGGTGATTTTGTCGTCCCAAGCCCAGGCTTCCTGCTCGCTCTCGCGCGGGGCCTTTAGGTTGACGACGCCTTCCTTGATGTCGCCGACGGCCGTGATTTTCGGTGAGCGGGTGTTGACGATGAATTCCACGGTTTCGAATTTGCCGGATTTCGTCGTGGCGTGCTCGACCATCAGGCGGCGGAGTTCCGCCTTGATCGTCGTGGTGGATTCGCCGGCGCTGTCGCCAAGCGTGACGCGGACGCGGTAGTTACCCTCGGGGACATTGGCCGAAAAGAAAAATGCCTGGTTGCTGGTGATGAAATCGCCCGTGAGCGGATCCTTGCCGCCGCGGTCGGTGGCGACGAGCGCACCGCTGCCGGGCTCGAAGCCGAAGCCGCGTTCGGCGGAATAGGTTTCGGCGGGCGTCACGGCGGTGTAACCGGGGGCAGCGTTGACGGTGCCGAAATCGAATTTCCAGTTGGACGACGAATTCGCCGCCGACAACGAAAAGGTGGAGAGCGCGACGAACGTGCCGACGGCACACATCGCGCGGGCTGCAAGCAGCGGAGAGGAGGGGAATGAGGACATGGGGATGAGAAAATGAGACGCACTTCCGTTGCGGGCGCGAGGGAGATAAGTCCGAACGGTCCAATCGGGATCGCGTGAAACCTCATCCATGCGGCCGTTTGAAACCGTCCGACTTTGTGGGCGGCGTGCCCTCACCCGCGTCCATTTCTTTCCAACCGCCGGTTAGAGCGGTTTAGGTTTTTCCGTGGCCGTTTTGTGGAGCGGCAGGCCTCCCTGCCGGCCGACACGAGGACGCCGAACCCGGCAGGCAGGGACGCCTGCCGCTACGTCGTTAGCGGCTGCGCTTTGGGTTAAACCGCGTTACGATCTTCAGAGCGATTCGTTTTCCGCGCTGGCTTTCTGCTGGTCGGGAACGCCCGCGACGGCGCGAGTCGTGAAATCCTTCACGTTGCGCAGCACGAAGAATTTCGCGCCGCCGGCGCGCTGCGCTTTCACGTGGTCGAATTCCACGCCGGCCACGTCGTCGAGCACGATGGCGGGACGCGTGTCGTCTTTCACGAAACCAAATTCGATATCGCGAAAACTAAGCCGCGCGGCGTGGCGGACATAAAGTCCGTAGCCCGGCAGCAGGCCAAACATCGAGGGCTCAGGGTAACCTTTTTCTTGCTCGGGCGGAGTAAATGGATCGTGCGGACCTCCCAGCCCGGGGCCGCGGAGGAAAAACGTGTTCACGAGTTCGGCGGGTTGCTTAGCCGCGTCGTCCAGCGTGAGTCCGCCGCGCGAAACGACGCGGACGTCGCTGATGCGTACATCCTCGATCGGGTGGCCGGGCAGGCCGGCGATGATGATCGGGTAACGCGCATCGACGTTGGAGGCCGTGACGTGACTGATTGAAACGCGACGGATGGCGCCGACCGGCGTGCCCTCGGGTCCGCGGGCGCGGTTGCCGAGACGGAGGAAAATCGCGGCGTTCGAGACGTCGCGCATCGTGATATTCGAGATCGAGACGTCCTCGATGATCGCGCCGTCGACGCTCTCGAGCGCGATGCCGCGGCTGCGGATGAAGACGCAGTTGGAGATCGTGATATTTTTGAATCCAGCGTTCGACTCGGTGCCGAACTTAATGCGGCCGGTTGGGCCGTCGCGATCGCTGGCGAGGGCTTGGGTTGTCTGGTAGGTGCCGTCGAGGAACGTGCCGGGATCGAAGCCGCTGACTTGGCAGCCGGTGATCGTGATGTTTTCGCACGCGCGCAGTTCGCCGAGTGCGTAGGAACTCTTGAGCACGATGGCGTCGTCGTTGATCGCGTTGACGCTGCAGTTGGAGATGCGGAGATTGCGGCACCCATCGAGGTCGAAGCCGTCGCGGTTGGTGTCGACCTTGACGTTATCGATCGTGAAGTTGTCGACGCCGGTCGCGAGCAGGGCGAACCAGCCGCCTTGGAGAATCGCGAAATCGCGCAGCGTGACGTTGCGGCAGTTTTTCAGCGCGATCGATTTGTTGCCGCCGCCCGGGGGACCGCCGAAACCGCCGCCGCCGCCCGCGCGAGCCCCGCCCGCAGGAGGAGCACCGGCTGCCGCCGCCGCGGGTGCCGCTGGGGCTGTACCGGGAGGCAGCGTGCCGTTGGGGCCCGCCGGATCGAGCGTGCCGTTGGGTCCGCCGGCCGCGCCACCGCGACGGGCGCCCCCGCCACCGCCGCCACCGTTGGCGCGCGCTAGACCTTTACCGAAAATACGGCCCGAGCCGGTGATCGCGATGTCGTCCAAATTTTCGCCCCAGATCAGGCTGTTGTGAAAATGGCTGTGACCGTAGTCCTGATATTGTTTATCGCCCCATTCGTTCGGCTCCGCCGGATCATAGTTTCCTAATTCGGGCGAGGCCGTGGCCGCTTCAATCACCGAGCCGGGCTCAAGGTGCAGCGTAACGTGGCTCTTCAACCGGATCGAAAAGCTCAGGTAGGTGCCGGCGGGAAAACGCACGACGCCACCGCCGGCGGCCGCGGCGGCCTCGATGGCTTTATTGATGGCGGGACTGTCGATGGTTTTGCCGTTGCCGGTGGCGCCATAGGCGCGGACATCGTATTCGGCGGCACGCGCACCCAAGGGGAGAGCGATCAAGGCAAGGAGGAGAATGAGAGATGATTTCATAAAGCGGGTGGGAGAGTTGGAAGAGGTGAACGGCTATTTTAAAACGACGTCCCAGATTTTTGAGCGACGCGATTTGCCGTCAGGCCCCTCGATGTCGAGGACCACAACAAAGGTTCCGGTCTTGGCATAGGTGTGAATCGGATGTTGTTCGCCGGAGGTTGTACCGTCGCCGAAATCCCATTTCCACGTCGTGATTTTCCCAACGGATTTGTCCTGAAACGCCACGAGCTCGCTGGCCTGGCCGTACATCGTGTGTTTGGGCGAGAGATTCCAAAAACTGCTGCCTTTGTTCGGGCCATCGTAATCGATGATGGCCCAGCAGAGGCCGATGTCCTTGTTCTCGCGCAGCACCGATTCGACCGCGCGTCCCGGACCTTCGGCGCCCGCGTAGTCGAAGGGCGTGACCCAAAACTCGAGGACCAGCTTGCCGCCTTCGCCGTGCTTGAAGGTGTAAGAGCATTTCGCGTTCGAGTAGGGCAGATCCTTGATCCACCACGCCTG
>CAIXKG010000196.1 GCA_903919985.1 uncultured Opitutia bacterium | reverse complement strand
GGATGCCCTCGTCCGCTCTGGTGAATGCGGACGAGGGCGTCCGCGCTCCCAGGGATGACTCCAACGGCAGGGCGAGCCCAAGCAGTTTTTCTTCCGTCGCGGCGGCGCGGTCGAGGATCGCGGCGATTTTTCCCTGACGCATGACGGCGATGCGATCGGCGACGCCGAGGATTTCGGGTAGCTCGCTCGAGACGACAATTACGCAGACGCCCTGACGCGCGAGATCCTGTATGATGGCGTAGATCTCGCTCTTCGCGCCCACGTCGATACCGCGCGTTGGCTCGTCGAGCAGGATTACCTTCACCGGTTCGGAAAGCCACCGTCCGAGAATGACCTTCTGCTGGTTGCCGCCGGAAAGATTCCGGATGAGCTGGCGCACCGACGGTGTTCGCACGCGGAGCTGGGCGGTGCGTTCGCGCGCGTTCGTTTGCTCCCAGGTTTCGTTGATGAGGATGCCGCCGCGGGCTTTGCGCCGGCGCGCGCTCAGGTTGGTGTTTTCCAGGACGGACCGTACCGGCACGATGCCTTCCTTTTTACGGTCTTCCGGACAAAGCACCACGCCCGCTTCGATCGCCGCACGGGGTGAATCGAATTCCAGTGCCTGGCCGGCGAGTGTGATGCGGCCGGCAGACTTTTTCGCCGCGCCGAACAGGAGCCGCAACAGCTCGGACCGGCCCGCGCCGATGAGACCAAAAAAGCCAAGGATTTCGCCGGCGCCGGCCGAAAAGGAGCAGGTCTCGGCGAGACCCGGACCGTTCAGGCCATCGACCACGAGCCCGGCGCCGGCGCGCGGCCGTGGGGCGTAGTTGTAGATGTCGGCGAGATTGCGGCCAACCATGCGTTGCACGACGACGTCGCGGGTCAGGCGGCTGAGTTCGTTCGTTTCAACGTGGCCGCCGTCCCGCAGAATGGTGATTCGATCGCACAGCTCGAAAATTTCCTCCATCCGATGGGAAACGTAGAGGACGGTGCAACCGCGGGCTTTGAGCTCGCGAATGATGGTGAAGAGCCGGCGGACTTCGCGGTCGGAGAGGCTGCTGGTTGGTTCATCGAAGGCGATGATCCGGGCGCCGCGGGTGAGGGCCTTGGCGATCTCGACCATCTGGCGTTGCGCGAGGGAAAGCGCCCCCAGCTTGGTCCAAGGATCGATGGTTTCGCCGATGAGTGCGAGTTGCTGGCGCGCGGCCTCGGCGAGGGCGCGGCGGTTGACGATTCCGAAACGGTGGGGCAGGTGGCCGAGGAAAAGATTTTCCGCCACGCTCATTTCGGGAACGAGATGGAGCTCCTGATAAATCACGGCGATCCCGGCGGCGAGGGCGTCGACCGTGCGGCGAAAAACCTGCGGCCGGCCGTCGATGACGAGCGAGCCGGCGGAGGGCGTGTAGGCTCCGCTCAGAATTTTGAGCAGCGTTGATTTGCCCGCACCGTTTTCCCCCATCAACGCGTGAATCGAGCCGGCGTGGACCGAGAAAGAAACATCGTCGAGCGCCTTCACGCCCGGGAACTGCATCGCCACACGGTCGAAGGCGAGAGGGACCGTGGTCACGCGACGGGTGGTGAGAGATGGGAGCGCGGACGCCCTCGTCCGCCTTGGTTTTTAGCGGCGGCCGCGTTTCCCTGGGTTACTCGCGGATGCCCTGTTCTTTTAGCACCTGGCGAAAAGTGTCGCGCGTGATGAGAACGCCGATCGTCCGCGAATCGAGCGCGGGCTCCACGCCATCCTTGATCCATTTGAACATCATTTCAGCGGTTTGGTACCCATGCTGTTTCGCGGAGAGGAGCATTGAGCCGTAGAACGACGTGGGTTTCGATTTCTCGAATTCCACGATGCAATCGGTACCGTTGATGCCGACGCCGATCGACGAGTCGGCCGCGAAACCGCGGCCTTCGAGCGCGCGGACCGCGCCGAGGACGGCGCTGTCGTTCATGCCGCAGATGAGCCAGTGCTTCACGGCGGGTTTTTGCGTGAGGAGCACATTTACGGCGTCGAACGCGCCGGGGATATCGCTCGTGCGCTGTGGGGCGCGGAAGATTTTGTCCTTGGCGAAGCCGGCCGCCGTCAGGGCGCCGATCGCTCCCTCGGTGCGTTCCTTCGCGGTGGCGAGTTCGTCGAAAGTCACGGCGCAAACGGCCGTGTCGGCCGCGGACCAGCCGCGTTGCTTCATCGCGGTGGCGAGGATCGCGCCGACGTTTTCCCCGATCTTGCCCGCAGAGATGCCGAGGTGGTGAACCTTGGCCATCGGCTGGCCGTCGGCGCCGACGAACTGGTCGTCCACGCTCAGCAGTTTCAAGTTGGCCGTGCGGGCCTTCGCCGCGATGCCGGGCCCGAGGTGAGTATCGGGTGTGCAAATGATGAAGCCCTGCGCGCCGCCGGCCGCGAGATTGTCGATTGCGCCGAGAACTTTTTCACCGTCGGTCGCGCCAATTTTTACGAGGGTGAAGCCCAGTTCCTTCGCGGCCTGGTCGGCGAATTTCCATTCGAGCTGAAACCAGGGTTCCTCGGGTTGTTTGACGAGAAAGCCGATTTTCACGGCGGGAGCGGCGGCGTGGAGATGCAGGCCGGCGAGGGCCAAACCGGCGACGAGGAAAAACGCGCGACGGCGGAGGGAAACGGGGCGAGAGGCTTTCTTAGGAAAAACGGGGCGGAGGTGCCCATGAAAGACACCAAACATAGCAAAAGGACGGAAGGCATTTTTTTGAGTGAGGCCGCGCACGAGCGTAGGCCGCGTTATCCCTGACGCGTTCGCGAGCTTTGGCCGGTGGCGAAACGTGGCCGGCGCCAAATGCGGCGGTTTAGGCCGTTCGACTTCTCTCAGACCCCGCCCGATCGAGTAACGTTTGCCTCCCCGCCTCCGAAACGCTCGCCCGCTCCGCGCCCCGGAAATTCGGTTCTCCGCTCGTGGGGGAATTGTCGCTTGCCGATGCGGCCCCCGGCATTTTGCTTGGCGTGGTAACTTCACTCGTGGCCATCCCTGCCAGCACCCCTGACGGCTCGATCGACACGCTTTCGCAGTGGGCGCTGATCCGGCGCAGATTTGCCCGTCATCGGCTGGCGGTTGCGTCGCTCTATTTGCTGGCCGTGTTGTACGCGCTCGCGCTGGGCGCAGAATTTTTTGCCCCCCAGCCGCGGCAATGGCGCGATTTGACCATGGCCTACTGTCCACCGCAGCTGCCGCAGTATTCCTGGTCCCACGGTCTGCACGTGCCGGCGATGCGGGTGGGGGTGGATCCGATGACCTTCCAGCGCTCTTACATCGAAGCGGAAGGCTCGGCGGTGCAGTTAGGATTCTTCGTCAAAGGCGAACCCTACGTTTTCTGGGGATTGTTTTCCTGCGACCGACATTTTTTTGGGATCAAAAACGCGAACGAAACGCGACTGGATGGCCGGCGGGTGACGTTCTATTTTTTGGGCGCGGATAAATACGGGCATGATATTTTCAGCCGACTGATCCACGGGGCGCGGATCAGTCTGTCGGTGGGGCTGGTTTCAATCGCGGTGACTTGTTTCCTAGGCACGGTGATCGGGGGCATTTCCGGATATTTTGGTGGTGCGACCGACACATTTATTCAGCGGGTCATCGAGGTGATTAACGCGTTCCCGCAGATTCCGCTCTGGCTCGCGTTTGGGGCGGTGCTGCCGGCGGAGTGGTCCCCGCTCTCGACCTATTTCGCGATCACGCTGGTGCTGAGTCTGCTTGGTTGGACTGGATTGGCTCGCGTGGTCCGGGGAAAAATTCTGGCCCTGCGCGAGGAAGATTACGCGATGGCGGCGCGGCTGCTTGGGGCGTCGCACACGCGAATTTTATTCCGGCACCTGTTACCTGGGTTCACCAGCCACATCATCGTCGTGCTGACGATGGGTGTGCCGGCCATGATTCTCGGTGAGACATCGCTCTCGTTCCTGCAGCTCGGGCTACGGCCACCGATCGTCAGCTGGGGCGTGATGCTGCAGGACTGTTTGAGTCTCCAGACCGTGGCGACGTATCCGTGGCTCTTGATGCCCGTGGTGATGATTGTACTGACGGTGCTGTGTTTCAATTTTCTCGGCGACGGCCTGCGTGACGCGGCGGACCCCTATTCGACGCGATGAACGCGTCAGCTTCGGCCCCTGGCCAATCGCACCTGCCCCTGCTAGAGGTCGAGGATTTGCGCGTTTCGTTTTTCACGCCAGATCTTGAGGTGCCGGTGGTGCAAGGCCTGACGTTCTCCATTGGCCGCGGCCGGACCCTGGCGCTCGTAGGCGAAAGCGGGTCGGGCAAAAGTGTGACGGCCTACGCTATTCTTCGGCTGCTCCAGCCGCCGGGCCGGATTGTGTCAGGTCGGATGTTACTGCGTTCGCTGCGCGTCGGGGATGTCGATATCGCGCGGCTCGGGGAGAATTCCGACCGGCTGTTCGAAGTGCGCGGCGGACTCGTGAGCATGATTTTCCAAGAGCCGATGGCGGCACTATCGCCCGTGCACACGATCGGAAGTCAGATCGCCGAGGCGATTTTGCTTCATCGGCCGGTCGGCAAGGCGGTCGCCCGCGAACTGACGATCGAGATGCTCGAGAAAGTTGGGATGATGCCGGGCGCCCTGCGCTATGAACAGTATCCCCATGAATTGTCGGGCGGATTGAGACAGCGGGTGGTGATCGCCATGGCGCTCGCCTGCCGTCCGGAATTGTTGATCGCGGACGAGCCGACCACGGCGCTCGACGTCACGATGCAGGCTCAAATTCTCGGGCTGATCAAAACGCTGCAACGGGAAATCGGTTGTTCGGTGCTGCTGATCACACACGATTTTGGCGTGGTCGCACAGATGGCGGACGACGTGGCCGTGATGCATCGCGGCCAGATCGTGGAACGGGGTGACGTCCGTGCCGTCCTCAAAAACCCGCAGCACCCGCATACCCGTGCGCTGCTCGACGCGTTGCCCAGCCGCCGGCGTCCTGCATGAACGATCCGGTTCAGATCACCTCCGTCGAACCGCTGCTCAGGGTGAGCGGGCTGTGTAAATATTTTCCGGTGATGAGCCGCGGGTTGGGCCGGCGGCAAACCGGGATCGTCAAGGCCGTGGACGACGTGAGCTTCGACCTCGCGCCCGGTGAAACGCTCGGGCTCGTCGGCGAAAGCGGCTCGGGTAAAACGACGGTGGTCCGTTGCGCGCTGCGGGCCATCGATCCAACGTCGGGCAGCGTGCGTTTCCAGCTGCCGGATGGCCGGACCGTGGACCTCGCGAGTTTACCCTCGGCGGACTTAAAGCCGCTACGTCAGCACGTGCAGATGATTTTCCAGGATCCCGTTTCGTCGTTGAATCCCCGCATGACCGTACGGGATATCGTGGCGGAGCCGCTCGTGATCCACCGCCTGGCGCAGGGCGCGGAGCTCGACGACCGTGTGACCGAGATCCTGCGCCGCGTGGGATTGAAGCCTGAGCACCGCGCGCGCTATCCGCATGCGTTTTCCGGAGGGCAACGACAGCGGATTGGGATTGCCCGGGCTTTGATCATGCGGCCCTCGCTGGTCGTGTGCGACGAGGCGACCTCGGCGCTCGACGTGTCGGTGCAGGCCCAGGTGCTCGATCTGCTAAAAGAACTGCAGCGCGAGTTCCGGCTGACGTATCTTTTCGTGGCGCACAACCTCGACGTGGTGCGAAATTTTTGCGACCGCGTGGCCGTGATGCGTCAGGGTCGGATCGTCGAGGTTGCGCCGACCGGGCGGATTTTCGCCGCGCCGCAGCACCCGTACACGCGGATTTTGCTCTCGGCGGTGCCTTCGCCCGATCCCGATGTGAAGATGAACTTCAGCGTGGGTGAGGAACTGGCGAAGCTGGATGGGGCGGGTAGCGCGGTGCTTTAGCCCGCGGTTTGGAAATGAAACCAGAAACGGAGAGGAACCGCTGATCAGATTTTCCCAATGGGGAAGATCTTCGATCGGCGGCTTCGGCTGATCGCCTGCGCAGTGAAGGATTGGCGTCCGCTTATCGCGCACAATTTCGCTGCGGCGAAAATTGGCTGGGATCACCGGCCCCAGTCGTGAGACCCGGAGGCGATTAGCCGAAGGGGTGTTTGTAGATTCGCCCGTTGGCGAATCCTTTTAGCGGTTCAATCCCCTCTGCGTATTTCGTAGTCATACGTTAGTCCGCGTTGCGATTTTGGAAAGCGGGCTGATGCCTCGCGCTACGGCGGAGGTCGGTGAAGCATTTTTGCGATTGAGCGGCGGTGGAAGTCGTGGCCCGCTTTCAATCCCATGCTTATTCATACTGTTTATTTTTGGCTGAAACCGGATCTGACTTCCGCGCAGCACGCGGAATTTCGCCGCGGCGTCGATTCGCTGGGGGGGATCAAAGCCGTCGAGAAGTTATATGTGGGGACGCCTGCCGCCACGGGGGCGCGCCCGATCATCGACAGTTCATACTCGGTGGCGCTGACGGTCGTTTGTAAGGATGTAGCGGCGCACGACGCCTATCAGGTCGACCCAATCCATCTCGCGTTTGTTGCGTCGTTTAAAACGTACTGGACGCGCGTGCAAATTTACGACGCAGCGTAGGCGTCGGCGGAGCCGGCGCGGTTTCGACTTTGGGTTCCGGGTGCCGCGTTGAGGAATAGCGCGTTGATTTTCGACGTGGGCCGCCGTGTTCAAGATTCGGTCGTGAGGTCCGCCCGTTTCAACGCGGTCGCTCACTCAACTCCAAACTGGGAACCCTGAATTCCGAACTCGGAGCTCCACCCCTGGAACCCGGAACTATTTTTTCTTCACGACGATGAACGGCGTGAAGAGCCCCGCTTGCGTCGCGGGGAAACGGCCCTGGAGAAAAACGCCGTTGTCGCGCTCTTCCTGGTTTTGCACGTGGCCGGTGGCGTGCAGTTTTGAAATCACGTCGTAGCGACTGTGGGGCACGAGCAGATCGACGGAATCGACGGCGTCGGCGATCTGTTCAAGGCAGCGTCCGATGAGTTGATCTAGATTTTTCCCGCTGCGGGCGGAAAGATAGAGCGCATCGGGCGCGAGCAGGTGCGCGCGGTTCAGGGCCGCGGCGTCGGCGGCGTCGAGTTTGTTGAAGACCGTGATGATCGGCTTGTCGACCGCGCCCAGCTCCTTCAGCACGGCGAGGGTGGTCTCATGGTGCTGCGCCACATTGGAGTTGGTGACATCGAGCACGTGAATCAGGAAATCGGCGACAACGACTTCCTCGAGCGTCGCCTTGAACGCCTCGACCAGGCCATGCGGCAGGCGACGAATGAAGCCGACGGTATCGGTCACGAGCAGCTTGCGGTTGCCCCGGAGATGAAGCTGGCGGGTGGTGGGATCGAGCGTCGCGAAAAGTTTATCCTCGGCGAGGACCGAGGCGCCGGTGAGGGCGTTGAGGAGGGATGATTTGCCGGCGTTGGTGTAGCCGACGATGGCCGCGGTGGGGACCGGCACGCGCTGGCGGCGCTGGCGCTGGGTGGCGCGCTGTTTGCGGACGGCGACGAGTTCGCGTTTGAGTGCGACGATACGGTCGTTGACCAGACGGCGATCCTGCTCGAGCTGGGTCTCGCCTTCGCCGCCCATGCCGCCGGAACCGCGCTGGCGGGAAAGATGGCTCCACGCGCGGGTGAGGCGGGGCAGGGAATACTGCATGCGGGCGAGCGCGACCTGGAGAACGGCCTCACGGGTTTGGGCGCGATCGGCAAAAACCTGCAGGATGACCTCCTGTCGGTCGATGACGGCGAGTTCCGAGAGTTTTTCCCAATTGCGTTGTTGGGCGGGCGTGAGGGCCTCGTCGAAAACGATGACTTCGGCACCGTCGGCCTTCGCGAGCTCGATCAATTCCGCTACTTTGCCGCTGCCAAGGAGAGTGGCGGGCGTTGGGGTGCGCAGGGTGATCAGGGTACTGCGTACGATCTTTAGCTTTAGATTTTCGACGAGTTCGCCGAGCTCGGCCAGCAACTCCTCGCCCTCGCCGGGTGCCATGTCCTTGGTTTGCACGCCGACAAGAAAGGCGCGTTCGATTTTGGCGGGACGTTTGTCTTCGAGAAAATTGGCCATCAGGAGGAACGTCACCCAAACGCATCCCCGCCACCACGCCGAGAATCAAATTCTCGCATGAGACCGTTCGCGTTCGGTGAAGGAACATTGAATCGGGCCCGATCGCTCCGCTGCTCCTTCCCGGGCATGGTTCAAGCAGGAGGATGAAATCATGGAGGCTGGTTCAATTCTAGTGGTGGATGACGGGAAAAGCCTGCGGATCTTGATCCGGCTCGTGCTTGAGAGACGCGGCTATGTCGTGGGAACTTCCGGCGATGGCCGACCGGCGCGCGCGTTCGGCGCGCGACGTTTCGGAAGCCGTGCTCCAACGAGCTGCTTTTTGCGGCGATCGAACAGGCGACGCATCGGCGCGCGAAAATTCGCGCGGGCGCGCCCTACATCGATCTCAGCCCAAGGACGCACACCGCCTGAGGTACGTGAACAACACCGGGTACGCGGATCAGCTTGCCCGTCGCCGGATTGACCGAGAACGAGCACAACGTGCCGGAGTCCTGGTGCGCGCAGACGAGCCACGCGCCGTCGGCGGTCAGAGCGAAATTGCGCGGAGCTTTGCCGCCGCAGGGCGTGAGCTCGACCGTGGTCAACGCGCCCGTGGCGGCGTCGACCGCGAAAACGGCGATGCTGTCGTGACCGCGATTCGAGGCGTAAAGAAAACGACCATTGGGATGCACGCGGACTTCGGCCGCGCGATCTGAGTCAGCGACTTTAAAGCCGGGTGGGAGAGTCGTGATATGCTGGAACGGTTTCACCTCGCCGCTCGCCGTATCGTAGGTGCACGCGGTGACCGAACCGTCGATCTCCCCGAGCACGTAAAAGAAACGGCCGTCGCGGGAAAACGCACCATGCCGGGGGCCGCAGCCGGGCGTGCAGCGTGCGAAGGGCGGATCGTTTGGCGTGAGCGTCGCGGCGGCTGCATCGACGCGATAACTGAAAACCGCGTCGAGCCCGAGATCCGCCACGAGTGCGAAACGTTGATCAGGCGACAACGTGACGGAGTGCGGATGGGGTCTGTCCTGGCGCGTCGGATTGGGGCCGAGCTGGCCCTTTTGGGCGATGAGTCGTGAAGGTGTGCCGATGCGTCCGTCGGCCAGCAGGGCAAACGACACGATGTACCCGCCGCCGTAGCTGACGGCGATGAGCATGCGTTGGGTGGCGTCGAGCGCGAGATGACTGACCGACGCGCCGCCGGTGGCCACGGAGTTGAGTGGCGCGAGTGCGCGCGTGGTGGGATCGATGGTGAAGGCGCTCACGCCACCGCCGGGCTTTCCCTCGGGGGTGCACACTTCCTGCAATGCGTAGAGAAATTCTCCGCGGGGCGATGACGCGAGAAAGTTCGGGTTGGCGGTTTCGGCGGCGAGCGAGGGCGAGCTGAGCGCGCCGGACCGGGCGTCCAAGCGCGTCGCGTAGATGCCGCGACTGCCATCCTTGGTGTAGGTGCCGATAAAAAAATCGTGGGACGAAGCGTTGGACATGGGAGGGGACTAAATGGGAAAAAAGCCGGAGGGGAATCGCTAAACTTTCCGATTAGCGCGCGGTTTTAGCCCTTGTTCCGAAATTTACGACGCGGGCTGAGGCCGCGCGCTACTCCGCGGTGTTGAAGTGACGGCGGCAGACCGCGAGGTAGCGTTCGTTGCCGCCGATTTCGATCTGGGCGCCTTCGCGGAGCGCGCGGCCGCCGGCATCGACGCGCAGGTTCATCGTGGCTTTGCGACCGCAGTGGCAGATGGTCTTTAACTCGGTGAGATCGTCCGCCAGCGCGAGCAACGCCGCACTGCCGGGAAAAAGCTGCGCCTTGAAATCGGTGCGGAGGCCGTAGCACAGCACGGGAATGTCCAGCGAGTCGGCCACGACCGTGAGTTGCTCGACCTGGGCTCGCGTGAGAAACTGCGCCTCGTCCACCAACACGCAGGCCACCGGGGTGGAGGCGTGTTCGTGGCTCACGCGATTGAGGAGATTGTCGGTCGCGGTCAGCACTTCCGCCGGGGCTTCGAGGCCGATGCGCGAGCGGACGCGCCCGAGGCCGGCGCGGGTGTCGATCGCCGGGGCGAAGACCAGCGTGCGCATACCGCGTTCCTGATAGTTGTAGCTCGCCTGCAGCAGCACGGTGCTTTTCCCGGCGTTCATCGCGGAGTAATAGAAATAAACTTTGGCCATCGTGCGGAAAATCTTGAAATGGTGATTCGGGTGAATCGTTGAAACGAAGGATTCGTTAGAGCGAAAATCTCGACTGGCGTTTCCCCGTTTTCAAGGTTTCCCCGGTTTCGCGATCCTCCGGTCTAGCGTTCGTTCGTGAAGGGCTTTGCGCCGCCTTCGCTTTGCGGCGGTTTAGTTCGCCCGCACGTAGGGTCGGCTGAGCTCCGTGAGTACATCGTCGAGATCGCAAAGTTTCACGCAGTTTTGCAGCACGTAAACGTCCCCGTGTCGTACCGCGCGATTTTTCTGGGTTAAAACCGCCAAAGGCCCGGCGATAATTTTTGCCCTTCGTCAGCACGATGGACCAGCTCAGGCCCGCCTGCGCGCCCTCGAGAATCAGCCATTCTAATCGCGTCTGCGGGTCATCCAGCGGCACGCTTTATTCCGTGTCGTGATCGGCGATATCCTGGGGCTTGCGGGCTCATGGGCAACGATCGGAAGGGGGCTTCGGTATGAGTTCAGCACTCGAGCTGCCGCTGGCGACCGGGAATCATGCACCGCCGACCCATCTTTCGATTTGGAATCGCGAACGTGGTTTGAGGCGTAAATTAAATCAGGATTCTCTTGCAGAATCTGACCGTCTGACGGTTCGGCGGGTTAACTTGGGCCGGCCGAATCGGTTGTCTGACCGACTGTCCCTTGAACCCTCCATCGCTTCTCCCCAGCGTGCTGCGTCGCATGCCGTCCGCGCTATGAATCCGGCCGCCCCCGTCGGCCCACTTCGCAGCGTCGCGCTCCGCGGGTTCGACGTGCATGACTACGGCGCGCGAGGCGACGGCGTGAGCCTCGATACGGCGGCGATCAACCGCGCGATCGAAGCGGCCCACGCGGCAGGTGGCGGCACCGTCGTTTTTCCAGCGGGCACGTTTTTGAGTTTCTCGATTCGCCTCCGGAGTCACGTGACGTTGCAGCTGGCATTGGGCGCCACGTTGCTCGCCGCGGAACCGGCGGCAGGTTTCGGCGCTTACGACGCGGCGGAACCCAACCCGTGGGATGCCTTTCAGGATTTTGGCCACAGTCATTGGCGCAACAGCCTCATTTGGGGCGAGGATCTGGAGGACATCGCGATCGTCGGGCCCGGGCGTATTCATGGCGCCGGTCTCACGCGGTCGGGCCCGGGTCCGCGCCGGGCGAAGCTCGACGGCGACATGCCGGTGAGCATGCGTGGGATCACCAACGTCAAACAGCTGCAGTCAGACGGCGAGCCGGGGACCGACACGGACTTCATGGCTGGAAAGGGCAACAAGGCGATCGGCCTGAAAAATTGCCGGGGCGTTGTCCTGCGCGATTTTTCCGTGCTGCTCGGCGGACACTTTGCGCTGCTCGCCACGGGCATCGATGGCTTGACGATTGAGAACGTCGACGTGGACACCAATCGCGACGGCTTCGACTGCGATAGCTGTCGTAACGTTTATATTTCCCATTGCCGGGTCAACGCGCCGAACGATGACGCCATCGTGTTGAAGAGCTCGTACGCGTTGGGCGCAGTGCGCTCGACGGAAAATGTCGTCGTCACCGATTGCACCGTGTCGGGCTTCGACATCGGCACGATGCTCGACGGTACTTTTCAGCGCACGCAGGAACTCGCGCCCGATCTCGATGGCGTGACCGGCCGCATCAAGATCGGCACGGAGACGAATGGCAGTTTCCGCAATATCACGATTACCAAATGCGAGTTTGTGCGCAGTCGTGGACTGGCGATCGAGATGGTGGATGGTGGCGTGATCGAGGACGTAAGCGCAACTCACCTCACCATGCGTGAGATCGTGACAGCGCCGATTTTTGTGCGGCTGGGGAATCGAGGCCGCGGCCCGAACGATCCCGCCATCGGCCGCGTGCGCCGCGTGACCATCAGCGATATCACCGTGACGGATGCCGATGCCCGTTATGCGTCGCAAGTGGTGGGCCTGCCGGGCCATGCCGTTGAGGACGTGACGCTGAGTAATATTCAGATCGAGTATCGCGGCGGCGGCACGGCGGCCGATGCGGCGATCGAGCCGCCGGAAAACGAGCGCGCGTATCCGGAGCCGAGCATGTTTGGGGTACTGCCGTCGTACGGTTTTTTTGCCCGTCACGCGCGTGGCCTGCGGATCAAAAACTTTCGCGTGAGTTTCGCCCGGCCCGAGCAACGGCCGCCGGTCCGGCTCGACGACGTCGAGGACGTTTCATTCGACGGCTTTGAGGCGCAACGGACCGGCGCTGCGCCGATGTTTGTGCTGCGGGACGTGCGGGATTTTTCGGTCACGAATTCAGCGGGAGTCGCGGATGCCCGGCGGGCGGCGGCGGAACGCGCAACGATTTGAGGCGGCGTTACGCGGACGGCGATAGGAGGGCGCGACGTTTCGGAAGTTGGCCTCAAAAAGGGCGCAAAATTTCGTCGCTGTCTTAGTCTCCACCACCTGTGCGCCGACTGGCGCCTTTGCGTTCGGCCGGAGCCGAAGGATTCTTTGCACCTCTTTGTGACCAAACCTCCGAATGGATCGGTGGGCTTTCGTACCTCAAGAACTCGGCGTCAGTTTCGCCCTTTCGCTCGCGATGTCGGGCTCCGCGCCGCGGGTGCCTTTTAATTTTTACCCATCGGCGAAATCGTGCGCGGCTTAGGGCGGTTTAACCCAAAGCGTCGCAGCTAAAAGCGTAGCGGCAGGCGTCCCTGCCTGCCGAAACGATGAGGCCGAACCTGGCAGGCAGAGACGCCTGCCGCTCCACAAAACGGCTGCGTGAAACTTAAACCGCTAAGGCGGAAAAATGGATCAGAATGCACCCGGACGCAGCCGGCGCGCTTCGAGGAGGTGAGCGTTGGCCTCGGCGGAACGACCGGATTGGCCCAGTGCGACGGCGAGCTGCTGGTGGGCTTCGGCCAGAGCGGGATTGAGCTGCAGCGCCTGCTCGAAGTGAGAGATTGCATCGTCGTAGCGCCCGGCGCGCAGGAGGGCGCGGCCAAAGCTGAAATGCGCGACGTACGATTCAGGCTGGAGCTTGAGCGCAGCTTCATAGTGCGGCATCGCTTCCGTCAGTCGGTCGCTGAGCAGCAGCGCGTCGCCCCAGTTCACCTCCGCGTCGGCGTAGTCGGGTTGCAGGCGGACGGCGGCGGCGAAATGCGGGATGGCCTCGCTCGCGTGGCCCGACGAGAGGAGCGCGAGACCGAGGTTGAAGCGGGCGCCGGCGTAGCTGGGATTAATTTTCGACGCCTCAGTGAACTGGGCGAGCCCTTCGTCGTTGCGGCCCAAAGCCATCAGGGCGATGCCGAGGTTGTTGTGCGCTTCGGGATAGCGGGGCCGCAGGCGAAGGGCGTGTTCGAGCGGCGCGATCGCCTCGGCCGCGCGACCGAGGTGCGTGACGCAATTGCCGAGATTGTTCAGCGCCTCGGGGTAATCCGGTCGGAGCGCCAGAGTCCGCTCGATGTGGGGCAGCGCGACGTCAGGCCGGCCGCGGTCGACGAGGATCGTGGCGAGATTGTGATGCGCCAGCCAGGCGTCGGGATTCTTCCGCAGCGTGGCTTCGTAGAGCGTGACGTTGTCACGATAGTCCGAGGCTTGGTTCCACGTGAGGATGCCGCACAGCGCGGCGAGCAGTGTGGCCGTAATCGTTCCAGCCGAGCGGGGCAAAAAGCTGAGGCCGACGCCGGCGAGAGCGAAGACCGCCAGGCTGGCGAGATATTGGAAGTGATCGGCGACGTAGGAAAACACGAACGGGTAGACGTTGACGAAGCCCAGCACCGGAAAAAGCGAACCGCCAAATACGAGCGCCGCGGCGAGCGGACCCCGTGTGCGCCGGCTCCACCAAGCCAGCCCGGCTAGGAGGCCGAGTGCGGCGGCCAGAAAAAGCCACTGCCACCCAACGGCGGCGTCAACATGCCACCGCGGATACACGAAACTCAGGTCGGCGGGCCAGGCCAGCTTGCCGAGGTAGAACCAGAAGACGCGGCCGGCG
>CAIXKG010000195.1 GCA_903919985.1 uncultured Opitutia bacterium | reverse complement strand
TCATGAGCGATCCCGCTATTATTCCCGCGCCCGAAATCCAGCAGCGCATCCATTCAATTCGCGGCAAGCGGGTGATTTTGGACGCCGATCTCGCGCGATACTACGCTGTCGGCACGCGCGATCTCAACAAAGCCGTCGCGCGCAACCTCGACCGCTTTCCAGAAGATTTCGCCTTTATGCTCACGCTGGAAGAGACCCGCGCTTTGATGTTCCAAGCTGGAACATCAAAGTCCGGCCGCGGCGGCGTGCGCAAGCCTGCCCGCGTCTTCACCGAGCAGGGCGTTGCCATGCTCGCCGGCGTGCTGCGGAGTCCACGCGCCGTCGCTATGTCGATCACGATCGTCCGGGCTTTCGTGCAGATCCGCGAGCTGTTGGCCCAACATCGCCAGCTCGCCGGGAAACTCACGGAGCTGGAGCGCAAGCTCCAAGGCCACGATCACGCCATCGCCAATCTGTTCGAGGCCATTCGTCAGCTTCTGGCTCCGGACGGCCCGCGTCACCGCCGCAAGATTGGATTCCATCAAGGCAATCGCTGAAGCTAGCGCCGATCGTTGCGCTTAGACGTCCCCCGAATTTTTACCCGGGAGTTGCCAATCGCCTCACCTCCCAAGACACTCCGCGCTCTTCGTCGAGTGCGCCCCTCTCGCCGAGATTCAACAAGAGGTCATCCTCGAGCACAACCGCCACCCCCGGAATCGCGCCGAACTCACGCCCGCAAACCGCGTCGCCCACCACGACAGCCTCAGGCTGCAGGACCAGCTTGAGCCCAACCCCATAAAAAATTCCGACCACCCTGCGCCACTCCGGCGCAGCGCGCTGAAATCACCCCCCCCTCATGTCATCGCTCATGGCTTCTTCACCTCGCACCCGCGATCCACGGATCGCTGTTTCACTCCTGAGCCTCGCAGTCGCGTTCGCGACTTTGCCTGCCCTTGCCCAGCCGGTGCCACTTCCGGTGGAAGAGCCCGGAGTTGCCGGCGCCGCGGCCGCGCCCGGCACCACCGCCCCCCGACCCCGCGATACGCCGGAAATGATCGCCGCCGCGTTGAAGGATATTCCCGCTCCGCCGGCCGGGCCGTTTGGCGAATCATGGGCGTCCATCGAACAGCACTACAAAGACCCGGAGTGGTTTCGCGACGGCAAGTTCGGCATCATGATGCACTGGGGCATCTACTCGGTCCCGGCCCACGGCAGCGAGTGGTACGTCCGCTATATGTATGGCGGCAACAAAGGCATCATGGACTGGCACACCGAGCACTTCGGTCCGCCGACCAAGTTTGGCTACAAAGATTTTCTGCCGATGTTCACGGCGGCCAAGTGGGATCCGGATGCTTGGGCCGCGCTTTTTAAAAAGGCCGGCGCCAAATACGTCCTCGCGCCCGGCGAGCATCACGACGGTTTTTCCAACTGGGATAGCGCGATCAATCCCTTCAACGCGAAAAACTACGGACCGCATCGCGATCTCGACGGCGACCTCATCAAGGCCGTGGAAAAAGTCGGCCTTAAAACCGGCATCTCCGATCACTCGAGCTTTCACTTCGTCTTCATTCCCGCGCTGGCCGGGAGCGATCAATACGACCCGAAGTGGGCCAACTTCTACAACGTCGCCGACCGCAGCGATGCCGCGCGCGTCCAGTTCATGCACGACTGGGTCGCGAAGCGGATCGAGACGATCGATAAATACCGGCCCGACATGCTGTGGTTCGACATGAACACCGACCACGCGTGGGACCCGTTGAAAATTCGCGTCGCCTCCTACTACTTTAATAGCGCCAAGGAATGGGGCAAGGAAGTCGGCATCAGCGCTAAACAAGCCGCGTGGGTCTCGGGCCAGATCATGGATTACGAGCGCGAAGGCCGCTCGCCGATGGAGCTGACCGAATGGGTCTGGCAACCCGACGATCCCATCACGAACAAGTTTGGCTACGTCGAGGAGCAGAAGCCTTATCCCGCCGACCAGTTCGTCTGGAAGATCGTCGAGAACGTGAGCAAGAACGGCAATTTACTGCTGAACATTTCGCCCAAGGCCGACGGGACCATCCCGCAGGAGCAGCAAGACGTCCTGCTTGCGATCGGCCAATGGCTCGGGGTAAACGGCGAAGCGATCTACTCCTCGCGTCCGTGGATCAAATACGGCGAAGGCCCCGCGGCCGAGGGCGCGGCGCAAGCGATGGTTGCGGCCCGCGCGAAAGGCTTCGCCGGCCGGCTCAACGGACAAAACCAAGGCGACCAAGTGGTCGGGGGTGGCGGACTGCCGCGCAAAGGCTACACGCCGCAGGACATTCGCTTCACCAAGCATGGCGACACGCTGTACGCGACGGTGATGAAATGGCCCGAGGGCGAAGCGGTGATCACGTCGCTCGCCACCGGCCAAGCGCCGCCCGGAAAAATCGAGCAGGTCGAACTGCTCGGCCACAAAGGACCGCTGGCGTTCACGCAGGACGCCGCCGGCTTGCACGTGAAGTTCCCCGCCCAACCACCCTGCGACTACGCCTACGCCCTTAAGATTACGGGCCTAAAATTGAAATAGCCTGCCTCATGAAAATTCCCCTCGAACGCCGCGCTTTTCTGAAACTCCTCGCCGCCACTCCGCTGCTCGGCAGCGCGGCGTGCTCCACGTTCGGTCCGCGCGCCGCCGGCGCCGCACCGAACGGTCCGTTTCTCCCCACGCGCGAATCGCTCAACACTTACCAAGTGCCCGACTGGTTTCGCGACGCAAAGTTCGGCATCTGGAATCACTGGGGTCCGCAGTCCGCCGCCGAGTATGGCGACTGGTATGCGCGCCGGATGTACGTCGAGTCGGAGCCTCAATACAAATACCACGTCCAGAAATACGGCCACCCCTCGAAGTTCGGCTTCAAGGACGTCATCGCGTCGTGGAAGGCCGACCAGTTCGACCCCGATCACTTGATGGGGCTCTACAAAAAAGCCGGCGCGAAATACTACGTGAGCATGGGCGTCCACCATGACGGCTTCGACTTGTGGAACTCGAAATATCAGCCGCGCTGGAACTCCGTCGCGAGCGGTCCCAAAAAAGACGTCGTCGGACTTTTCAAAAAAGCCGCCAACCAGCACGGCCTACGCTTCGGCGTGAGCGAGCATCTCTCGAACAGCTACACCTGGTTCGGCACGTCGCATCTCGCCGACAAGGCCGGTCCGCTCGCCGGCGTGCCCTACGACGGCGCCAATCCGCAGTGGTCCGACCTCTATCACGATTACAGCGACCAGCCCGCCGATTTCGCGCAAAAGGCCGCAACCGCGCAGATGGCGATGAGCCGTGGCGGACCGGACGCGTGGCGGAAAAATTATTTCGACCGCATCACCGACCTCGTCACGAGCTACGAGCCCGACCTGCTGTACACCGACGGCGGGATTCCATTCGGCGACGAGGGCCTCGCGCTCGTCGCGCTGCACTACAACACCAACGCCCGTAAACACGGCGGCAAAGTCGAGGCGATTTACAACAGCAAGAGCCGCCCCGACTCCGCCGCCGGGCTGTGCGTGCTCGACATGGAGCGCGGCGTGATCGAGGGCATCTGGCCGCGACCGTGGCAGACCGACACGTGCATCGGCAACTGGCACTACGACACCCGCGCGAAGTACAAAACGCCGAAGCGCGTGATCGACCTGCTCGTCGACATCGTCAGCCGCAACGGCAACCTCCTGCTGAATTTTCCGCTCCCGAATAGCGGCGCGCCCGACGCCGAGGAACTCAAAATCCTCGAGGCCATCACCGCGTGGATGGCCGTGAATAGTGAAGCAATTTACGCGACGCGCCCGTGGAAAATCTTTGGCGACGGCCCCGGCTCGCACATCCCGCCGCCCGCGCCCGGCGTGCGGTTCAACGAAAACAGCCGCAAAGATTTCACCGCCGAAGAAGTTCGCTTCACCACCAAGGGCTCCACGCTCTACGCGTTTGTCATGGGCTGGCCTGCCCAGGATTCGTCGAACGGGCCGCAAAAGGAATTCGTCGTCGCCCCGCTCGCCACGACGAACGCGAACGTCGTCGGCAAAATCGAAAACGTTTCGCTGCTCGGCTACGGCGGAAAGCTCACGTGGAAACACGACGAGCGCGGTCTCGTCGTGCAACTCCCACCGGCGCCGCCGTGCGACCATGCCTTCACGCTGAAGATCGCCGGCCTGGCCACCGTCGGCTGAAACAGACCGGGCGCGATTTTTCTCGCGGGGTGGCGACGGCATCGCAGGACGAACCAGGACTGTCGGTCCGTTTGCGGATCGGCCGCCGATCCCCTATGCAGTCACGTTGACAATTCAGCGTGGGCCACTGGCGTGAAGCCCGAACGTCGAGCACGCCGACCCCAAATCACCCCAAAGAGTATGACGCGACGCGACCGACGCCGACTCGCAGGAAACTTCTACTGAGCAAAAAACCATGAATACTCCGCTTGGAAAACTTCTCTCGAGCTTCGCCCGCGTCTTCGCGCTGCTTCCACTCGCCGCAACGGCCTTAGCGCAAACGACCGCACCCGCTCCGGCTCCCGCGTCCTCCGCGCCCAAGCCACCCCCGGTGGGCGCGTTCAGCAATGCCAGTCCGATTCTTTTCCGCGAGGGCGGCGCCGGATTGCCGCCGTATCCCGTGGTCGTCCGCGACGAGACACCGCCGGCGAAGGCGGCGCGGATGAAATGGTTTCACGATGCGCGCTTCGGCATTTTTATTCATTGGGGCGTCTACGCGGTGCCGGCGAAGGGCGAATGGTACATGAGCAACGCCAAGGTGCCGCAGGCGACCTACCGCGCGTTTGCCAAAGATTTCACGGCCGCGAAATACGATCCGACGGCGTGGGCCGCGCTCATCGAGGAAGCGGGGGCAAAATACATGGTCATCACCGCCAAGCACCATGACGGCTTCACGCTTTATGATTCCAAGTTTTCGGATTGGAACGCCGTGAAGACCTCCGCTGCCCATCGCGATTTGTTGCAACCGCTCGCCGACGCGGTCCGCGCGCGCGGGATCAAGTTCGGCCTTTATTATTCGCAATCGCAGGACTGGAACAATCCGGGCGGCGGCACCGGCAACCGTCCAGCGTGGGACGAAGCGCAGAAGCAGGGCTCCTTCGACGACTACATCACCAAGATCGCCGTGCCGCAGGTGCGGGAAATTCTCGAAAAATATCATCCTGCGTACCTCTTCTGGGACACCGAGTATTCGATGTCACCGGAGCGCGCCCGGCCGTTCTTCGACCTGATGAGCGAGTATCCCGAACTCATCGGCAACAACCGTCTCGGTGGCGGCGTGCTCGGTGACACGGGCACGCCCGAACAACGCATCGCGACCGATGCCCTCGGCCGCCAGTTCGAGGTCTGCATGACCATCAACCGCGCGTGGGGCTATAACGCGACCGACCTCGCGTGGAAGTCCTCGCAGCAACTCATCCGCAATCTCTCCGATATCACGAGCAAGGGTGGAAATTATCTCCTGAATGTCGGTCCCGATGCCGAAGGAATAATTCCCGAACCCGAGGTCGAACGGCTGAAAGCGATGGGCCGCTGGCTGCATACAAACGGCGACGCGATCTATGGCACCGAGGCCGGCCCGTACGCGAAATCTCCCGAGTGGGGCCGTGTGACGCAGCGTTTTAAACCGAACGGCGGCTCGACGGTGTATGTCCATGTCTGGAACTGGCCGGCCAATGGAAAAATCGTCCTCAGCGGCGTGCCAGTTGCCGCGCTGTCAGGCAAACTCCTCGCAAACGGCGTGGCCGTCTCCACTTCAGTTTCACCGGCCGGTCTGATCGTGACCCTGCCCGGCTCCGCTCCGGATCAGGATGTTTCCGTCGCCGCGCTCGAATTTTCCGCCCCGATTCAGGTCATCGAAACCGTGGCTCGCACCGCCGACTCCAGCTCGAGCGGAACGCCGCTCGATCCCAGCGGCGGAACTCCGCAAAAATAAAGCGGCCTGAGTCAGGCCACGCCTACTTCGGCCCGGGCCGGCCGCCCCCCGGCCCCGCCGGATTTTTGCCCGCAGAGTTGCCAATCGACTCCCCGCGCACGACAATCCGCGCTCTTCGTCCATGTCCGCCGATCTCTCCGAGCTTTATCAACAGGTCATCCTCGATCACAACCGCCGCCCGCGGAATCGCGGTAAACTTCCGACCGCCAATCGCGTCGCCCACGGCGACAACCCGACCTGCGGCGATCAGTGCAACGTCTACCTGCGCCTCGACGGCGACCGCATTGCGGAAATTTCCTTCGACGGTTCCGGCTGCGCGATCTCGCAGGCCAGCGCGTCGCTGATGACAACGCAGCTCAAGGGGAAATCGCCCATCGAAGCCGTGAAACTCTACGACGAATTCCATCGCATCGTCACCACCGGTGAAACCTCCGATGAGATCAGCGACCTCGCCGCCTTTGCGGGTGTCCATACGTTTCCCGCCAGAATCAAATGCGCCACCCTCGGCTGGCACGCGGCACTCAACGCCCTCAAGGGCAATCCGGTCGACGCCACGACTGAAACGCACAAGGACTAAGCTCCACCGCGTCCGCGCTGCCCTCGACTTCGTCCGTGTGAACCCGAAACCCGCCACTCAAAACCTGAAGCTGAACGTCGGCGCCCTTCGCGCGGACTTTCCGATCCTGCAGCAGTCGATCAACGGTCATCCCCTCGTCTACCTCGACAACGGAGCCACATCGCAAAAGCCGCGGGCGGTGATCGACACGCTCGTCCGCTACTACGAGCGCGATAATTCCAACGTTCACCGCGGACTCCACGCGCTTTCGATGCGCGCCACGGACAGCTACGAAGGCGCCCGCGTTCGCGTGGCAAAATTCATCAATGCTGCTGATCCCGCGGAGATCATTTTTACTCGGGGCACCACGGAAAGCATCAACATCGTCGCGCGCAGCTGGGCCCAGGCTCACCTCAAGCCCGGCGACGTGGTTCTTACCACCGAGATGGAGCATCACTCCAATCTCGTGCCGTGGCAGCAAGCCGCGCGCGCCACTGGCGCCACGATCCGATATGTTCCCGTCCTCGGCGCCGACGCCGAAGGCGGACTCGATCTCGCCGCGCTCGACCAGCTGCTCACGCCGCAAGTGAAGCTCTTCGCGTTCACCCACATTTCCAACACGCTCGGCACCATCAATCCCGCCGCCGAACTCTGCCGGCGCGCGCGCGCCGTCGGCGCCGTCACCGTGATCGATGCCGCGCAATCCATCGGCCACGCGCCGCTCGATGTGCGCGAGCTTGGCTGCGATTTCC
>CAIXKG010000194.1 GCA_903919985.1 uncultured Opitutia bacterium | reverse complement strand
GAAATCACCGCGACCGAAGGACACCTCACCGACCATTACGATCCGATCAACAAACGCCTCGTGCTTTCCGAGGAAAACTACGCGGGAACCAGTCTCGCGGCTCTCGGGGTCGCGGCTCACGAGGCCGGCCACGCGATCCAGCACAAAGTAGGCTACTCGATGTTACACTTCCGCATGGCACTCGTTCCGGCGACGAACATCGTTTCGCGGGTCGTGCCGATTGTGATGCTCGCCGGCTTTTTTCTCGCGCGTGGCTTGACCGGAATGCTGCTCGATGTGGCGATCGTGTGTTATGCGGTCATCACCTTTTTTCAGCTCGTCACGCTGCCCGTGGAATTCGACGCGAGCCGTCGCGCCAAGGTCCAATTGGTGGAGCTGGGAATCGTCGATCGCGACGAAATGCCCGGGGTGACAAAAACGCTCGACGCTGCGGCCCTGACCTATGTCGCAGCGTTCGTGAGTTCTCTGCTTTATCTGCTGTATTTGGTGTCCTCGCGGCGCGACTAAAACGCCGCCTCAGGTAGCGGTGAGATAGCAGGACCGGCTCGATGCGCCGGTCCTTTTTTATGAACCCAGCCGTAACCTGACTCACCCGGACTGGGCCATCACCAATGACGGACAGGGCTCCCGGAAGGGGCGCAGATGCCGCAGGAAGCTGCGGCAAATTGGGGTGTTCCCTTGATCGTAGCGCTTAGCCGGGGGTTCCAGCTTTGGTATTTACGATCGCGGAGCTGCGGACGTTTTTTCGCCGGGTCGGTTGTCGCTTGGACACCGCCGTCGGGTTCCGCGCCTTAGGGCCTAAAACCACCTGCTCAGTGCTCGTGGCCCCGAACCTTGCTGGCTTTCGGTTCCGAGCTTCCAATGCTGGGTTTTGGGCGGCCGCGGAACGACCGCCTTTCGTCGCCTCAGAGCATCAGAAGATGCGGTTCGACCTCGGCTTCGTAATTGATGCCGGGAAGGCCGAAGCCGAAGAGCTTCATGAATTCGCTGCGATAACCGGCAATATCAGTAAGGGATGTCAGATTCTCGGTCGTTACTTGCGGCCAGATCTCCGTCACGGCGTTTTGGATTTCAGGGCGCATCTCCCAATCGTCGAGACGAACTCGACCGGCTTCATCGAACTGGATCGGCTTGCCACTGTAGACTTGGGTCGCGAACAGCCGCTGAATCTGCTCGATGCAGCCTTCGTGCGTGCCCTTTGCTTTCATGAGTTTGTAGAGAATCGAAATGTAGAGCGGCACGACCGGAATCGCCGAACTCGCTTGGGTCACCAGCGCCTTATTCACGGAGATGAAGGCTCGGCCCCCGCCATTAGCCTTGAGGCTCGAATCGATGGCTTTGGCCGCGCGCTCGAGGTCGTTCTTAGCCAGACCGATGGTCCCGTTTTTGTAGATCGCCCAGGTGACCTGGGGTCCGATGTAGGAATAGGCAATCGACTGGGCGCCCGGAGCGAGCAGCTTGGCGTCCGCTAGAGCCTGCATCCACATCTCCCAGTCTTCGCCGCCCATCACCGTTACCGTGTCGGCGATTTCCTGTTCGTTGGCGGGCTCGATCGTGATGGTGCTGACGAGGCCTTTGTCGGTGTCGACGGTCTTGTTGGTGTAAGACTGGCCGACGGGCTTAAGGACCGATTTATGAACGCCGCCCGTCTTGGGGTGGGTGCGCCGCGGCGAAGCCAAAGAGTAGATGACGAGATCGATCTGGCCCAGATCGGTTCGGATCAAATCCAAGGTCTGACGTTTGATTTCGTCGGAGAAGGCGTCGCCGTTGATATTCTTGGCGTAGAGGCCGGCAGACCGGGCGGCGGCCGTAACGGCGATGGTGTTGTACCAACCTGGGGTGGCGGGACGGCCCTCTTCGGAGGGGCGCTCAAAAAATACGCCGAGTGTGGCCGCACCGGAGCCAAAAGCCGCAGTCACGCGCGACGCCAAACCGTATCCCGTGGACGATCCGATCACCAAGACCTTCTTGGGGCCACCCTTCAGAGGCGGCTGGGACTTTACGTGAGCGATCCACTCCTGGACGTGCGCGGCGCATCCGGCGGGGTGAGCAGTAACGCAGACGAAGCCACGGACTTTCGGTTTGATGACCATAGGGTTGAAATCGTTTGCCGCGGGCGGGGTCGGGGCAAGTTTCAATTCCCGGTTCGCGGTCCCGGAAGTTTATAGTTTCGAGTTCAACGTCTGGAGTTGCCGCCTCCTCAACCGAAACTCCAAACGTTGAACACCAAACGCCGGCGCCCGTGTCCGGGTGCGCCGCGTCTATTCACTCACAAACAACAAAGTGCTTGGCTGGGCAGAGCCGTCTTTACGTTCGAGGGTGATGGCGAACTTGGCGGCCGTCTTGACGGGCTTGGCGGGATGAAAATGAACTTGGCTGGCCCCGGTCGCCGGATCGACGGTGAAGACCCCGCCGCTGACGGGTGATGCGTATTGGGGGTCGATCAGCCAGAGCTCGTAATAGCTATTGGCTGTTAGCGCGGGAAGTTTTTGGACGGAGAGGACACCTTGTTGGTTAGCCGGATTCCAAACCGCGACTGCTAGGGCCTCCGGAGTGTTGCCGGCAATTGAGACGAGGCTGGCGATTTTGTAAGTGGCGAGATCGCCTTGCTCCTTGAGCTGACGGTCGAGCGCGGCGATCTGCGCTTCGCGGGACGCGAGGCCCGCGCGAAGCTGGGCGACCTGCAAACGCGTCGTCTCGATTTCCGTGCGGGTGAGATTCAACCGTGTGGCAAGATCGGTCGACGCTGCGGTTGCAGTATCGAGCCTTGCCTGAAGCGCCGAGAGATTGCTGGTGGCCGCCGTGGCCCGGGCGGTGGCGTCGGCGAGTTCGCGCCGGGCAATGAGACGCTCGGCCTCGAGCTGGTTTTGGGCGCTATGTAATTCGAGATCGGCCAGGGTCTGTTGATCGTGAAGTGAAGCGTCGGCCTTTTGCGCCGTCAGCAGGCTTTGGCCCAGCCATGCGCTCGTGAGCGCGAGGCAAGCGGCCGCGGCCCAGCCGACCCAGGCGGGTAATTTTGAATTTGGCGTTTTCGGTTTGGGCTTTTTGAACTCGAGAATTTGCGTCTGGAGTTGGGGTGTTTCCCGGGCGGTGGCGGGGAGCACGGCAATATGGGCCAGGATCCGGGCTTTAAGGGCGGCGGGCGGCTCGACCGCGGGAGCGATACGTGCGAGTTCGGCGGCGGCGGAACGCAGCGAATCGATCAGGCCCTGCAGTATCGGGTCGTCGGCGACGGCGGCGTTCAACTCGGCCTGTTCGTTGGCGGACAGGAGGTCGAGCGCGGCGAGGGCGGCGAGGTCTTCGTGGCGTTCGTGATTCATCGGCGGAGCACGAGCTGTTCGCGGAGCTTCAGCAGACCGCGCCGGATGCGAGCTTTGATGGTGCCGAGCGGGGCCTGGAGGCGGGCGGCGATTTCTTCCTGGGTTAGCCCGCCGAAGAAAGCCAGTTGTACCGCGTTTTGTTGTTCTAAAGGGAGGGCTGCGACGGCGGCGCGCACGACGCACGCCTGATCGTTGGAGTCGGCCGCGGTATCGGCCGAAGGTCCGGAGGAGTTTTCGTCAAGCCCGAGATCCGAAGGCGCGGATCCTTCCAGCAATGCCGCCCGGCGACGCCGGGACCGGAGCCGATCAATGGCCCGGTTACGAGTCAGGGTGACCGCCCAGGAAAATGCGGTGCCGCGAGTGGATTCGAACGATGGGGCTTTTTCCCAGAGCGTAATAAAAGCATCGTGCACGACATCCTGAGCTTCGGTCGGATCCCGCAGGATGTGGACAGCGGTGGCGTAAAGCGGTCGTGAAAAACGATCGTAAAGTTCACTGAATGCGGAGCGATCGGCGGCGGCGACTCGCTTCAGCAGTTCGGCGTCGGCTTGATGCCTTTGCTCCGGATTTTCCGGCTGATTCACGGGCGCCTTCATTTCCTTAGGCTTCGCGGGACGCGTCGTTCTCGGCAACGCTACCAAAGCCGCGTAGGCTGAGATTGAGTAGGTCGGCAGATTGAACATTGGGCGCTTTCATCATACGCGTGGCGGCGTAGAGAGGATGCAAAAGACTGGGTCCCGGCGATGGTAAATTTACGGAGGAAAGCGGGTTCAACGGTTGCGTTTTCTTCGATCCTAAAGCACGGCCAGCCCGATTAGTCCGAGTATGATGATCGTTGCTAGCACAACGAGGGCGTATCTCTCGCGCGCAGTCACGGGAAAGGGCATAAGGATTAAAGGGCCCGTGGTTGGAGCCGGACGAAAAATTGCTGGAGGAAAGATGCGGAGGATATCTCGCGCCACGCGGTGGTGCTGGCGCTGAGAAAACTGACCAGCGAGATGCTTGGTAAGAATGCGACCAGGGTATAAGACCAGCCGACTGCGGCCGCGTAAAGTCCCGCTGCGCCCAGCTCGAGCAGCCTTAACGTGGTCAGCGTCGCGCCCAGAAAGTGAACCTCGGCTGCGGCTAAAAGGTAACGCGGGAAAGCATGGGCGGGATCTTCATGCAGCATTAGCAGAAGGAACAAAGGCATGGCAAAACGGTGGAAAAGCTCGGGGTTGCGCCGCTCTTCCGGCCAAACGGGAAACGACATTCCGGCTCTAAGCCTCGCGATGATCGCAAGGCTTAGAGCCGCCATCAAAGGCAACGGGAGGCGCAACGGTGAAAGCGATGCACTCATCGGAAGCAGGAAAGCGGTAATGCGACGGGGGCAACGTCGGCGGAGAGGCTCATCACAGCGGTGCACGCTGGCCCGATCGCTGGAAATCGGCAACGGGTATTCGTGTCAGTGGCATTGATGCCACCGCTCTCGGGCTAATTCGCGATCAGACCTTCACCGCGAACAGCTCCGGGTGCATGGTGCCGTCGGCAACCTTGTTCACGGTCCCGGTCATCATGATCGAAAAGTTTTCGCCGATCTCGATGCCGATCTGCCCGCCGGGCATGTGGACCGTGACGTTGCGATCGACGAGTCCCAGCCGGTGCGCGACGGCCGCGCTGGCGCTGCTGCTGCTGCCGGACGCGAGCGTATAACCGGCGCCGCGCTCCCAGATCTCGATGCGGATATTCGCGCGATCTAGCACTTGGAGAAACTGCACGTTGGTTTTGCGCGGGAAGTTGGGATGGGTTTCGAGGTGCGGTCCGTATTTGTGCGCGAGTTCGGACGTCACGGTGGGCAGGGGGATCACGCAGTGCGGATTGCCGATGGTGGCGGCGCAGTAGGTGAACTCACGGTCGAGCACGGAGATTTTTTCGTTGATCACTTCGCGCGGCGCGCCGGTGAGCACCACGGGAATCTTGGTGCTGTCGAAACTGACGGAGCCCATCGCGATCGTGAGGAGCTGTCCGTTGTCTTTGATCACGACCTGCACCTGTCCGCCGGGAGTTTCGACGGTGAACATGGGGCTTTTAACGAGTTTCTGATCCCAGAGGTAACGGGAAAAAATGCGGAGGCCGTTGCCCGATTTTTCCGCCTCGGAGCCGTCCGGATTGAAAATGCGCAGGCCGAATTCACTTTTCTGCGAAGGCAGCGGACCCCAGAGAATACCATCGGAGCCCACGCCGAAGTTGCGGTGGCAGACGACGCGGATCTGCTCTACCGTCGGCGCGGGTTGCCACGAAGGAAAATCGCGGGGATCGAGGACGATGTAGTCGTTGCCGAGGGCGTGATATTTGTGGAAGCGCATGAAATGAGGAGCGCCAAACTTGGCGACCGGCCGAACGGAAGACACGGAAAAAACATGACCGAGGGAAGGCGCGTTATTCTCCATGCGACGTCGGGTTCCGAATTCGTTGCCACATCTTTGGCGCGGATCGGCGCGTTAGAGATGATGCGTCCGGCCTCGCCCGATTCAGAATCGATACGCGGCACTGACGCCGAGCTGGCGGGGGTCCGCCCGGTCTTCATAGCGCGTTTCGGCGTAGTCCGGGTCTGCATTGCCGAAAAAGAAGACCCGTTTTTCGTAGCGTTGGTTAAAAATATTCCGGCCCCAGAGCGTGAATGTCCACTCCCGCCAGAGGAAACCGACGCTGGCGTTGACGACGCGGAATGCCCGTCGGGCTTCGTTCTGGTTGTTGGAGTCCAGCTGGCTCGCGCGCCCGACGAGCTCAAGATTACCGGAAAAACCGGCGGCATCACGATAGCGCGTGCCGACGGTATAGCCGTAGCGCGGGGTATTCGCGAGGCGGCGGCCACCTCCGACGCTGCCGTTGTCCAGAGTGAAGGGATCGAGGTGAGACTCCGAGCGCGCGAGCGATCCGTTAAAGGCCCACCGATCGGTCAACGTGTAGGTTGCGGAGGATTCCAAGCCGTACACGTAGGCGCCATGGGAGTTGGCGGTGAAAAAACGATAGCTGCCGCCGAACCCAGCGGAATCGCGCACCTGCGTTGCATTCCGGTCGAGATAGAACGCGGTGAATTCACCGACGAGCCGTTGATCGAGCCAGCGGCCGCGCAGGCCCGTTTCGTAGTTCCAAAGATACTCGGTGTCGTAGGTGAGGGGATCGGACGGCGGGCTGATGCGAGCGTCGACGTTGATCCCGCCGCCCTTGTAGCCGCGCGTGACCGACGCGAACGCGACCTGATGTTCGCTCAAGTCGCGCTCGAGGGTGATTTTTCCGCCGAACAATGTGTCGCCGAAGGCCGGCGAAAACGTGACGATCGGATCGGAAGTCCCGCGAGTTTTGAGGAGGCGCGTTTTCGTGCCGCGGCCGGCGATCTCGATGCGCTCGGCGCGCAAGCCGACAATGATGCGAGTGTGGGCGTCGAAGTCGTGGCCGACCTGACCAAAAAGCGCGAAGTTGTCGGACTGGTAGCGGGTGCGGAGGCCGCGGAGATTGTCCGGATCTTCGTCGGTGTACGCGCCGGTTTCATCGGTATTCGAATAGTAGCCGCCCAGCGTCCAACGATCGATCCAGCCGAGGGCGGCACGGGTCAGCGTGGAATCGAGCCGCAGCTCTTGGTTAAACACGGAGCGGTCGCGATGAAGATCGCTGAAGCCGTGGTAGGACGCAGCGGTCCAGTCGTCGTCGTAGCTGTAAATCGACTTGGACCAACTCTCGCTGGTGACCGTGGTGAGACGGGCCCCGGCGATGCCCGAATAGGTGCCGCGCAGACTGGCGGCGCGGGAACGCTGTTCGTCGCGGCCGGGCTGGTCGCTCAAGGTTTGGCGACCGTTGTTATCGAGCATGAATTCGTCGAAGCCATTGTTGAGATCGGAAAAAAGCAGCGCAGCGTCCCAGTGCCATTCAGGCGCAGGATTGGCGGTAAGGCGCAGGCGGGCGTTGAATTCGTCGCGCGCGTTGGTGGCACGGTTGAGCGTGATGTTGTGACGAAAACCAGCGCTCGAATGCTGGTACATGGCGAGGCGGGCCATAAATTTTTCGGGTTGGGCCGCGATGAGTGGGCCGCCGAGGGCGAAACCACCTTCGCGTAGGGCGTCTTCGCCGACGCTGCTCTCGACTTGCCCCGTCCAGAACGGGGTGGGGGCGCGGGTAACGAGGCGAACGATACCGCCCGCGGCGTTAGCGCCAAATGCGCCGGCTTGGGGCCCGCGCAGCACCTCGACCTGGCTGACGTCGAACGTGCTGCCGAGCGTGCCGAGCCCGGTGAAATCGAAATCGTCGACCAGAAAGCGCACGGAAGAGTCCGGCGTTTCGCCCTCGTATTGGGAGTTTTCACCGATGCCGCGGATTTGAAGATAGCGCGGCCGCGACGTGCCGCCGGTCCAGGTGAGATTGGGGATTTGATCGACGAGATCGCCAAAATGATGGACCGCGCCGGCGCGCATGGCCGCTTCGTCAAATACGCTCACGCTGGCGGGAATGCTCGCGAGGGGCGAAGCCCAGAGATCGGCGGTAACAAGCAGGGGCGCGAGTTTTACGGGCGCCGCAGGGGTGGAGGAGGGCGGCGTCGCGGGAGCGGGCTGACCTCGAGCCACTGAGAGGGCGGCGAGCGTGACGACGGCGATAAGGAGTGGCGGGAGCTTCATGGTGTTGGTTTGCCAACCCAAAACGGAGCTCCGAAAAAAGGGGCGCCGCCCGCGCCCTCTGTTGATTAAAAGGCGCGGACCGCGCCTGCTGTTTCCTTCGTCGGCATGATCCGTTCAGGTTCGAAGGGTCGAGCGGTCGATTCGCACCGCAATCTCAGCCTTCCGCGGAAGGCACCCCTACAGGCAAATGTCGTGAAAGCGGGGGTCGGATCGCGAAGCAAGATATTCTTTCGGTGCAGGGGTATCCTAGCTCTAAAAACACAGAAACCGCCTCCTGTGAGAGAGGCGGTTCTGTGACCTAACACCAAGCAAACCGTAATAACTACAAACAATCACTGTCTTACCAAGGACAGTGCTGACTACGCGGGGATAGATGCGGCGTACGTTGAAACGCTCAAAAAAAGAGGATTTTTTTGATGAAAATTTCGTTGTGCGTAAATCGCTGCCTTTCAGTTATTAAAGTTTTTTGGATCGGTTCGCCCCGACTACGTGCGGGCGAACTCAGGTATCTTTTCGGGGCCGAAATTTTTATGGCAAACGCTGCGCGTTGTCACTTTTTCTGGCTTCTCGCCGCTTTTTTTCGCGGCCGGAATCGCCTTTGCTGCGCTCGTCCGCGCACGTGCTTGGCTCGACAACGATTAAACCGGGACAACGCACATCAGATTCAGGCTCGGGCACCCGATTGATTTACAGCCAAAGACGCTGATCGACCGCCGCGGCTTAGCCATGAAGCCGCGCAGCTTTTGGGTGAGGGAGTCGTGCTTGTTTCCGAGGGATGCGACACGAAAGCCGCGCAGGTGAAGGACGAGATCAGGGACGGCTAAACGCAGGCCTCCGCTGCGTGTGAGCTGAACTTTTATAAACCTGCGAAACCTGGTTCGTTTACCGTAATCAGTCCGGCCTCGACGGGCTCTTTGCGTGGCGTGCTCTTCAGTGGGTAGCGGAAAACATCCCCCTCGTAATTGCGAAACACGATTTCGTCGTCCGTGATTTCTTCTACGTAGTCTGGATTGATGGGCACCTTGCCGCCGCCGCCGGGCGCATCGATGACAAACTGCGGCACGGCGTAGCCCGTGGTGTGGCCCCGCAGTGCGCGGATAATTTCGATCCCTTTGCGGACATCCACCTTGAAGTGGCTGCCGCCCGTAATCAGGTCCATCTGGTAAAGGTAGTAAGGGCGGACCCGCATGCGCAGCAGACGATGCACGAGCGCTTTCATCACCTCGGGATCATCGTTGATACCCTTTAACAACACGCTCTGGTTCCCCAGCGGCACGCCGGCGAAGGAGAGGCGTTCACACGCGGCGCTTAGCGCCGCGGTAGCTTCCTTCGGGTGGTTGGTGTGAATGCTGATCCAAATCGGACCGTGCCGTTTGAAAATCTCGCACAATTCGGGCGTGATGCGCTGCGGCAGAAAAACCGGAATACGCGAACCGATGCGAATGAACTCCACGTGCTTGATGGCCCGCAGGCGGCTCAGGAGATGATCGAGTTTCCGATCCGAGAGCAAAAGGGGGTCGCCGCCTGATAATAGTACGTCGCGAATTTCGGGATGCTGCTCAATGTATCGCAGACCCTGCTCGTATTCGGGATGAAAATTATAGTCCTGCGCGTTGGAAACCAGCCTGCTCCGCGTGCAATAGCGGCAATACGCCGCGCAGCGATCCGTCACGAGAAATAGCACGCGGTCCGGATAACGATGCACCAATCCGGCGACCGGTGAATGCTCGTCCTCGCCCAGCGAATCCAGCATTTCCTCCTCGCTGATCACGGCTTCGCCCGCGCGCGGAATAACCTGCTTCCGAATCGGGCAATCCGGATCCTCGCGGTCGATCAGGTTGAAAAAATAGGGTGTGATCGCCAGCGCCAGTTTTTGGCTGGCGAATAGGCACCCGGCTTTTTCGTCCGGGGTGAGCGTCATGTGCTCCTCAAGTTGAGCGGCTGTGGTCAGCCGGTTTTTGAGCTGCCAGATCCAGTCGTTCCAGTCGCTGGCGGGGACGTGTGGCCAAAGGCCCTGGCCCTCGAACCAGGCGGAACGGTCTTCATGGTAAGGCATCGCGTACGTTTAGATGGAGGAGACGATTAGGTGCCTAATCAAGCGTGTCAAATGACCAGAGCGATTGGCGGTCGATTTGGGTTTTTGAAAAAAAATGCAACCCGGCCCGCGCGGTTCGCACAAAACCCTTGGCATGGTGCGCCCGCGCGCCTTTCGTTCGACTTTAATGTCCTCGTTCAAACCCGGAGTTCTAGCCCTCGAAGACGGCAGTGTGTTTCGCGGTCGCGCGTTTGGGGCCGACGCCACCATCGCCGGCGAATGCGTCTTCAATACTTCCATGACTGGCTATCAGGAAATCCTCACTGATCCGTCCTACTTTGGACAAATCGTGACGATGACCGCCGTGCAAATCGGCAACTACGGTCTCACCGCCGCTGATGAAGAGTCTGCCGGTGGACCAAAGTGCGCCGGTTTCGTGGTCCGCGAGCTTTCACCGATCGTTTCCAACTGGCGCAGCCAGATTTCCCTCGACGATTATCTGAAAAAATACGGCCTACCGGGACTCGCCGAAATCGACACGCGCGCGCTCACCAAAAAACTGCGGGTCGATGGCGCGATGAAGAGTTGTCTCAGCACGCTGCCGATTTCAGACGAGGAGGCGATCAAACGCGCCCGCGGGTGGCGCGACATGGCGGGGAGCGATTACGTGAAGGACGTTACCTGCAAGGCACCCTATATCTGGAGCAGCGACGATCCGGCGAACTACAATGCGGCGTATTTGCCCGTGGGGACGTCGTTCAACGCCGCACCGCCTCCGACCAAGCGTTTCAAAGTCGCCGCCTTTGATTTCGGCGCGAAGCACACGATTTTCCGCAAGCTCGTTCGGCACGGTTTCGAGGTGCAGGTGTTTCCGGCCACGGCGACCGCCGAGCAGGTGAAAGAACACAACGTTGACGCCGTGTTTCTATCGAACGGCCCCGGCGATCCCGCCGCACTCGGCTACGTGCACCAGACGGTGACAAAGCTTATTCCGGATTATCCTATCTTCGGAATCTGCCTCGGGCATCAGATGCTCACTCACGCGCTGGGCGGCACGACGTTTAAACTCAAATTCGGCCACCGCGGTGGCAACCAGCCGGTAAAAAATATCGAGACCGGCAAGGTCTCGATCACCGCGCAGAATCACGGTTTCGCGACCGATCCGGCGAGTCTCGAAAAGCGCGGCGCAAAAGTCACCGAGATCAATCTCAACGACAACACCGTCGAAGGTCTGCGCCATACGAAGCTCCCGGTCTTCAGCGTTCAATATCACCCCGAAGCCGCGCCGGGTCCGAACGACGCCGATCCGCTTTTCTTGGATTTCTACAAAATGGTGGCAGCGCGCAAGGCCGGTAAAATCTGAACGCGGGCGCATTCGCAGATGGAGGCTGATCTCGTTCCGGTGCGGAACGGTGTTACCTGCCTTTGCCGATCGTGAGATTATCCGCTCTTTCGTCTTAGGGATGTCCGCGGTCGTTCTCGCTCTTTTCCCGACCGCGCGGCGCGGCCGCCGTCGGGTTTCAGCAGGTCGACCAGGATTCCACGCCGTTGCACCTTCGGCGGGAAACGGGCGATGGGAAGCGTGATACCGGCGCCATCCGACGACCGCGGATGAAATACCTCGAGGGGTGATGTGAAACCCGCAGCGGTGCGCCGAGCGTGAACAAGTTTATCCCTGAGAATTAAGTGCGCGACCGGAGCGCTTCGAAGACAACTTTCAGATTTTCAAGCGCTGAGCCATTTTTCGAACTTCACCGCGTCTTCTAGTGTGTCCACGCCGATCGTCGGATCGTCGGTCAGGCCGCACGCGATTTGATAACCGTTTTCGAGCACGCGGAGCTGTTCCAATTTCTCAATCTGCTCCAGCTGGCCAACGGGCAATCGCGCGAATTTTTCGAGAAGGTCTGCCTTGTAGGCGTAGAGGCCGAGATGCCGGAAGCAGGGGTTGGCGCGCACCCATGCATCGTCGACTTTTCCACCGAGCTCTCGCGCGAAGGGCATGGGTGCTCTAGAAAAATAAAGTGCGCGCGCATCGTTGCCGCGCACGACTTTGACTTGATTTGGGTTCGCGAAATCGGCGGCGGTTGTAAACGGCGTGGCGAGCGTTGCCATATCGGCCGGACCCGCGATCAGTTCGGCCAATGCTCCGATTTGTCGGGCGGAAACCAGGGGCTCGTCGGCCTGGACGTTGATCACGAGGTCCGCGCCGATCTGTCGGTTGGCCTCGGCAATCCGATCGGTGCCACTGGCGTGATGGACCGAGGTCATGATCGTCTTGAAGCCCTCCGCGACCAGGCAGCTGCGCAACAGCTCGTGATCGACCGCGAAGTAGAGCGGCAGATCGGGCATTTCTCGGGAAATTCGCTCGGCGACCCACGTCACGAGTGACTTGCCTTTGACTTGATGTAACAACTTGCGCGGGAAGCGGGTCGATTCAAGGCGGCACGGAACGATTATGGCGATTCGCGACATCGTTGGCATGGTGGCGGGTGGCTTTGGGGTTGCAAGCCGAGCCGGGTTAACCGACGTTGGCCGGTCATTCTCGTCCCTCCCTCATGAATAAAACCAACGCCACACCCATTGCGGCCCAGCCTCTGAACAAGGAGCTGGTGGTACAGAACAAGATGGGGATTCATGCCCGGCCTGCGGCCATGATCGTGCGTATCACTAATAAATTTAAGGCCGATGTTTTCGTGGAAAAAGACGACGAGCAGGTGAACGGCAAGAGTATCATGGGCCTCATGATGTTGGCGGCCTGCAAGGATTCTAAGGTCAAGTTTTTGGTCACCGGGCCTGATGCCGCGGAAATGTTGACCGAGCTGGAATCTTTGTTCGACCGCAAATTCGACGAGGCCTGATCGGTTTGTCCGCTAGCTTTCCAGAGCGAAGAATCGCCGCGCGTTGGCCGACGTAGTGGCCGCGAACGTTTCGAACGTCGTGCCAAAAACCGTGCGCGCGGCATACTCAGCCGTGTGCCGCAAAAAAGCGGGCTCATTGGTTTCGCCGCGATGCGGCACCGGGGCGAGAAAAGGCGCGTCGGTTTCTATCATCAGGGCGGCGAGTCCCTGGGCCTTGGCGGCGTTCCTGACGTTTTCGGCCGACTTGTAAGTGAGAATTCCGGTGAATGAGGCACAGGCCCCACGGCGCACGAGCTCGGCGATTTCAGCCGGACCTTCGGTGAAGCAGTGAAATACCACCCGCTTCCAATCGACCCCGCTCGCCTCAATCATTGCGACGGATTCGGTGAATGCGCCGCGCGAATGCACGACCAATGGACAGCCCAGGCGGCGAGCGAGCGCGAGCTGCCGAGCGAAAGCCGCCTGTTGCCATGAGAAGATTTCGGCGGCCCGGGCGGCGTCGTCCTTCGGCAAATGGAATCGGTCCAATCCGCATTCGCCCAAGGCCACGGGTCGCGGACGGGAGTCGGCATCGCTCTCGTTCCAGAACGCTTCGATCTGGCTGACCGCCGTTTCCCAGTCGGCGTCCACCGAACACGGATGCAGCCCGACCGTGTAATAGACGATCCCGCGATGCTCTCGGGTTAAATCGCGATACAGCGTCCAATCATCGGGGGCGGTCCCGATTGTGATCATGGCAACGACGTTTGCCTCCCGGGCTCGCTTCAATACAGCCGGCAGTTCGCCGCGCCGTGCGAATACATCCAAATGAGTGTGAGTATCGATGATCGCCACAGGGTGTTTGAGCTTAGGTTTTTCGACTAGAAATCGCGTCCATGGCTTCCTCGTCGATGAACTGCATAAACGGCTCTAACTTCACATTTTTGCCGCTCGCTCGCGACGTGAGAAGCGCGCCGTCCGGCACGACGGAGTACGAATTCTCGACGGAGCGTTCGGCCGCCCGCAGCGGAGTTAAGGCGAAGATAATCAGGACGAGGTGGAAAATTCTGAGGGGGTTCTTCAAGAACGGCCACTCTGCCATGCGCCCGTGACGGCTCTCAAGTCCACATTGCGCCAGCGCGGAGTGAGTCGATGCAGCGTCCTTCGATTACGGTATCGCCCGGCTAAATCAGATAAAGAATGCCGCTGGCTTCGCCGCACCTCGTTGCCGACCGAGCTTGAGAGCCGCGGAAACTCGGCGGTCGGAGCCGGCCGTGATGATTTGTCCGTAAATTTTTAACCGGCGCGCCATGCAACCCGACGCCGGCGTCGGTGATTTTTCGGCGCGGTGCTTAGACGCAGACCGGAGATCAGCGTGCGATGAACGGATTGTTGATACGCTCTTGATTCAGCGTCGTCAGCGGGCCGTGACCGGGAGCGAAGACCGTATCGCGGTAAAGCGTCATGAGCTTGGTCCGATTATTTTCGAACTGCTCCTTGAAATGCTCCGCACTGCCGCCCATCGAGGAGGCAAAGATCGCATCGCCCACAATCGCCAGCGGAAAGCTCAGGCCGGTGATAAAATACGAGGTCATGCCCGGCGAGTGGCCCGAAGTCAGAAGCGTTTTCACGGCGAGTTCACCGAAATGGAAATGGGCGTTTTCCTTAAAGGTCTTCGCTCCGGGATAATCCGACGGTTCAAGTTCGTGGGCCCACACCGTGGCGTTGGTCGCCTTCGCCAGTTTGGGCAGATCGGCGATATGATCTTCGTGGGTGTGCGTTAGAAAAATGGCGGTGACCTTGAGCTTCTCGGAATCAATCAGGCTGAGCATGTCGTCGCAGTTGGCACCGGTATCGAAGGCGGCTGCTTCCTTGGTGCGGGAATCCCAGATAAGATAACTGTTAACCGTCATGTTTTCGAACGGCGTGTTGAACATCGCGAAGCCGCGGGTGAAGATGGGCGGCTGCGGGTACCAGCGCTTTTGCGCGAGCTGGGCCAGCGTTTCGGGTCCGAGTCGAAGATGGCGGGCGACGCGGCGGTAGACGGCCTCGATCGGTTCGCCGCGTTTGACGGCGGCGAGATCCTCGAGTGAGACCTCGGCCCGCTTGGCGAGATCGGCATCAGAAATTTTCAGACCGCGCTGGGCTTTATTGATGACATCGTTGAAATTATCTTCGAGCGGGATGCGAGGCATGTGGGCTCACGGTGTCCTGCGGACCCAGCCTCGCAAGCCGAATGCCGGCACAGAGCGCAGGGTTTGCCGTTGATTTGCGCGCGGAGTGTCGACTTTGATGCACGCTCTTATATGAGCACCTCCCCTGACTATTTGAATGCACTGTTCTCTCTCCGTGGCAAAGTCGCGGTTGTCATTGGCGGCACGGGAGAACTCTGCGGAGCGATGGGCGAGGGCCTGGCCGCGGCGGGCGCGGAGGTCGTGCTGGTCGGTCGCAACGAGGAGAAAGCCAAGCCGCGGCTTGAGCGCATTCACGCGGCGGGCGGCAAAGGTTATTTTGTTTCAGCCGAGGCGAGCGATAAATTGGCGGTGCAGACGTTGCTCGACACGGTGCTGAAACGTTCGGGTCAGATCGACATCGTCGTTAACGGCGCCGGCGTAAACTCGGCCACTCCGTTTCTTGAAATCGCGGAGGATGAGTTCGACCGCATCATCAAGATCAACCTCAAGGGCGTGTTTCTCGGCTGCCAGATTTTCGGGAAATATCTCGTGGAGCGCGGGTCCGGGGGCTCGATCATCAACCTGGGTTCGATGTCGGGCTTGGTGCCGCTCTCCCGCGTTTTCACGTATTCGGCGAGTAAGGCCGCCGTACACAATCTCTCCAAAAATCTGGCCCGCGAATGGGCCCCGAAGGGTGTCCGCGTTAACACGGTGGTCCCGGGATTTTTCCCGGCCGAGCAGAATCGCAAGATTCTTTCCCCTGATCGCGTGACCTCGATCATGGGCCACACGCCGATGAAACGGTTCGGCGAAGCACGTGAATTGATCGGTGCCACGCTGTTGCTCGCGAGCGATGCCGCGGGTGGCTTTATCACCGGCGCCGAGATCGTGGTCGACGGCGGCTATCACGCTATGACCATTTAGGCGCGATGCACGATGTACTTAGCGTCTATATTGAGACTTGCGGCGACGATATAGTGACGGTGTAGTCAGCGCTTATGGTTACTGAAAAAATTAAAGAACTCAACGCCACCAAAGAGAAGGTGGCCGATCTGGAAAAAGCTATTGCCGCTGAACTCAGTCGAGAACTGGGTGGTCTTCCGACTAAATACGGTTTCGATTCCGTCAAATCGTTCATTAAAGCAGTCAAGGCTGCCTCGGGTGGACGGAGCAAAGGCAAGGTGGCTAAGAAAGCTGGCGTTAAAAAACGCAAACGCGCTGTCATCACCGATGCCATCGTAGCCGAAGTAAAGCGCATGCTCGCCGAAAAAACATCCGGCTCAAAAATCGCAAGTGCCGTCGGGATTTCGCTGCCGAGCGTGCAGAACATCAAAACGAAGCTGGGGCTCGTCAAAGCCCGCAAGTAAGCGTTTCGTGATTTTTATTTTCAGCCCCGCGCGCAAGCAGCGGGGCTTTTTGTTTGGCTAGTGGGCGCCGTCGTTGAATTTTCAAGCTCATGTCGGTTTCATTTATTCAGGCCAATACGAACGGACGGCTCCATGGCGCGCATGAGCCTTCGATCTCGCCGCTGAATCGCGGGTTTTTATACGGCGACGCTATTTATGAAGTGTGGCGCACGTATCGTGGCGTGATTTTCGCGTGGGAGGAACACTGGCGACGATTGGAGGAGTCGGCGAGGGCCCTGCATCTCGATCTGCTTTTCACGCGGGGTCCGATGCTAGAAGAAATCCGGCGGACGATCGCGGCGTTTCGCGCGGCGACGAATTTTACAGGCGAGCTGTATATCCGGTTGCAGATCACGCGTGGCAGCGGAGCCATCGGGCTCGATACCGCTTTGGCGGAACGCGCGGACTTCGTCTTGCTGGTCCAGCCCTGTCCGGAATTGACGGTGGCGAAAATGACGACGGGTCTGACGCTTTCCGTGGCCACGACGGTGCGACGAAATTCTATTGAGAGCCTCAGCCCGGCGTGGAAAACAGGAAATTATCTTAACAACGTCCTCGCGCTGCGAGAGGCGCGCTCACGCGGCGCGGATGAAGTTGTGATTCTAAACTTGGCGGGAGAAATCACCGAGGCGGCCGTTTCCAATATTGGTTTTGTCCGTGACGGCATCGTGCTCACGCCGCCGGTCTCAGCCGGCATTTTGTGCGGGATTACGCGGGGATTACTGCTTGATAAAATTGCGGCCGAGGCTGGAGTGACGATGCGGGAAGAAACGGTGCGGCCGGAGGATTTAGCGGGAATAGAGGAGTGTTTTCTGATTTCGACCACCAAGGATGTGATGCCGGTGGCAGCGATCGATGCGGCTCGATTCAGGGTTTATCCCGAATCCGTCGCGATGCGTTTGAAAGCGGCGTTCGGGAATTACGTGACGGAATATGTGCGAGACCATCCCGAGTTGAAGGTTTGAGGGCGAGCGCGCGTTGTCTTTAACGCGCCGGCTTAGCGTTGATTTTCCGGTGCGCAAAGTCGCAGCGACGGGGTAGGGATAGCAGCCCTGCCTCCGACGCCTATTTTACGGGTGCGCTTACCGCACGAGGCAAGGCCGCTTCGGATCGAACTTCCAGCCGGGGATCAAATACTGCATCGCCATCGCATCGTCGCGGGCGCCAAGCCCCATGCTCCGGTAAAGTTCGTGCGCGAGGTCGAGCTGCGCGAGGTCGATCTCGATGCCAAGTCCGGGGCGCTCCGGTACGGTAAGGTAGCCGTCGCGAATTTTGAGCGGCTCCTTGGTCAGGCGCTGGCCGTCCTGCCAGATCCAGTGCGTGTCGATGGCCGTCGTTTTGCCGGGCGCAGCCGCGGCGACGTGCGTGAACATCGCGAGCGAGATATCGAAGTGATTGTTCGAGTGCGATCCCCAGGTCAGGCCATGCTTTGCGCAGACCTCGGCCACGCGCACGGAGCCCTGCATCGTCCAAAAATGAGGGTCGGCGAGCGGGATATCCACCGCTTTGAGCGCGAGGGCGTGTCCGAGCTCGCGCCAGTCGGTCGCGATCATATTCGTCGCGGTGGGCAATCCCGTGGCCTGGCGAAATTCCGCCATGATTTCACGGCCCGAAAATCCCTTTTCCGCGCCGCACGGGTCCTCGGCGTACGCGAGCACGTGGTGCTGTCCACGGCACAACCGCACGGCTTCATCCAGGGACCAGGCGCCGTTGGGATCGAGGGTGACGCGGGCCTTGGGAAAACGCGCGGCAAGGGCGGCGGCGGCTTCCATTTCTTCGTCACCACGGCACACGCCGCCTTTGAGTTTGAAATCGTTGAAACCGTAACGCGCATGCGCGGCCTCGGCGAGGCGAACGACGGCGGCGCTTGTCATGGCTTCCTCGTGACGCAGCCGCTGCCAGTCGTCGCCGACGGCCGGCGCGGGTTCGTAGGGCAAATCGGTTTTCTTCCGGTCGCCCACGTAGAAAAGATAGCCGAGCACCTCCACGCGATCCCGTTGGCGGCCCGTGCCGAGCAGGTCGGCGACGGCGACCCCGCGATGCTGGCCGAGCAAGTCGAGCAAAGCTGATTCGACGGCGGTCACGGCGTGAATTGTTACGCGGAGATCGAAGGTCTGTTGTCCGCGTCCACCCGCATCGCGCTCGGCAAATTTCTCCCGGATTGTTTCTAGGACGACTTGATATTCTCCAATGGCGCGACCGACGATTAACGGCCGCGCGTCTTCCAACGTTTGTCGGATGCGTTCGCCGCCTGGAACTTCCCCGACGCCCGTGTGCCCGGAGCTGTCGGTGAGCAAAACGATATTACGAGTGAAGTAAGGCCCGTGCGCGCCACTCAAATTAAGCAGCATGCTGTCGCGGCCAGCGACCGGCACGACGCGCATGGCGGTTACGAGGGGCGTGGCGGCGGAGGAGAACAAGGAAGTTGTCACCCGAAAGCGAAAACGGTTAGGCGGTCGCGCGCAGTTCCACGCGTTTGATTTCGCCGACGACGAAAAGGAAGCTGATGACGCCGAGGAGCGCGTGCGCACCGACGAACACCAGTGCTCCGTTGAACGAGTGCGTGCGGTCGACGATGTAGCCGATGGCGATGGGGGTGGTTATACCCGCAATGTTGCCGAACATGTTAAACAGCCCGCCGCTCAGCCCCATGCTCTCCTTGGGGGAGGAGTCGGAAACGACCGCCCAGCCGAGGGCGCCGATGCCTTTGCCAAAGTAGGCGAGACTCATGAGCGCGATCACGGCGGCTTCGGCGCTAACGTAGTTGCACCCCACCATGCTCACTGAAAGCAGCAGCCCGCCCACGATGGGCGTCTTGCGCGCGACCGTCAGCGAGCACCCGCGGCGCAGGAGGAAATCCGAGAATAGCCCGCCGAGGATGCCGCCGGTCAGGCCGCAGAGCGCGGGCAACACAGCGACGAATCCGACCTTGAGAATCGACATGTGACGCTCCTTCACGAGGTAGATTGGAAACCAGGTCAGGAAAAACCAGGTGAGGGTGGTGATGCAGTACTGGCCGAAATAGATCCCGAGCAACATGCGGTTTCCCAGGAGCTGTTTCATCACCGGCCAGCCGCCCTTGGCCCCGGGCTTGCTCACCGGTTTGCCCATCTCGATCAAGCCGCCACCGCTGGCGATGTGCTCGACTTCGGCGGCATTGGCCCGCGGGTGTTCACTCGGCGCGTAGATCAAGCGCGGCCACGCGGCGGCGAAGAGAAGTCCGACTCCGCCCATGAAGAAAAATACCTGCTGCCAGCCGAAGTTGTGGATAATCCAGCCCATCATCGGCGTGAAAATCACGGTCGCGGCGTATTGCGCTGAGTTGAAAATTGCCGTGGCCGTGCCGCGTTCCGCCGTGGGAAACCAGCTCGCGACGATGCGGCTGTTGGCCGGGAAGGACGGGGCTTCCGCCACGCCGAGGAAAAACCGAAGGCCGAATAACATCAGCACCGCACCGCTGACGAGCATTGGAGTCATGAAAGGCCTCGGGATCGTGAAAAACGAATCCCCGCCGAACGTGCAGCCCTGAAGTAGCGTGAAAAGCGACCACAGGATAATACTCCAAAGGTAGACCTGCTTCGGGCCCTTGCGGTCCAGCAACCAGCCGCCCGGCAATTGCGCCAGCACGTAGGACCACGAAAACGCGGACAGCAGGTAGCCTAACGTGACGTTATCGAGCCCGAATTTTTTTGAGACATCGGTGCCGACCATCGAGAGCGTCGCGCGGTCGGCGAAGTTCAGCGACGTGAGCAGGAACAGGAAGAAAACGATCCCATACCGCACGTTCGTGCGCTTGGTCTGGGGCGGGGTAGTGGGCTGGTTCATATGGGGTAAGGGAATTACGACAAATCCGACAGAGATCGATGCTGAGCGACAGTTCCCCGAGGGTGGAGACGAACCGGCGCGCGGGTGTTTACGCGCAGGCCCGGAGTCCCTCCGGCGGTTTATTGCGGACCGAGCGCTTGAATCAGCGCGGCGAGTTTGGCGTCTTCCTCCGCGGTCAAATCCACGAGCGGCGGCCGCACGGGCCCGGCGTCGTGACCCACGAGCTTGGCTCCGGCTTTCACGATGCTCACGGCGTAACCGGGACGGCGATTGCGGATTTCCAAATACGGCAGGAAGAACCGGTCAAGGAGCCCGTTCATCGTGGCTTCATCTCCGATCGCGAGCGCACGATAAAATTCCATCGCGGTTTTCGGGATGAAGTTAAATACCGCAGATGAATAGACGGGCACGCCGAGCGCTTTGTAGGCGCCCGCGTAAACTTCCGCGGTTGGCAAGCCGCCGAGGTAGGCGAAGCGGTCGCCCATTTTTCGACGGATCGACACCATCAGTTCGATGTCGCCGATGCCGTCTTTGAAGCCGACGAGGTTCGGACAGCGCTCGGCGAGCAGAGCCAGCGTGGACGCGGTCAGGCGGCAGGCGCCGCGATTGTAGATGATGACGCCACATTTTACCGATCGACAAACCGCTTCAACGTGAGCGGCCAGACCTTCCTGTCCCGCTTCCGTCAAATAGTGGGGCAATAACAACACGCCTTGCGCCCCGAGGCGTTCGGCCTCCTGCGCAAACGCGATCGCCTGCCGGGTCGGACCGCCGGCCCCGGCGATGATCGGAACGCCGCCGCGACAGGTGTTCACAGCCGTGCGAACCACATCGGTGAAGTCCTGCGCCGTGAGGGAGAAAAATTCACCGGTGCCGCCCGCCGCGAAGAGGAGCGTGGCCCCGTAGGGCATCAGCCACTCGAGCCTCCGCGCATAGGTGTCGGCACGAAAATCGCCGGCGGCGTTGAAATCGGTGACGGGAAATGAGAGCAATCCCGCCGACATGGTTTTCTTTAGTTCCTGGGGAGTCATGAAAAGTTATCGAAGCGATTCGAGGTCAGTAATCTTCACCGGTGCTTTCCGCTTAAAGCAAGCACGGGCGCGAGGCGGAGCATGGACCGTGGCGGACGAAGGTGTCGCCGAACCCGGGCCAGCCGCGGCGGAGGTCAACGGGTTCCGACCTACTGGAGATTGCCTTTTCTGAGACGGGGGCCCGCAGCGCGCGGTGGGTTCTCCCCTGAATGACCCTCGACCGATTTCTTCGCTGGCCCTCCGTGGCCGGGCCCCATTGGTTTGAGCGCATGGCAAAATGGCTCCTCGTGGACGGATTCAATCTGGCGTACCGCTGCTTCTTCGCGATCCCGGAGCTGACGCGCGCCGACGGTTTTCCGACGAATGCGTTGCACGGGTGGGTGAAATCCCTCTGGAAACTCATGGATCAGGAACGGCCCGATTCGACGCTCGTGTTTTTTGATTTGGGTGGCGCCCAGGACCGGCTCGCCATCCATGCTGAGTACAAGGCGCAGCGCGAGGAGATGCCCGAAGCCCTCGTGAAACAATTGCCCTACGTGAAAACGCTCACGCGCGCCATGGGGTTGGTCGGCATCGAACAGCACGGGGTTGAAAGTGACGATCTGCTCGCGGCCGAAGCGGTCGCATTGGAGCGCGCGGGGCATGAGGTTTTGATCGTGAGTTCCGACAAGGATTTCGCGCAGCTGGTGAACGAGAAGATAAAAATCCTCCTGCCGCCACCGACGGCTAATCCCAAGCTTGGCTGGCGCTTCATGGATGCGGCGGGCGTGATGGAAAAATTCGGGGTGCCTCCGGCGCAGATCGCGGAGTACCTCGCGCTCGTGGGCGATACGTCGGATAACATTCCTGGCATCGCCGGCGTGGGACCGAAGACCGCGGCGAAATGGCTGGCGGAGTGGGGCAGCCTCGAAGGAGTCATCTCGCACGCGGCGGAATTGAAGCCCGAGCGCTTTCGTGAACCGGTCGCGGCGGAAGCTGAAAAATTGCGGCGTAATCTCAAACTCACTACGCTGAATTTAAGTTTGCCAAGTCTCGTCGTCGGCAAGCCCACGTCTGCGCCCGAGGAGTTGTTTCGCTTGCTGGAGGAATTGGAAATGCGCTCGGCGCTGGCCGACGCGCGTAAACGCTACTTTGAGCCGGAGCTGTTTTAAGCGGCACCGCGCCGGCGTGAAAAAAAGCGTTCTGTCGCGCGAGGCGCGGACACGCGGCCTTGACCCGGGCCCGCTGCCCCACTGACCTGCGGCATGGCTAACGCTGAAATGCAGATTGAGAACTTGGTTGCCGGCAAAGGTGCCTCGCCCAAAAAAGGGCGCGCGGTCACCGTGCATTACACCGGGACGTTCATGGATGGGAAAAAATTCGACAGCTCCGTGGATCGCGACGAGCCGTTTACGTTCGTGCTGGGAGCTGGGCAGGTGATCCCCGGTTGGGATCTTGGCGTCGCGCAAATGAAAGTGGGCGATAAAGTGAAGCTGACGCTGCCGCCTCATCTCGCTTACGGCGAGCACGGCTATCCCGGCGCGATTCCGCCCAACGCGACATTGGTGTTTGTGGTCGAACTGCTGGCGGTCGGTTGATCGAGTTTCCGGCCGGTGGCCGGCACTCGACCGAGATATTGCTCGCGCCGCGATGCGCTCCGTCCGCGCGCGAGGCTGCGTTCGCCTGGGGAACTGTAGGGCTGCCGGCGATATCCGGTCCGTGCAGGGTCCGCGGCGCAGCGCATCTGGAAATCTTGCATGCGCTGAAATAAATTCAGCAGTTGAGCGGGCTGCGGATAGGCGTCGAGCCCGGTGCGCTCTAGCGCGAGCAGCAGTTCGTGAGTCGCTTCCAAGGTGGATAGGCAGCCGACCTGCGGTTGCTGTTTGATGATGTAACGGCTGGGCGCCGTCGGCGTGAACATGAGGCGCGGCAGCCGTTGCAGCGTCGGGCTCAGCTTGAGCATCTTGCGGGCAGCCGCCCAGGTGCCGTCGAGCAAGAGTACGACCAAGCGTCGTCCACCACGATCGACCGGCGGCAAATCGCCCCGCGAAAGATTCAGCGCCTGAGGACCGGGGTAGACCAACATCGTTAAGTTGGCGGGATCATTGACCAACGCCTGCACCTTTTCATTTTGGTCGAAACTCAAGCCCACGTGCAGTTCGCTCCCGGCGAGGCAGAGGTGGGTCAGCCGCCCCGTGCCGGCCTTTTCCTGTTTGAATTCCTTGGGGTGCATCAGGAAAATAAACCTGGTGCGCGTCGCCATCGGCGTGATCGACGCGCACCAGCATAGCGACTTGGGCCAGAAGCACCGATAACACGTTTCGCGGCTCATGTTTCAGGTCGCGTTACTTCGCGCGGTCGGCAAACCCGGACGTGAGCATGGGAATCCGATAGACCGCGCCGCGCCCCACGACGTACAAGGTCTTTTTGTCTAAGCCTGCAAAGGCCAGGTTTTGCGGCTGCAGTGGAATCGGAATGATCCCGAGACTGACCCCGGCCGACGTGAAAACCTGAATTCCAACGGTGGTCGCGACCAACAGTCGGCCGCTTGCATCAACGGCCAAGCCGTCAGCCCCGCTGGTGAAACCGGTTTCAGTTTTTTGAAACCCCACCAGTTGGGCAAAATCCCTCCGGCCGCTGATCGTGCCGTCGGCGCCAATGTCGTAAGCCAGCACGAATTCCCCCCACGTGTTGGCGACGTAGAGCGTTTTTTCGTCGGGGCTGAGCTGGATGCCGTTGGGCCGCGTGATGTCCGTTGTGAGACGCAGGAGTTTTTGCTCGGGGGTGAGATAATACACCGAGGGCGGTGGGGGCGCAGGCGTTTCCGGTTTCGGCGGCGTACTCGGATCGGTAAAATAAATTCCGCCCTTCCGATCGGCCACGAGATCGTTGGGCCGAAAGAAGGCCAGGCCTTCGAAACGATCCGCCTGGATCTTCACCCGATCCGCCGGGTAGATCACGGCGAGACGGGGTTTTCCGATTTGCACCGCGACCAGATCGCCGCTGCGGGTGAACGCGAGCGCGTTGGTGCCGTTGGTGTCGTTGAGAAATACCGAAACTTCCCCGGCGGCCGAGATTCGATTCACGCGATTCGCCTGCGGTTCGGTGAAAAGCAGACTGCCGTCCGGCAGCGCGATCGGTCCTTCGGTGCCTTGAAAACCATCTTTGATTAATTCGACGCGGATGCCGGCGGCGACCACGCCGGGAATACCGACCAGCTCGGAGGACGCCGCGGCCATCGCTGACGTCGTGACACCCGCGGCGGCAATAGCCAGCAGCCGCCACGCGGCACGAACGAGTTTGGAAAGGCGGTTAGGCATGAAGGGGAGGGGCCGTTCGCAAAGGTGGACTGAAACTTTGGTCGGCTCGAAAAATTCATATGCGCGGACCGCACCATGGCACGATGAAAACGCCCAAACCACGCGCCGTCGTTTCCGCCCAGCTCTTCGGGTCACGCTGCGACTGCCTCCTTTTGCGCTCTGAGTACCAAGTTCCCGTGCCGCAAAGGAACTCGAAGATCGGGCTCCCGGTTTCCCTTGGAAAACCGAAATTAGGGCTTGCCGGCACGCACGCTCGGAGGGGATTCTGATCCTTCGCGGCATTTGTTATTGGTAAGGCTGGCGTCGCCGCGATGCTCCCGCCGGCCTTTTCCCTCAGTCAAACAGTCAACCTCGGCCGCAAGGCCAAACCCGGTGGACCGACGTGCTGGAGCAAGCGTTACGTCCGCCGTTTACGCATATGAGTTCGTTAATGAATGATCTGCTCGCGCAGTCCTCCTTCGATAAGTTGAAGATCGGCGCGATCGTCCCCGGCACCATCACTGAGATCCGCCAAAATGAAGTTGTCGTCGATATCGGCGGCAAATCTGAAGGCCTGATCCCCGCCCATGAGTTCATCGACATCGGTGAACTGCAAATCGGCTCCACCATCGAGGTGCTCGTTGAGAAACTCGAAGACAAGAACGGCAATCCCATCCTCTCGTTCGACAAGGCCGAGCAGAAGAAAAACTGGGATAACATCCTCACTAAATTTCCAGAAGGCTCCATCGCCGCTGGTCGCGTCAAGGCCAAGGTCAAAGGCGGCCTGATCGTCTCGATCGGCGTCGACGCTTTCATGCCGGCTTCGCACATCGATGTGCAGCCGCCCAAGAACCTCGATCAGTACGTGGGCCAGACCTACGACTTCAAGGTCCTCAAGATCGATCTCGTCCGCCAGAACGTCGTTCTGTCGCGTCGCGAGCTCATCGAAGAACAGCGCGCTTCCAAGCGTCGCAACCTCCTCGACTCGATCCAGCCCGGCCAGGTCCGCAAGGGCATCGTTAAAAACATCACCGACTTCGGCGCGTTCATCGACCTCGATGGCATGGACGGCTTGCTCCACATCACCGACATGAGCTGGGGCCGTATCTCGCACCCGAGCGAAATGGTGAAACAGGGCGAAGAGATCCAAGTGATGATCATCGAAGT
>CAIXKG010000193.1 GCA_903919985.1 uncultured Opitutia bacterium | reverse complement strand
GGGACCGGTGTCGCCCATCATCCAGAAATTATCCTTCTTGTTGCCGTAGACGATGTGGATGGCGGGATCGAGGCCCTCCTTTTTGAAAATGCCGGCCCAGATGTCGTAGGCTTCCTGGTCGAATTCCGCGGGATCGCCTTTTTCTTTATTGGGCGAATAGACCGTCGCGTACAAACGCTTCGCCGGAATGCCCCAGACTTTGGTGAGCAACTCCCAGCCCCAGGTGAGCGACTCTTTTTTGAAGTAGTCGCCGAAGGACCAGTTGCCGAGCATCTCGAAGAGCGTGTGGTGGTAGGTGTCGTAGCCGACGTCCTCGAGGTCGTTGTGTTTGCCGCCGGCCCGGATGCATTTCTGGGTGTCGGCGGCGCGGGTGTCTTTGGCTGGTTTGACGCCGGCCCATTTCGAAACGTCGGGGGCGCGATCACCGAGGAAAATGGGAACGAACTGATTCATCCCTGCGTTGGTGAACAGCAAGCCAGGGGAATCGGGGAGGAGCGACGACGACGGGACGATCGTGTGGCCTTGGCGGGCAAAGAAATCGAGGAAGCTCTGGCGAATTTCGGCGGAGGTCATGTCGGTGTCGTGGAGGCGAGAAGTCAGCCGTGGGCGTAGAGACTGGCAAGATGGGAATTGGGCTCCGATCGCAGGTGCTGCGCGACGCAGCGATTGGCCTTGGGGGTTGGGGCCGGGGGCGTCATTGGTGACGCGGTGCGCCAGGTTTTACGGACTAACGTCGCGAGCGCTTGAAGAAACCGAAACGTTGGCGTCGCGCTGGGAACGGGTGTTGCGTTCGAAATAAAAAATCCGGCCGCGGTATTGGGATTCCTGCCGTATCGCGGCTAGAGGAGCGTGGGGTTTTTTTACCGATGGAGCCGGCGATTTTCTCGCTGACTCGGGCGGGCCGGGCCCCAGCGTGGGCGGTGATGCCTGATTTGCTCACCCTGCACGCCATCGGTCGCCTCCCGGCACCGACCGACAATGTTGCGATCGCGATCCGCCAGCTCGAACCGGGCACGACCCTGTTGCTCGATGGCGCGCCTCGCGTGCTGAAGCACACCGTGCTCGAGGGGCATCGCTTTGCTGTGCGGCCGATCTCCCCCGGTGAACCTTTGCTATCGTGGGGTCTGCTTTTCGGGCACGCGCTCACCGCAATCGTGCCGGGTGATTACGTGTGCAACCGCTCCATGCTCGAGGCGCTGGCCGTGCGGCGGCTCGGCATCACGCTGCCTACGGAGCCGAATTTTTCTGACCATCTTGTTCCGTTCGACTTGGACGAAAAAGCGTTCAAGCCCGGCCTGCCGGTTGAAAGGTCGACGCAGTTACGCACGTTTGCGGGATATCGGCGGCCGGGGAAACGCGGAGTCGGTACGCGCAATACGATCGTGATTCTTGGTACGACGTCGCGCACCGCGAGTTTTGCCCGTCAGCTGGCGGCGCGGCTGCAGGCGCTCGCACGCATTTATCCGTCGCTCGATGGGATCGTTGCCGTTGCGCACACCGAGGGCGGCGGGACGGAGGAGCCGAATAATGCGAGGGAAGTGCTGCGCGCGCTCGCTGGCTTCATGGTGCATCCGAACGTCGGCGCGGTGCTCGCCGTCGACTACGGGGTCGAGCCAATCACCAACGCGCGTTTGCGCGAATTCATGGTGGCGGGCGGCTATCCGCTCGCCGATCTGCCGCATGCGTTTCTCAGTATTCGTGCCGGGTTGGCGGCCGCGCTCGCGGAGGGAGAAGCGCAGGTGCGGCGCTGGCTGCCGGTGATCGCGGCCCAGACGCGCACGCCAGAGCCGTTGCGGGAGCTGCGCGTGGCTTTGCAATGCGGCGGGTCCGACGCGTTTTCCGGCGTCTCGGGCAATCCGCTCGCAGGCGCGATGGTGCACGAAGTGGTGCGGCATGGCGGCATCGGCGTGTTGTGCGAGACCGACGAAATCGCCGGCGCGGAGGCCTACATCATGAAGAACGTGCGTGATCTCCCGACCGCGCGCGCCTTGCTTGGGAAAATCGATGCCTTTCGCGCGCGGTTGTCGTGGCACGGCGTGACACCCGAGAGCAATCCCTCGGCCGGCAACAAGCTCCGCGGCCTCTACAACATCGCGCTCAAATCTCTCGGCGCGGTGCACAAAAAAGATCCGCGCACGCCCGTGGAACACGTGATCGATTACGCGGAGCCGCTGGATGCGCCGGGCTTTTATTTCATGAACAGCCCCGGCAACGATCTGGAAGGCATCGCCGGCCAGGTGGGCTCGGGGTGCAACCTGTTTCTTTTCGTCACCGGGAACGGATCGATCACGAATTTCCCGTTTGTCCCGACGCTCAAGATCACCACGACAACCCGCCGGCACCAGCTCCTGATTCATGAGATGGACATCAATGCCGGGCGTTATCTTGACGGCGAACCGATGGAGGCGCTCACCGCGGAAGCCGTGGATCTTTTGATTGCCACGGCGTCCGGTCAGAAAACGCGGGGCGAACATGCAGGGCATTCGCAGGCTTCGCTTTGGCGCAACTGGCAGCAGACTGACACGTCGCGCCTCGCCGAAATCCGTGCGCGGGTCGCGCCGGATGGCCGTCCGCTTGAGATTCCCGGCGAAACGCCGGGGCTGGATCCGGTTGAGGTTAACGCCCTCCAGCTGTTACAGGCATCAGACCGCTGGGCCACCGAGCGGGTGGGTTTGGTGCTGCCGACCAGCATGTGCTCGGCGCAGATTGCGCGGCTCGCGGCCGAGCGCATGAACGCAAAAGGCCTGGCCCGCGCTCTTGGTTTCGATCGTTTTGTCACGCTCACGCACACGGAAGGCTGCGGCTTTGGCGGGGAGACAATGTATCATTTGCTGCATCGCACGTATCGCGGTTACGCCACCCATCCGAATGTCGCGGCCGCTTTGCTGCTGGAGCATGGCTGTGAAAAAATTCCGAACGACGCGATGCGCCGGCAATTCGAGGCGGCGGGTTTGCCGCTCGACCGTTTTGGCTGGGCCAGTGTGCAGCTCGATGGTGGCATCGACAACGCCCTCGGCAAAATCGAGACGTGGTTCGGACGGGCGGGGGCGGCCTTGCCGCCGGCCCCGAGGTTGCCGGCCGATCTGGGCGCGCTCACGCTTGGCTTGCTCAGCGTTGCGCCGGTCGGAAAGAGCGGCGCGCGGGTGATGGCGCGGGTAGCGCGAGCGATGCTGCACGCCGGCGGTTCGGTGCTGTTGCCCGAGAGCGATCCGTTGCTGGCTGACGTGGATTTTCGCGCCGCGGTGTTGGGCAAGATCGCGCCGCGCGCAACCCTCGCGTACGGCCAGCCGTTCACCGCGCCGGGTTTGCACGTCGTTGCAACCGACTCCGATCACTGGGTGGAAAACCTGGCCGGCCTTGGTGGTTGCGGGGCGCACGCTTTTCTCGGGCTGGTCGCTGACACACCGCAGCAAGGTCATCCGATGCTGCCGGTGTTACAGGTGGCCGACAGCGGCGTGTTGCCGGCTTCGGCCGCGCAGGACGTCGACGCGCTCCTGACCGGCGATGTGGCGGCCGACGCGGCAAAATTGCTGGGCTTGCTCGGTGCGACCGTGCAGGGAGAAAAAATACCGGCGGCCAACGCCGGTGGCTTCGTCGATTTCCAACTCGCCCGCGGCTTGCTCGGGGTTTCGACCTGACCGGAGCGGTTTTCTGAAGGGTAGGGCGCGTTATTCTTCGAGCGGTTTAATTTTTTCGGTGGCCGTTTTTTGTCGCGGCAGGCGTCGCTGCCTGCCGCGACGTCGATAGCCACTACGCTTTTTTTTAACCACTCGAGCGCGCGGGTTCGGCACCGCGGAAGAACCGACTGTCGGTCGGCTTTCGGGACCCGACCAACGGTCGGGTCCACAGCTTAATTGTGAGTCGCGGCGACAGGGCTGGCCCGCCTCGGTTTCGCCCTTACGCAAACGGGCTGGCGCGCGGCGAATTCGCCGCTACTTCAAGGATCATGCTGATCAGCACCGCCGAACTCGCCACGCACCGGGAGGATGCCACTTGGGTGATTTTCGATTGTCGCCACGATCTGGTGGACCACGGCAAAGGCGAAAAGCTCTACCGCGAAAATCACATCCCCGGCGCGTTATTCGCTCCGGTTGAGACCGCGCTCGCGGGCGTAAAGTCGGGTGCCAACGGCCGGCATCCGTTACCTTCACCGGCGGCGTTCGCCGAATTTCTCGCGCGGCACGGCGTTTCGCCGACGTCGACCGTCGTGGCCTACGACGACGCGGGTGGCCTTTATGCCGCGCGACTGTGGTGGCTGGCGCGCTGGATCGGTTTGCCGAACGTCGCGCTGCTCGACGGCGGGTGGTCGAAGTGGCTCGCGGAAAGTCGCCCCGTGACGCCCATCGTGCCCCAGCCGAAGCCCGTGGCGGGGTGGCGCGCCGACGTAAAACCGGGCCAAGTGTGGAGCGCAGACGACGTGTTGGGCCATCTCGGTGATCCGGCGTACGCGTTGATCGATGCGCGAGCCGGTGAGCGGTACCGCGGTGAAGTCGAACCGATGGACCCCGTCGCGGGCCACATTCCGGGCGCGGTGAACCGTTTCTATAAAGCGAATCTGAAGGGGGATCTCACGTTCCGTCCCGCAGGGGAATTGAAGGAAGAGTTTCGCGCGCTGCTCGGACCTCGTTCGACGGCCGCGATCGGTCATCAATGCGGATCCGGGATTACGGCGTGCGCGAATATTTTCGCGATGGAATACGCGGGATTGCCGGGCTCGAAACTTTACGCCGGCTCGTGGAGCGAGTGGGTGGCCGATCCTTCCCGGCCCGTGGTGACCACGGCGCGATGAGTCCGGGCGTGGCATTGCCGACCCGTTGCGAACGGCTGGTGGACATCGCCGTGCGCCATGGCGGAACGGTTGATCGGCGCGGAACGGAAACCCGGGTCGACTACGCGCTGCCGACGCATGCGACGCCGGAAGTGCGGGAGTCCTTCAGCGCTTTGGCGTCGACCGTGTGCGACCCGGAGATCGTTGCGCGATTGCCGGGTGGACGCGTGGTCGGCGCTGGCATTGTCGTTTCGCCCGACGGCACGAGCATCGCGCGCGATGTGTCGTTGGATTTTGGGAAGTCCGCCTCCGATCACTGGCTGCTTGGGCGAAAGAGTCTCGGCCCGCCGGTAAACGTGGCGGGACCAGTCACGGTGATCGCTTCGACCCTGGCGTCCGGCTACGCGCACTGGCTGCACGACGAGTTGCCGCGATTGCTTCTGCTCAAGGCTTCAGAGTTGGCCCCGTGCCTAATTGCGCACGCGGGCCACGAGTTCGCTCGCACCGCACTCGCGCGGTATGGTTGGAAAGGTCGGTTGCTTGCCCCGGCTTGGCGCGCGCATTTTCAATGCGAAGAGTTGATTGTGCCGGGCTTGGTGGGACACATCGGCCGGGCGACTCCACGCACGGCACAATTACTCAGCGAGTTTGCGGCCCCGTCGCTCGCCGCGGCTTCGGCTTTCGGTGAACGCATTTATATCTCCCGTGAGGGTGCGCGGCGGCGACGTGTCCTGAATGAAGCGGCGTTGTGGGGACAACTCGAGGCCCGCGGATTTGCAAACGTGCGCTTGGAAGCACTGACGTGGTCGGAGCAGATCGCTGCTTTCCGGCATGCAAAAGTGGTGGTCGCGCCGCATGGAGCCGGCCTGGCCAACCTCGTGTTTTGCCGTCCGGGTACGCGCGTGGTGGAGTTTTTTCACCGCGCCTACGTCAACGGATGTTACTGGCAGATCGCGGCGGTCAATGGCCTCGACTACCGTCCCGTGGTGGCGGCCGGCGAGAGTCCGCTCGCACTGCAGTCCTTCGCCAGCCGGTTCGATATCGAGGCGGATATCTCCCAGGTGCTCGCGATGCTGGCGGGCATGTAGCGGCGTGCACCTGCTCGCGCGGTTTAGGTTTTCCCGTGGCTGTTCTGGGTAGCGGCAGGCGTTTCGGCCGGCCGAAACGTCGTTAGCGACCGCGCTTTGGCCGAAACCACTCTTATGAGCACGCCTCGATCTCAACGGCTGCGCGGTTACACTTCAGGCGGACGCTCGGCCGGTTTGGCCACGGGCAAATGGGCGGCCTGGCGCATGAGCTCCGGCTGGCCGATGCCCAGGCTTCGGGCGAGGGCATTGATCCGCGAGCCTTCCGACTGGGAAAACGTCGTGACGCGGGCTGTGCCATCACGGTCCACCCACTTTACATGATGGAGCTTTTGACGGGACACTTTTACGAGGTCGCGCAGGAAAACCTGATCTAGTTCGGCGAGATTCATGCGTGCAATGGGGCGGCCCGATGGTGGTGCGTCAAGGCGGACGGATCGCGGGGCCAGATATTGACAGCGGTTAAACGCGCCGCACGTTCTTACTCATGCGTCCACTTCAACTGATTTCCACGCTGCTTTTTCTTTCGGCCATGACCTCCGCCATCCGCGCCCAGTCCTTGTATGATATTCCGGTCAAGGACATCGACGGCAAGGCGGGCACGCTTGCGCCGTATCGGGGCCAGGTGTTGCTCGTCGTCAATGTCGCGTCCGCGTGCGGTTACACGCCGCAATACGAAGGGCTCCAGGCGATCTACGAGAAATTCCAGAAGGGCGGGCTCACGGTGCTCGGTTTCCCGTGCAATCAGTTCGGCGGACAGGAGTCGGGGACCAATGCCGAGATCAAGGAATTCTGCTCGGCAAAATTTCATGTGACCTTCCCGATGTTCGACAAGATTGCGGTGAACGGAGCGCAGCGGCACCCGCTTTACGCTGCGCTGGCCGGCAAGACTTCGCCGTTTCCGGGGGATATCACGTGGAATTTTAATAAATTTTTAGTCGGACGGGACGGAAAAATTTTGCAGCGATTTGGTTCCGGCGCGAAGCCGGACTCGCCTGAGGTTATCAAGGCCATCGAGGCCGCGCTCGCGGCGAAATAAATCGCCTGAGGTCGGGGCTTACTCCGTAAGCGCAAATTGGATTATCAAATTCGGTGGCACGTTCGCCCGCGCTTCCTGGATCGTGATGTGATCGGGACGGGGCGACGCAGGATCTAGGCGAGGGAAGAAGAGGCCGTCGCGCGGGTCATAGGCCCTTCTGTGATTGTCACTCGGTTCTCGACGCCGTAACGAGAAACTCCATGCCGCTGTTTTCCTCGCGCGCCGCTGCTTTTTTTGCGCGGATAAAACGTGCGCTGGGTCTTGGCGGTGCGGCCGTAGACGGTGCAGCCGGTGCCGGATTGCTGGGCGAACGCCAGGCAGCGGAGTTTCTGCGCCGCGAGCGTGGTTACGTGGTTGTGGCTCGAAACTGGAGGAATCCGAAGGACCGTCGCGAGGAAATCGACCTGATCGTGCGCGACGGCAGCGTGCTCGTTTTTGTGGAAGTGAAAACGCGGGCGGCTAACGCCCTTGTCTCCGGGTTTAACGCCGTCAATGCGCGCAAGAAAACGATCCTGCGCCGCGCGATCCGCGCCTATCTGCGTGGGCTGGGGGAAAAACCATCTACGTTTCGTTTCGATATCGTGGAGGTGGAGCTCGCGGCCCGGCCGACCGGAACAAAGGACAGCGCCGTGGCGGGCCCGGGGTTCGAAGTTCGCCACTACGAAAACGTCGCGCTCTTTCCCAAACACTTTCAGCCGTAGGTTCGGCACCGCTTCGATCGATTTCATCCGCCGCGCGCGGAGAGAAAAACGAAAATCCGTGCGCTCCTGTAATTAAGCCTTCCGAATTTTTCGGGAGTGCGGTCAACTCAGCGTCGCCCCGCCCTGTCTCCTGGTCGCCCATGCCCTCATCAGCCCCTTCCTCGTCCTCCTTCGGGAAAACGTTTCTGCGCATTGTTGTTGTTCTCGCAATCCTCGGCGGCGCCGGCTGGGGCGGGAAATTGATTTGGAAGCAAGTCAGCCCCGGGCTTTTCGGCACCAAGCGCACCGATAAAATTCCGACGGCCCGCGTTAAGGTCGCCAACATTTCCGAGGAAATCGTGGCCGTCGGTCGCGTGCGGGCTGTTTTTTCGACCGAACTTCGCGCCGAGGTGAACGGTCGCATCGTCAAATTGCTGGTGGCCGACGGTCAGCCGGTGACCAAGGACCAGGAAATTCTCCGGCTTGATCAAACCGACTTACTCACGCAACTGCAGGAGATCGATCGCAACATCGAGGCCTCGAAGCTCCGCGCCGAGCGCGCCCGGCACGACTTCGAGCGGCAAAAAGATTTGGGGTCGCGGGGCCTCATCGCGACCAAGGATCTTGATGACGTCCGCATCACATATTCCTTGGCCGAAAACGACTCGGCCATCGCCGAGGCGCGCGCCGCTAATCTGCGCGACAAACTTTCGAAGACCACGATTCGCGCGCCGCACACCGGCACGCTGTTGCTCCGTGATCTAACCGAGGGGCAGCTTATCACGAGCGCCGCCGCCCAAAATGGCGGCACGCTGCTGGGCGAGGTCGCCGATCTCTCCGCGTTGATGGTGCGCACCAACATCAACGAAATAGACGTCGCCCGCATCAGTCTCGGGGAGGGTGCCCGTGTGCGGATCGATCCGTTGCGCAACGCCATCCTGGCCGGCTCGGTGCACCGCATCGCCACCAGCGCGACCGAGAATCAAAACGATCGTACGCGGGTGTTTCCCGTCGACGTTTATCTCGAGGGAAACGAACCGCGTCTCCGCCCCGGGATGTCGGCCACCATGACGTTCACGCTCGCCCAAGCCGAGAACACGCCCTCGCTGTCGCTCTCCGCCGTGTTTTCCACCGCTGAGGCCGTGCACTATGTTTTTATCCGCAAGGGCGAAACCTTTGAAGCGCGCGCGGTGGAGATCGGGATTGCTGATACGCGGCGCGTCCAAGTCCTGTCCGGTCTGATCGTCAACGACGAGGTGGCGCTTAGCCGTCCGCTGGAATTCGAGGGCGAAATCCCGGCACCGCCGACTCCCGTGATCAAACCCAAGTTGCCGCGCCGCAGCGGCTCCTGATTTTATGCGCCAGCTTCTCATGGGCGTCGGCAGCGGCTGGAGCGAAGTGCTCGGGCACAAACTGCGTTCGTTTCTCACGCTCTTCGGGATCGTCCTCGGCGCGGCGGCGCTCGTCGGCATGCTCGGCGTCGTCAAGGGACTGCTCCGCGGTTGGGAATCGATGATCTACGAAACCGGTGGCATCGAACGCATCACCGTCACTTCGCGTCCCGCACCTGAGGCCCAGCGCGAAATCGCGCCGCTTTCGCCGGGGCGCACGTTGAACGACGTCGAGGCCATTCTTACCGCCGTCCCGCTGGCCCAGCGCGTCACCGCCGAGGTGCGCATCCCCAACGGCGGCCGCCTCGCTTTCCAGGGCCGCGCGAGCTGGCAGGATGTGCGCGGCGTGCTGCCGGCGACTTTCGCGATGGACCGTTTCGAAGCCGGCCAGGGCCGGCTGATCGGCGAACTCGACCTCGAACTGCAAACGCAGGTGTGCGTGCTGGGCATCGCCATCGCTGAGCAAATTTTCCCGCGCGGCATCGATCCGCTGGGCCGGACGATCACGATCAATGGCCAGCCGTTCGCCGTCGTCGGAATTTTACCGGAATACAATTTCGGGGTCGGGGGCGGCAGTCGCCTCAACCAGAAGAACATGTCGGTGTTCATCCCGCTCACGACGCTGCAGACGCTTTTCCGCACCGATGAAAACGTCGACATTCTCAATGTCCAACTGGCCGATGTCACCGACATGCCGGCGGCGCTCGAACAAATCTCGAACGTCCTCACGCGCACCCATCGCGGCGTCCAGGACGTGCGGCTCGAAACGCGCGAGGACCTGCTCAAGCGCTTTGAGGAAACGCGCAACAGTTACGTCTATTCGCTCGGTGGCGTCGCAATCATCGGGCTGATCGTCGGCGGCATCGGGATCATGAACGTCATGCTCGCCTCGATCAGCGAACGCGTCCGCGAAATCGGTGTGCGCCGGGCGCTGGGCGCCAAGCGGGTGGACATCCTCGTGCAGATTCTGGCGGAGTCGCTGACGCTCGCAGTGGCCGGCGGGATTTTGGGCATGTTCGCGAGCATTGGTCTGATAAAAATATTGCAGCAGGTGGTGGTGGATGCGAACCGGCCGGAGTTATCGCCCGCGGCTCTTTTTATTGGCGTGCTGTTCAGTGGTGTGGTCGGCGTGGTCGCGGGCCTTTATCCCGCGATCCGCGCGTCGCGCCTAAGCCCGGTGGAAGCGTTGCGCACGGATTGAGCGCTCAGATCCAGCGGGCGCGGCGGCCACCCGGTTCCAAGCGGGGAATCTCCATGCGTCGATCCGCGCCGCTATCACTCAAGACCGAGCTCCATCGTGCCGGCTGAAGCGGAGCGACGCGGGGTGTCGGCATCGATCTGGACCAGATAGGTCTCGCGCTGCGCCGGCATTTTCTCATTTGGTTTTAGCATGTCGCGTGGTGATTCCTGGACCTTTTTTCAGGCGGTGAATCGGCCGCCGACGCATTTCGCGTATCACCTTGAGCCGATCGTTTACGGGGCGAAGCACCACGGCGGACCGCCGTCGCTGACCTTGAGTTTTTCGCTGACCCGTTCGGCCGAGTTCGATCGCAATCTTACGCAGTATGTCCCGAACGCCTGACCCGACGCATGGCTTCGTTCGCAGCGTCAGCCGTTCGCTCGCCGCCTGTGAACTTTTGCATCTGGCACGGCAGAAGTTCGACCTGGCCCGCGCGCGTCAACAGCACGCGGCTTATGTGCGGGCGCTCGAAGACGCCGGCGTGCACGTCACCGTTCTCCCCGAGGAACCGGATTTGCCGGATGCCGTATTCGTCGAGGACACGGCGGTCATGCTCGACGAGCTGGCGGTGTTGGGCCGATTGGGCCTTGCAAGCCGGGCGAGGGAAGGGGAGCTCATCGCGTCCGAAATCGAACGCGTGCGGAAACTGTTTTTCATCCAGGCACCCGCCAAGCTGGAGGGCGGCGATGTTTTGCGCGTTGGAAAAACGCTTTTCGTCGGCCGCTCAACGCGCACCAACCAGACTGGCATCGATCAGTTGCGCGAAATCACGGCGCCGTTCGGGTACAGCGTCATCGCGGTGGGTGTCACCGGTTGCCTTCATCTCAAAACCGGCGCGACGGCTCCGGCGCCAGGACTGATCCTGGTGAATCCGGCGTGGATTGATGTCGCGGCCTTCCGTGGGCGCGAAGTCCTCTCGGTACCGGAGACGGAACCTTGGGGCGCGAACGTTTTACCGGTTAACGACCAGGTGCTGGTCGCGGCGTCCTCGCCGGGGATGGCGGAAATCCTAAAGGCGCGCGGCTTGAATGTTCGTTCCCTCGAAATCTCCGAGCTACAGAAAGCCGAGGCCGGTCTTACGTGTTTGAGTCTGCTTTATTCGGAGCGCTCGGAGCCGCCGGGGCCTCGCTGCTGACGTTTGGTATAAGACAGACGTCAGCGAAAAATTTCTCCAATTTCCGGCCCAAAAGAGGACCGAATCGTTGACATCGAACACGTCATGGCCACCCCTTTGAGAGCCCATGCGTGCTCCCCTTACATGAGTTTTCCCCATCCGCTCACCTCTTTTTTTCGGCTTTGCGTCGGCACCGGCGTTTTCGGTTTCGCGGTGATGGGGGCGATGGCAGCGGATCGTACCGGCCCGAAGCAGGCGCCCGCTCTCGCGCCGCAAGAGGAAGCGGCGTTGCTCCACTTTAAAAAAGTGGTGGCACCGGTGCTTGAAGAGCATTGCTACGAGTGTCACGGCGACGGGGCGAAGAAAGGCGGACTGGCGTTGGACGAGCTGAACACGCCGCAGCAGATTCTGCATAATCCTGAGGTCTGGTTGAAGGTGCTGCGGAATACGCGATCCCACATCATGCCACCGCCGGACAGCGAGCCACCCACGAGTGCGCAGCAGCTGGCGCTGGAGGATTGGATCAAGACCGGAGCGTTTGGACTCGATCCAACTCAATCTGACCCAGGCCGGGTGACGGTACGCCGGCTGAATCGGACGGAGTATCGCAACACGATCCGAGATTTGACCGGCGTGGATTTTGACACGGAGCACGGACTCGCGGCCGACGACATCGGCTACGGTTTCGACAACATTGGCGACGTGCTGACGCTTTCGCCGATGCGCATGGAGAAACTGCTTTCGGCGGCTCAGGCGGTCGTGAAGCAGGGCGTGCCCGCAGACGCCACCGCGATCACCGAGCAGATGATCCTCGGCAAGCAGTTCCTGAGTGACGACGGCACGAAGAACGGCGACCCGATGTCGTTCTATCAGGATCGGGTCGTCGCTCATACGTTCAAAATAGAGATCGCGGGCGACTATCGCGTGGTCATGGCGACGTCGGTCGACGGCACCGGTAATCCCGATCCGAAACATTGTCGCGGGATAGTCTCCTGCGACGGCAAGGAATTTTACGCGCAGGAATACGTCTGGGCGGACTGTATGTTTTTTCAGAACGAGCGGGTGGTGCATCTCGAGGCCGGCGAACATAAATTTGAATTTCGCCTCGAGCAGATTGATCCGACGCTGAAGCAGCAGGGTAAGATGGATTTGAAGCTCGTCTGGATGCAGTTATTGGGACCGACGGCGCGCAAGGATTGGCCGCAGGCGCCTAACTACTCACGTTACTTTTCGCGCGATCGTGCCCCCACGGATCCAGTCCAACGCCGCACCTATGCGCGCGAGGTCATCGCCAAATTTGCGCTGAACGCGTATCGTCGCCCCGTCGAAAGTTCGGTCATTGACGGCCTGGTAAACCTGGCCGAAGGGGTCTACACGACGCCCGATACCACTTTCGAAGTGGGGATCTCGCGCGCGATCGTCGCCATTCTGGCTTCGCCCCGTTTCCTGTTTCGCTTCGAGGAGGCTGAGCCGGTGGCGGCCGGTGCGCCGGTGGCGAATATCGATGAATTTTCGCTGGCGTCGCGGCTTTCCTATTTTCTGTGGTCTTCAACCCCGGACGATGCGCTGCTCAAGCTAGCGGGCACCGGTTCGCTGCGGAAGAATTTGGCTTCGGAAGTGAAGCGCATGCTGGCGGATCCGAAGTCGGCGGCTTTTCTCGAAAACTTTCCCGGCCAGTGGCTGCTTTCCCGCGAGGTTTCCCATATCGCGCTCAATCGGCCGATCATTCTCGCGCGCGAAGGGATCAAGCCCGCGGCCCCGCGGCGCGGCGGCTTCGGCCAGGGCGCGGCCGCACCGACCGATCTTACGCCTGACGAACGCCTGGCGCTCAGAGCGGAGGCGGAATCGTATTTCGGCTATGTCGTCCGGGAAAACCGTAATGTGCTCGAGTTGATCGACAGCGACTACGCGTTCCTCAATCAAACGCTGGCGACCTACTACGGGCTGCCGGCCGACACGGCCAAAGGTCCGGAGATGCGCAAAGTCCAGCTCGCGGCCGACGATCCCCGCGGCGGCGGAGTCATCACGATGGCCAGCACGCTGGCGGTGACTTCGAATCCGACGCGCACCTCGCCTGTAAAACGCGGCAAGTGGGTGCTCGAAAATATCCTCGGGGCGCCTTCGCCACCGCCGCCGCCGGCCGTGCCGGCCCTGGAAGAAACGGAGAAAAAAATCTCCGACCGGCTGCCGTCGCAACGCGAACTACTGGCCCTTCACCGCGCCGATCCGCTCTGCGCTTCGTGTCACAATCGCATGGATCCCCTCGGTCTCGCCCTCGAGAATTTCAATGCACTGGGTCTTTACCGCACCAAGGAGCTCGACCAGCCGGTTGATTCCGCCGGGACGTTGTTCACCGGCGAGGCGTTTAAAAACGTCCGGGATCTAAAGCACATCCTGGCGACCAAACATCAGGCTGAGTTCTATCGCACGCTCACAGAGAAGCTCATGATCTACGCACTCGGTCGCGGTACGGAATATTACGACGTGCCTACGGTGGACAAAATTGTCGAGCGCCTGCACCGTAACGGCGGGCAGTTTGGCGAGCTTTTGATGGGCGTCATCGAGTCGGCCCCTTTCCAACAACGCCGCATTGCTGAGTCACCCTCTCCGTCGGATCGAAAATTGGTATCTATTACCGCCATCACTAATTCCTCCAATCCATGAAATCGTCCCTCCCGTCCACCGTTCGAGCTGAGGCTTTGAGCCGCCGTCGTTTTCTGCGCAACGTGGGCATTTGCATGGCCCTGCCGGCGCTGGAATCGTTTCTGCCGCGTCGCGCCGTCGCCGCCACTGCAGGGGAGCGGCTGGCCGGCATGACCGCGACGGGCGCACCGCTCCGCACCGCGTTCGTGTATTTCCCCAACGGCGCTATCCCTGCGGCCTGGTGGCCGACCGGTTCCGACAAGAATTTCGAATTGAATCGCACGCTCCAGCCCCTCGCCAAGGTGAAGGACAAGATTCAGGTGGTCGGCGGCCTGGGTGACCTCTCGGCCGTCGGCGGCGCGGATGGTGGCGGCGATCATGCGCGCGCCAACGGCACGTTTCTGACGAGCGTGCGCATTGCCAAATCCGGCGGATCCAACTTTCGCGCCGGCGTTTCGGTTGATCAGCTCATGGCCCAGCAGGTCGGAATGCTCACGCCCTTCCGTTCCCTGGAACTGTCGTGTGACTCCATTCAAAATGCCGGCACCTGCGACACCGGCTACTCCTGCGTTTATCAGCACAATCTTTCCTGGAGTTCACCGACGCAGCCGATGACGCCCGAGGTCGATCCGCGGCTCCTCTTCGAACGCCTGTTCGGCGCCGGTGCACCGAGCGAGCGTCAGAAGAATCTCCTCCTGCGCCAGCAGCAGCAGCGCTCCATCATGGATTTCATCCTGGATGACAGCCGGAAGTTGCAGACCAAAATTTCCGGGCGTGATCGCAACAAGCTCGATGAGTATTTCACGAGTGTGCGCGATATCGAGGTGCGCATTCAACAGGCGGAGCAGTCCCGCGCCAATCGTCCGCAGCCGATGGTCGAAGCACCCGGTGGTATCCCCGCGGGCACCACGGAGTACGTTCGCCTGATGTTCGACATGCTGCACCTCGCGTTCCAGACCGACAGCACCCGCGTCGCGACTTTCATGGTAGGCAGCGAAGGCAGCGATCGCACTTACCCGGAGCTCAACATTGCCGACGGTCACCACTTCCTCACGCACCACAATAACAAGCCCGACTTCGTGGAGAAAGTTACTCAGATCGACGTTTGGTACGCGACGCAACTGGGCTACTTCCTCGAGAAGATGGAGCAGACCAAGGATATCGACGGCAAATCGCTGCTCGATAACTCCCAGATCGTTTACGGCAGCGGGAACGCGGACGGCAACCGGCATTCGCACGATAATCTGCCGGTGATCCTAGCCGGCGGTGGCGGTGGAACATTGAATCCCGGGCGCTACGTTCAGCATTCGGCTGCGCCGATCTCCAATCTTTACCTCAGTATGATGGACCGAATCGGCGGGGCGCCTGCGCTCATCCCGGAACGCTTCGGTGATTCCACGGGCCGCTTGGTGAATATCTAAACTACATTTTCCGGCTAAGCCGGGAAATGTCCACGGGTGCGCTGGCCCCCGCATGCCGCTGAAAATTCGGTGGAATTTTTCAGCGTGACCGCGTCCCCCGAATTTTTGTTCGGGCCATGCCGTTGCAGCCGGCCGTTCGGCTGTGAGCTAAGGGAGAACTATTGCTTCGTTGCCAGAAGAGCCGCCAATGCGGGTTCGTCGACTTCGCCCTGCACGGCATGCAGGTGATGGAGTACGCCCATGCGGTCGTCCGCACTCGCGGTTGAAATATCGAGCATCCAGTCCTCGGTTTTCGGTGCAGCCACGATCACTTCATCGGCCCAGGCAATCACCTCAGCGGCAGTGACGAAACCTGCGGTCAGGCCCCGGATATAAAATTCGGCAACGGTACGGAGATTAGGCGGAATGGACATGGAAGGGTATGAAATAGGATTGATGAGCGAGTTCGAGAAGGGCGATCACCGTGAACGCACCACCCGCCGAGCGGCCAGCGCAATCGTCACGGCTTGCGCACGCGAATGTGTAGAAAGTAAGCAACGACGCGGGCATCTTGGAGGGTCGGATGACGGCGCACCGTTTCCTCGGAAGGGCAGGGCTCCGCGAATTGTTCCAGCGTGAATCCCGCCGCGATCAAAAGATTCAGCCATTCGCTCAGTGGACGGTGAAAGCGCGGGACTTTGAATTTCGGCCAGCGCTCGCGTCCGCCCTGTGCGGCCGTGCCAAAAATCCATTCGTCGATCCGCCCGCGCGCATCGACAAAATAATCGCCCACCTCGACGGCGTAAGTGATCTTCTCTTCATCGCGGCAGTTGCGCCGGTGCGGGGGATTGAAACACGGATGTAGAATCGAGAACTGCAAAAATCCGCCGGGCTTGAGCACGCGCCTCGCCTCGGCCAGCACCCGCTCGGTTTCGGGAATATCCATCAGGCTCATGAAGGCCGTGGCAAAATCGAACGTGCCGTCGGCGAATGGGAGTTCGACGGCGCTCGCTTCCTGATAAACGATCCCGAGCGGCGCGCGCTTTTCCTCGGACTGGGCGTGCTGGATAAACACGGCCGCGATATCGATCGCCGTCATGGCCGCGCCGCGCTGGGCGAGTAGCCGGGTATTATGGCCCTCGCCACAGCCCAGATCGAGGCCCGTGAGTCCGCTCACCGGCGGCAGCAGTTCGAAAAACGCCGGCGTGTTGAGATGATCGCGGTAAAGATCGTGGCCCGCTCGGGCGAGCTTCGTCCAGGCTTCGGCGTTGGCGTTCCAGTATTCTCCCGCGGTCAGATGATTCATGTCGTGGCGGAATGCGCGGCCCGCGTGCGTTACGGCTTCTTGCGCTTCTTGGCCGGCGGCGTGCCGGCAGTCTTGATGAATTTCGACTGCGGTTGCTGCGCCTGTTGAAAGCGTTGGCTCGCCTTGCGGTCTTTGCTCGTTGGAAGGTATTTAGCACCCATGCCGCAAGGCCGCCGATTGTGCGGGAGCGCGGCAATCAGATTCGCACGGCCCGGCGCGGACGCAGGCCGGAGTGGATTTAATTCCGTTGGTGGGTATATCCTCGGCTCCGCGCGGCTCCGCGCCTTCAACTTATGATTCAAATCGGCGTGGATACTTTTGTGGCAACGGCGAAAGCAGGCCCGGTGGGAGACGTTGAACGCGTGCGTGAATTGCTGGAGCAGATCGAACTCGCCGACCAAGTCGGCCTCGATGTGTTCGGCGTGGGCGAACATCATCGCGCGGACTACGTTTCCTCCGCGCCCGCCGTGCTGCTCGCCGCCGCCGCCGCGCGCACGAAACGCATCCGGCTCGCGAGCGCGGTGACCGTCCTGAGTTCGGACGACCCGGTGCGCGTTTTTCAACAATTCGCCACGGTCGACCTGATTTCGCGGGGGCGCGCGGAAATGATTGTCGGCCGCGGCTCGTTCATCGAATCCTACCCGCTCTTTGGCTTTGATCTTTCGGACTACGATGAATTGGCCACGGAGAAACTCGAACTCCTGCTGAAAATCCGCGAGCAGACGAACGTCCACTGGTCGGGCCAGCACCGGGCTGCGCTCACGGGTCAGGGCGTGTACCCGCGGCCGTTCCAACAACCGCTGCCCATCTACATTGGCGTGGGCGGAACGCCGCAATCAGCGGTGCGGGCCGGACAACTCGGTTTGCCGTTGATCGTGGCTATCATCGGCGGACAGCCGCGGCAGTTTCGACCGCTCATCGAGCTTTACCGCGAAGCGGGCCACCGCGCCGGCCATGCGCCGGAGAAACTCACGGTCGGCATTCACTCCATCGGATTTCTCGCGGACAGCACACGCCAGGCAGCCGATGAATTTTGGCCGGCCTACCGCGATGCCTTTGGGCGGATCGGGCGCGAACGCGGATGGCCTGCGCCCACGCGCCCGCAATTCGACGCGCAATGCAGCCCGGAGGGCGCGCTGATGGTGGGTGATGCGCCGGCCGTCGCGGCCAAAATCATCGCCGAGTATCGGGCGTTCGGAGGAATTTCCCGGATGAGCATTCTTCTCGATAATCGCCTGCTGTCGCATCACCAGATCATGCACGCGATCGAAATTCTGGGTACGCAGGTCGCGCCGCTGGTTAAAAAACAGCTCGGCGATTCGCCAACACTTTCAACGGGTGGCGCGTAGCGACGAAGTGGGGCAGCTCTTTCACCACCGCAATAAATCCCGTCTTCGGTCGACCGCTCTCAAAACCGACTTGCTCGTGCCCGGGCGGCGAGACAACTTCGCCTCCCCTGCAAATAGAACGCAACGATGCGCCGTCGGCGCCTTCGTGTTTCAATTTGCGCTCTGGTCCGCTTGGAAACCCCTCGGTGAGAATATGAAAAACTCCCTGCCTGTGCTGTCGCTTGTATCCGCTCTCTTGGTTGTTGCCCATACGGGCCTCGCCAAACCCGTCGGTGAATTTGAGGAGCAGGGTGACGTCGGCGCGCCGAAGCTCGCCGGCTCGGCCAGCTACGACGAGGCCCGGCAGGAATACACGTTCAAGGCGGCGGGCGCCAACATGTGGGCGGCGCGGGACGAATTTCAGTTCGCCTGGAAAAAGACCAACGGCGATTTCATCGTGCGCACGCGCGTGGAATTCGTCGGCCCGGGCGTCGATCCCCACCGCAAAGCCGGCTGGATTGCCCGCACGAGCCTCGAGGCCGACGCGACCTATATCGACGGTGCGAGGCACGCCGGTGACGGCCTGACTTCGCTGCAATTCCGTCGGACGAAAGGCGGGGCGACCGAGGAGATCCGGTTGCCGATCAAGTGGGCGGATGTTCTGCAGCTTGAGCGGCGCGGCAAAACCTACATTTTTTCCGCCGCAATTTACGGTGAGCCTTTCGTCAGCGCGCAGATCGCCGACCTCGATCTCGGAGCGGAACCGCTCGTCGGACTTTTCCTTTCGTCGCATAACGCGGACGTGCAGGAGACGGCGGTATTTCGCGACGTGCGTTTCACGAAGCCGGTGAAAATGGGTTTCACGCCCTACAAGGATTACATTGGCAGCAAGCTTGAGATTCTCGACGTGCACTCCGGAAAACTTGAGACGATCTATCAGTCGAAAGAGCCCTTCGAGGCGCCGAATTGGACGACGGACGGACGCAGCTTGATCTACAATGTCAGCGGCGCCGGTCCGAACAAGGGACGCTTGAGCCGCTTCGATCTTGCGACGCGCACGCCGCAGCCGCTCGACACCGGCGACGTCAACCGGAGCAACAACGATCACGTTTTGTCGTTCGATGGGAAAATGCTCGGCATCAGCAGCTCCGGGCCGGGCACGTTCCGCTCGCGGGTCTGGGTGTTGCCCTCAACCGGCGGCGCGCCGAAATTGATCACGCCGCTTGCGCCGTCGTATCTCCACGGCTGGTCGCCCGACGGCAAATTTCTGGTCTACACCGGCGGCCGCAAGGACCCGTCGAATCCCACCGGTCCCGACAAACTCGACATCTACAAAGTCGCGGTTGATGGCGGTGAAGAAGTGCGCCTGACGACCTCGAAAGGCATGGCCGACGGTTCTGAATATGCTCCCGACGGAAAATGGATTTACTACAACTCGACCGACACGGGACTGATGCAACTCCGGCGGATGCGGCCCGACGGCAGCGGCCAAGAGGCGGTGACGAATGATGAGTTCAATAACTGGTTCTCGCACATTTCGCCCGACGGGAAATGGATCGCGATGATCTCCTATGCGCCCGACGCCGATCCGTCGGATCATCCGTACTACAAGCACTGCTATCTCCGTCTGATGTCGACCCAGGGCGGACCGATTAAAGTCATCGCTTATCTCTACGGCGGACAAGGCACGATCAACGTGCCCTCGTGGTCGCCCGACAGCCGGAAGATCGCATTCGTCAGCAACGCGGATTTTTAGGCACGATCCATTTTGATCGTTTTTGGTGAATGGCGCCCACCCGTGCCGGCCGAAAATGGGAGGCGCCGCCGCTTGGGGCCGAGTGCTCGATCGGGGGTGAAACCCTCGAAAAATAAACTGGCGGAGAGACGGGGATTCGAACCCCGGATACGCTTTTACACGTATAACGCTTTAGCAAAGCGCCGCTATCGACCACTCAGCCATCTCTCCGAACAGTCTGTGCAGCGAATGAAGCGGCGGACCGAAGCGCAAGGGCGTTTTTGCCAGCGGCGGTTTTTGTGCCATTCGCGACGGCGTCGGATCACGAACCCTGATGTCGATATTCGCCTCTTCCTGACCGACTTCGCAGCTTTGCGCTGAGGGTCTGAGTCGGCGTCCAAAATTTTCGAGGCAACGGCGCCGCCGGCCCGAAATTTAGTATGGCCACCGGCTCGGCGCTTCTGCGACGGTGGCCGGTGATTATGAATCCTGTCCTCAAGCTGCTCCTCGAAGGCGGCAGTCTCACGTCCGCGCAAATCGCGCAGGTCGCGGGGCTGTCCGTACGCGAAGTCGAACAGCATCTGGAACAGTTGAAGAAGGATAAAATCCTTCTCGGCTGGCGTCCGGTGCTCGATCTTTCTCGTGAAGCCGCCGCCGCCGCCGATGTCCGCGCGGTCATCGAGGTCAAAATCACGCCTGAGCGCGGAGGCGGTTTCAACCGCCTCGCGGAACGTCTCGCGCGTTTTGACGAGGTCGAGTCGTGTTACCTCATGTCGGGCGGCTACGATCTGCTCGTTTTCGTGAAAGGCGGGTCGCTGCAAAAAGTCGCCGGCTTTGTCTCGGAAAAGCTTTCGACGATCGAGGGCGTGCTATCGACGTCCACGCATTTCATGCTCCGCTGTTACAAAGACCAGGGCTTCCTGCTCGATGTCGGCGAGGCGCCCAGCACGCGGCTCAACGTCGCTCCCTAAGCCGGAGGCCAGTCCATCATGAGCACTGATCCCAAACGCTGGGTGGCGGGCCACGTGGCCGCTTTGCCCAAGAGCGGCATCCGCGATTTTTTCGAACTCGTGGCCAAGATGAAGGGCCAAGACGTGATCTCCCTCGGCGTCGGCGAGCCCGACTTCGTCACGCCGTGGCATATCCGCGAGGCCGCGATCTTCGCCCTCGAACGTGGCAAAACCTATTATACGTCTAACCTCGGTCTGATCGAGTTGCGGCGCGCGATTTCGGTCTACGTTGAGCACCACTTCGGTGTGAGCTACCGGCCGGACGATCAGGTGATCGTCACGGTCGGCGTGAGCGAGGCGCTGGATCTCGCCCTGCGCGCGTTCTGTAATCCCGGCGACAAGGTGATGTTTCACCAGCCGTGCTATGTTTCCTATTCACCCAGCGTGGCGCTGGTGCACGCGCAGGGCATCGCCGTGCCGACGTTTGCGAAGGATAACTTCGCGCTCACCGCGGAGGCCTTGCGCGCCGCGTGGCAGCCGGGCTGCAAGCTGCTCATGCTTAACCTGCCGTGCAATCCTACGGGCGGCACCTGCGATCGTACTCAACTCGAGGCCATCGCGGCGTTTTGCCGGGAGAAGGACCTGCTCGTGTTGAGCGATGAGATCTATTCGGAGCTCACGTTCGAGGGCACGCACACCAGCATCGCGAGCCTGCCGGGGATGGCTGAGCGCACGATTTTTCTGCACGGTTTTTCCAAGGCGTTTGCCATGACCGGTTGGCGTCTCGGCTACGCCTGTGGTCCGGCCTCGCTCATCGATGCAATGATGAAAGTCCACCAGTACACGATGCTGTGCGCTTCGATCATTGCCCAAGAAGCGGCGCTCGAGGCGTTGCAACGCGGCTGGGACAGCGTGCTGAAAATGCGCGAGCAGTATCACCGGCGTCGCGATCTCGTGGTGCGTCGCTTCAACGAGATCGGTCTGAAGTGCCACTCGCCGCGCGGAAGCTTCTACGCTTTTCCCAGCATCATATCGACCGGCCTGAACGAGAAGGAATTCGCGACCGGCTTGCTCACCGAGCAAAAAGTCGCGGTCGTCCCCGGCAGCGCTTTCGGCGAAAACGGGATCGGTCACGTCCGGGCCTGTTTCGCGACCGGCTACGACCAACTCATCGTCGCCTGCGATCGCATCGAGCGGTTTGTGCAGGGCGGGAGGAAATCGTAGAGCGACGGCGCGCGAAACATCCCGCTTTGCGGGCACCCCTCGCTAGAAAGGGGAATCACACCTTCGTGAGCGTAAACCAAGGGCTGGCTCCCGTTCTTGAGAGCAGTTCCCGCGGGGCCGGGCGTTTCTTGACCACCGGGTCGCGCGCCGCGCTTCGGCCGCTCCAAGTTTTCCTACTCGCTACTCGCTACCCGCTACCCACTAATTCCCCGTCCTATGTCCCGTACCGTCGCTATCGTCGGCCGACCCAATGTCGGCAAAAGCCGCCTCTTTAACCGGCTGGCGCGGAAACGCATTTCCATCGTCCACGATCAGCCTGGGGTGACGCGCGACGTCATTTCGACCGAGATCGCCGAAGGCGAATTCACGTTGCTCGATACCGGTGGCCTCGGGCTGGTGGGTGACGATCGCACCACGGATATCATCAAGGCCGCCGAGCGGCAGGTTGATTTCGCCATCGCCTCCGCCGATCTCATTCTCTTCGTGGTCGACGGGCTCGAGGGCGTAATCGGTCTCGACGAACGCATCGCGCAGAAGCTGCGCAAATCCAAGAGGAACGTGCTGCTCGTCGTGAACAAAGCCGACTTTAACGACGACAAGGTCCAGCTCTCCGATGCCTATCGTCTCGGCCTCGGCGAACCCGCGCGCGTCTCCGCCGAACACGGCACGGGCGAAACCGAGCTGCGCGCCCTTATTCTCGCCCGCCTGGGCGGGCCGCTCGCCTCGGATGTGGCCGCGCCTAAAACCGCCGCCGATCCGCTCTGCGTGTGTTTCATCGGCCGCCCGAATGTCGGCAAATCTTCACTCAGTAACAATCTCCTCAAAAGCGACCGCCTCGTGGTCAGCCCCTTTGCGGGCACGACGCGCGATTCGGTTGAATTACCGTTCGAGTTCAAGGGCCGCGACGGCGAGATGTATCCCTTCAAGCTCATCGACACAGCCGGCATCAAGGCGGCCACCAAGCTGGCGTCGCCCGTGGAATATTTTTCCCGCCTGCGTTCCCTTGATGCGATTCAGCGCGCCGACGTGGTTTTCCTTGTGGTTGACGCCCTCGAGGGCGTCACGCAGCAGGACAAGGCCATCGCCGGCGAGGCGATCAAGGAGAAGAAGCCCATCGTGATCGTGGTCAATAAATGGGATCTCGTGCAGGACATGTTCAAGGGAGGAAACCTAAAGCTTACCGGCTATAAAAACGCGCGCGATTACCGCGATAAATATGAGAAGGCTCTGTTTGACCGCCTGTTCTTCACGCCGGGCGCGCCGCTCATTTTCGTTTCGGCGATGAGCGGCTATGAAGTTGACCGCATGTTGAACGCCGCCGTGAAGCTGCACCGCACGCTCGATAAGAAATTGCCGACCGCAAAACTGAACCAGCGGCTCGAATACCTCGCGGACCGTACGCCGCCGCCCGCGATTGGCGGGAAACGCTTCCGCATCTACTACGCAACGCAGACGGGTACGCGGCCTTTCCGCATTAAAATTTTTTGCAACCGCGAGGAGAAACTCACCGAGCAATATCGCCGCTACCTCGAAGCCGGTTTGGTCGAGGAGTTCGATCTTGCGGGTTGCCCGATTTATTTCGATCTCGTCGGCAAGGAAGCGCGCGAGCCCGAGGCGTTCAGCAACAGTTCCTATCCCACGACCAAGGCGCAGCACAAAGCCCGACCCGTTCT
>CAIXKG010000192.1 GCA_903919985.1 uncultured Opitutia bacterium | reverse complement strand
GTCCCTGCCTGCCGAAACGAAGATGCCGAGCCCGGGTGGCAGAGACGCCGGCCGCCGCCCCATACGGCCACGCGAAAACTTGAATCTTTCTGGGAAATGAGAAGGGCCGCCTACCCCTAGGCGGCCCTTCGACCTATGACCTAACACCAATATAACTGTGAACGCGGGGGGAGACGCCGCGGTGTGCGGAATGGTTCAATTTCTGCGGACCGGACGGCGAAAGTTCACGCGGCTGTAACATCAGCTGTTTCCCGCGCGCCCGCGGTACGCGATGCTTTCGCGACTGCAGCGGATGATAACTGCAGGCGGCGTGCCCTCACCCCGCAAACCGCCGTTCAACCAGCGATGTCCAAGCGGGGTGAGGGCACCCCGCCCACATTGATCTGACGGCAAAGTGTCGTCATCAGCGAACTCGGCGCGGCCGGATCGCGTCGCGTTCCCCCGAGGTCTACTTTCCCGCGCTCCAACCGCCGTCTACCACGAGCGTACTCCCGGTGACCATCGCGGACTCGTCGGCGGCAAGATAAAGCGCGGCGGCGGCGATTTCGCGGGGCGTGGCCATGCGGCCGGTCAACTGCGTCGCGGCCATTTCGCGGCGCGCGGCTTCGGGGTCGGAGGATTCGGAAAGGCGTTTTTGGACCCAAGGTGTTTCGACGCGGCCCGGACAGATGGCGTTGAAACGCACGCCGGTGTGCGAGTGGTCGAGCGCGAGGGCCTTGGTCTGCCCGACCACCGCGAACTTCGCCGTCGTGTAGGCGAACCGCTCGCGCACCGCGATCACGCCCGCAATCGAAGCGAGATTGATCACGCTGCCGCGTCCGCGCGCGAGCATCGCGGGGAGAAATGCCCGCGTGACGAGAAACGTGCCGCGCACGTTCACGTTCATCAGCCGGTCGAAATCCGCCGGGGCCGTCTGCACGATCGTGCCGATGCAGCCGATGCCGGCGTTGTTGACGAGTACATCGAGCGGCCCGCCCGCGGCGGTGACGGCGGCGGCGATTTCCGTTTCGTTGACGATGTCGAGTTTGAGCGCGCGGGCGTTGCCGCCGGCGGCGGCGATGCGGGCCACGGTGGCGACGGCGGCTGAGTGATCGACGTCGGTGACGAGCACCTGAGCCCCCGCTTGGGCGAAAATTTCAGCGATCGCCGCGCCGATGCCCGAGCCGGCGCCGGTGACTAGGGTGTTTTTTTGATCGAGGCGAAACATGGGGAGAAAGGAAGCCGGCCGCAAAAACCGAGTTTAGACCAGCCCGGATTGGGCTTTGGGTTCTGAGTTTTGAGTTCCGGCTAACAACGGTCGCGCTTGGAACTCTGAGCTGGGAGCTCTCAACCCAAAACTCAAAACCCGGAATCCAAAACTCGAAACGCGGCCGATGGCCGCGTTTCAATCGCGTTTCTTGCCGAAGAAAAACGCGAGCCACACGCCGAGGGAAAGGATCGCGATTTCCCACCAGAGGAAGCGGATTTCGCGCGCCGCGATTTCGACAAACTTAAGTACGCTCGGGAAAACGATGCAGAGTGCCACCAGCAGGATGACACCCGCGAGGAACGTGAGATTTTTTCGGGCTATCGGACTCATTTGCGCGCAGGAACAGCGGGAACGGCGGGAGCGGTGATGCCGATCGGGAGAAGAATATTCGCGCCATGGGCATCACTGCCGCCGCCAATGACGAGCGGGGCTTTGCCGTCCCACTTTTCGACGATCTGAAGTTGGATCAGTCCGGGGTTGTCGCGGATGGCATCGGCGCGGATGCGGATGGCCTCGGCTTCGCCCTTGGCGCGGATGATCGCGGTATCGGCCTCAATCTGTGCTTTTTGCTGCACGAAGCGCGATTTGGCCGCTTCCTGTTCCTGCACCATTTTCGCTTCGATCGCAGATTCGAGTTCTTTGGTGAGCGTGATGTTTTCGAGCACGACGTCCTCGACGGTCAGGATGTTGCTGATCTTTTCCTTGGCGGCGGCGAAGGCCTTGATCTTCACGTCTTCGCGATGCTTCACGATTTGCTCGGCGCTTTGCAGTGCGGTGACCTCTTTCAACGCTTCCTGTACGCGTGGCGCGATGAGCGTGTCGAACGGATCACCGGCGTAGTCCTGGTAGATTCGGACCACAGCGGCCTCGGGGATGCGGTAGAGAACGCGGAGATGAATGGTGACCTGCTGGAGATCGGCGGAATAGCACTCGGCGTTGAGCTCGCGCGTGAGTTGGCGGACCGGAATCGCGATGACGTGTGAGATGAACGGCGACTTGGTGCCGAAGCCTTCGGGTTTAAAATCCGTGCTGACTTTGCCGAGGGTGACTTGCACGCCGCGGAAGCCAGGGTCGATGACGTAAGTCGATTGGGCAGCGGCGACGATGAGAACGATAATGATGATGCCGATTCCGAGAAGCCGGGCCAAGCTGGTGGGATTCATGCGCGCAATCTCGCGGCGCGCTCGGAACCGCGCAAGCGCGGTGTTTTGAGTTTTGAGTTCAGGGTTTTGAGTTCGCGGAATGCGCATCGTTCAACCGGGAACTTCGACGTCGGCGATCCGGGTAAATCAAAACTCAAACCCCAAAACTCAAAACCGCGCCGCTGACACGAAACGGGCTCGACGCGTTTTTTTCCGCGACCGGAATGTGCGGAAAGGATGAGTATCGTTTTTCCAAACGTCGCCGAAGTGCAGGGACTTTACGGGCCGTTTTCATTTTCCGAAAAGCTGCTCCAGAAAATCTGGTTGCGCGGGGACTTTGACCGGTCGGCCGCGAGGGCAACCGACGGTCGGCGCGTGCACATTTTTCATCCCGGAAAGTGGAATCTTCTTGGTGGACCGGATTTTCACGGGGCGAGATTTGCGTTCGACGATGGCGAAAACCGGACCGGTGACGTCGAGCTGCATCTGCACGCGAGCGACTGGAATGCGCACGGGCACGCCCGCGATCCGGCGTATGACGGGGTGCAGCTGCACGTCGTGTTGTTTCCACCGCCGGTTGGTGCAGTGACACGGGGCGCGGGCGGCAGGGAAATCCCGATCTTGGCGTTGCTACCGCTGTTGCATCACGACCTCGAATCATTTGCCGCGGACGATGCGGTGGAGTCGCTCGCGCAACGTCCTTCCGGCCGCGTGCTCGACGAGCTGGGGCAGCTGTCGGCGCCGGATTTGATCCGGTTGTTGCGCGAACACGGCGAGCAACGCTGGCGTTTGAAAGTGCATTTCGCGCGGCAAAGATTGAACCGTCTCGGTTGGACGGCGGCTTGTCATCACGCGGCGTTGGAGATTTTGGGCTACCGTTTTGATCGTGGGCCCATGCTGCGGCTCGCGGGGCGATTCCCGTTGGCGGCTTGGGCTGCAGGCGCGGTGGATGCGGGCCGCGCCTTGGCCGCCGAGGCGGAGGCGTGGAGCGCACAAGGCGTGCGGCCGGCGAATCGGCCGCGGGCGCGTTTAGAGCAATACGCGAAGTGGGTGAGGGCGCGGCCCGACTGGCCGGACCATCTGGCGCAAGAACTGTCGACGTGGCCCGAACCGGACGGCGAAGCCGGGACGCGACGCATCCGGCGCGAACACCGGTTCGCGGCCCGTCGGGCGCGCCTCGCCGCGGCATGTTGCGGCGAGGCGATCGGTGGAACGCGATTCGATACTTTGGTCTGTGACGGTTGGTTGCCGCTCTTTGCCGCACATTCGGGAGACAAGATGAATCTCGGCCCGATTTGGGTGCATTGGTTTCCCGGTGACCTGCCGTCGTGGTTGTCGAAGAGCCTGCGTCAGTTGGCGGTTTTGACGCCTGAACAGCCGGCGTGCACCGGTCTTGCGCAGGGTTTGCTGGGCTGGGATTTGGCCGGCGAAGCGGCGATGGTAGCCCGTTTGGGGCGTGGGGCTTGACAAGGTTTCCGAGCGGCGAATACGTTCTCCCACTCAATTAACCACACTTTGCAAAAAGGTGGGCCCTGTGGCCCGCCTTTTTTTTCCTCACCTACCAACACTTATGAGCAGCGAAATTCTGTCCGTCCTGGAATACATGGAGAAGGAGAAGGGCATTCCGCGCGCCGACATGATCTCGACGATCACGAACGCGTTGAAGACTGCGGCCCAAAAGGGCGTAAGCTCGGGGCAGGAACTGAAGATCGATATCAACCCGAAGAACGGCCAGCTGAAAGCGTGGGCCGTGATGAAGGTGGTGGATTCGGTCAGCAATCCGCGGACGGAAATTCACGTCGAAAAAGCCCAGGCGGTGAAACCGGGTTCTGTGCTCGGCGACATGATCGAGCGGGAAATCGATCCTTCGACGCTCGGTCGCATTGCCGCGCAAACCGCGCGCCAGGCCGTGATGCAGCGCCTGCGGCAGTTTGAAAAGGACCGCATCTACGACGACTTCAAGGATCAGATTGGCAATATTGTGACCGGCACGGTGCGCCGTCGTGAGCGCAACGACATCTTCGTCGATCTCGGCAAGGCCGAGGCTGTCATGCCGGTCAAGGAGCAGGTCCCCGGTGAGGAATATCAACCCGGTGACCGCATTCGCTGCATCCTCCTGGAAATCGAGAGTACGCCCCGCGGTCCGGAAATCATTCTCAGCCGTGCGAGCCAGAAATTTGTGCGCCGCCTGTTCGAACTCGAAGTCACGGAGATCGCCGATGGCACCGTGAAAATCGAGGCGTTCGCCCGCGAGCCCGGCTACCGCACCAAGATCGCCGTCACGAGCAAGGACCAGAAAGTTGATCCGGTCGGCGCATGTGTCGGCGCTCGTGGTTCACGCGTGAAAACCATCGTCCGCGAATTAAACGGCGAGAAGATCGACATCATTAAATATTTCGCGGACCCGCGCGAAATGCTGATCGAGGCTTTCAAGCCCGCCACACCGCGCGAGATCATCATCGACGACAAGAATCACCGCATTGTGCTCAAAGTTGCCACGGATGATCTCGCGATCGCGATCGGCCGCAAAGGGCAGAATGCCCGCCTCACTTCCCGGCTCATCGGCTGGCGCCTCGACATTGAAGAGTTCAAGGCCGCCGGCGACAACCCGGAGCAGACGGCGGCGGACGCGTTGAAGAAGGCGTTCGAATTCGACCCGGCGATCGCGCTGCGTCTCGTGCGCATGGGCATTACCTCGCCCGCCGCCTTCGAAGGCGTCGCGGCGGAAGATCTCGTCGGCGGCGGATTCACCGCCGAGGAAGCGACGGACATTATTGGCCGCGTTACCGGTTGAGCTAACAGAACTTTATTTTTTGCCGACGAACTGAATGAGCACCCGCATCCACGAACTAGCCAAGCAGTACAACAAGGAAGCCAAGGAAATGTTGGCGATCCTGAAGGAGCGGGGCTATGTGTCGGCGGATACGAAGTCGGTTTCGAGCACGGTCAGCAAAATCTACTTCGACGAAATTGAGAAAGAGTTTGGCGCCAAAGTTGCCGCGCCGGCGCCCGCTCCGGCTCCGGTGGCGTCTTCGGAGGTCGTCGCAAACGAACCGTCGCAGGTGCGGATTCCCGCCGGCGTGTTTGTGAAGAGCACGCAGGATATTGCCCGCGAAAAAGAAGTCGCCGCCGCCGCCAAGGTCGCGGCCAGCATTGCGGCCGCACCTGCGCCAGTTCCTCCGTCGCCCGTCGTGGCCCCGGTAAAGGCGCCGCCCCCGCCGCCGCCTCGTCCATCTTCCACGCCGCCGCCCGTGGCCGTGCCGCAACCGGTCGCGAAGGCACCAACGCCGCCGCCCGCTTTCCCGCCGCGCGCCGTCGTGCCAGCTCCGGTCGTCAAAGCGCCTGTGCCTGCGCCCGTGGTGACTCCACCGGCCGCCGCCGCTCCGGTGGCGCCTCGCGCCCCGGCGCCCATGGCTTCCGTGCCGGTTTCGGCCCCCAGCTTACCGCCTCCGATGTCGAAGGCGCCGGTCGCGCTGCCGTCGATGCCGTCGCGTCCACCGTTGGTTCCCCGGCCGCCCGGGCTCCCCGGCGCCGGTCCACTCACCGCCGCGCCATCCGCACCGTCGTCGTCCGTCACGGTGACCCAAGTGGGCGATGTGAAGACGATCAGCATGAAGCCGCCGGTGATCGTGCGCGACTTCGCGACGGCACTCGGCATGCGGCCTTTCCAGCTCATTTCAGAGCTGATGCAGATGGGAATTTTCTCCGCCATCACGCAGTCGCTCGATGAAGCGGTGGCGGCGAAGCTTGCTGAGAAACACGGTTTCCTGCTCGAAGTGAAACATCGCGGCGCGGCCGTCACCCAGCAGAGCCAAAAGGAGAAAAAGGAAAAGAAACCTGAAGAGGACGAGTCCGCGCATCTCGTCGCCCGGCCGCCGGTCGTTTGTATTTTGGGTCACGTCGACCACGGCAAGACCTCGTTGCTCGATGCAATCCGCAAGGCGGACGTTGCCAAGGGCGAGGCTGGCGGCATCACGCAGCACATCGGCGCCTACCAGATCGATTTCAACGGCCGTAGGATCACGTTCCTCGATACGCCCGGTCACGCGGCCTTCACCAAGATGCGTTCGCGCGGCGCGAGCGTGACTGATGTCGCGATTCTCGTGGTGGCGGCAGACGACGGTTTCATGCCGCAGACCGACGAAGCGCTGAAGATCGCGCTTGGCGTCAAGGAGCAGCAGCCCGAAAAATTCGCGTTGATCGTTGCCGTGAACAAGATGGACGTGAAAGGCGCGAACATCGATCAGGTCAAAAGCCAGATGCAGCAGCGCAATATCGCCCCCGAGGACTGGGGTGGCGAGACGGTCACGGTCCCCGTTTCTGCGATCAAGGGCACCGGTATCAACGATCTGCTTGAGATGATTATTCTCCAGTCCGATGTGCTGGAGCTAAAGGCCAACCCGAAAGCGGATGCCACCGGCGTGATTATCGAGTCGCAGGTGGACGTGGGCCGCGGTCCGCTCGCGACCGTGATTGTGCAGCGCGGCACACTGCGCGTCGGTGATGCCATCGTTTGCGGCCCGAATTGGGCGAAGGTGCGCGCGATGTTCGATGACCAAGGCAAGCCTTTGAAGGAAGCCCCGCCGGCCACGCCTGTGCGCGTGATTGGTTGGAGTGGCACGCCGGACAGCGGCGCCGCATTCAAAGTCGTCAAGAACACCCGCGAAGCGGAAAACCTGGCGGAGGAGGAGCAGCAGCGCGTGAAGAAAATCACGACGACCTCCGACGCGGTGCCGAAGGAAATGTCGGTCGCCCATCTTTTTGCCAACATCGCCGCCACCCAGGCGAAGGTCCTCAAGCTTATCGTCAAAACGGATGTTTTCGGCTCGACCGAGGCGGTCCGGAACCTCCTTGAGGCAATCAAGAGCACCAAAGTTTCGCTCGAGATTGTTTCGACCGAAGTCGGCATCGTCACGAAGAACGACGTGCTGATGGCTGGTGCCGCCGGCTCGGTGATCGTGGGCTTCAACACCAAGTTGGAGAACGGCGTCACGCCGCTCGCGAAACATCACGGCGTGCGCATTGAAAGCTTTGGTATCATCTACGAACTCGCCGACAAGGTGCGCGAGATGATGGCCGACCTGCTCGATCCCGATCTCAAGGAAACGAAGACCGGCGCTGCGGAAGTCCGCGCGACGTTCCCGCTCGCGAAGGGTTTTGTGGCCGGTTGTCTTGTCACCGAGGGCAAAATCAACCGCGGCGCTTCGGCCCGCGTGCGGCGGAAAAAAGAGATCATGCACGAAGGCAAGATCGGTACGCTTAAACGGTTCAAGGACGACGCGAACGAAGTCCGCGCCGGCCTCGAGTGCGGCATCAAGCTCGACGATTTCAACGGCTACGAAGTGGGCGACGTCATCGAGTGCTTCGAAGTGCAAAAGGTCCGGGCCGCGTTGTAATTTTAATTTTTGATGCTCGATTTTCGCTTGGAGCCAATGCTCCGCTTGCGAGATCGGGCGTCGAAACTCAGAAGTCGAAATCTCCGTGAGCAACCGCACCGTCCGCATCAATGAGTTGGTTCAGCGCGAGCTGAATGGCATTTTGCGCAGGCGTTATCAGGAGGAGTCGGTGGCGATCACCATCACGGAGGTCCGCATCGCGCCGGATCTGCGCGACGGCAAGGTCCGCGTGGCCATCGTGGGCAACGACGAAGCGGTTGAACGCGGCATGGTCTGGCTGCGACGCAAGTCCGCGGAAATTCGCGAAGAGTTAGGTAAACTGATCACGTTAAAATTTCTGCCGAAGCTCGTCTATGCCTTGGACGAAACGACGCCGCGTAGCGCCCGCGTCCTCGCGATGCTGGACGATATGGACAAGATTTCGCCGGTGACGCCGGCGGTAACCGCGCCGCCCCCCGTCGCCGAAACACCTGCGGCGGATCCGGCGCCCTGATCGCGTTCGCCGTGGAAAGTTATTTTCCCGCTCTCGCCGCCGACTTCGCCCGCTTGCGCGCCGCGCTAGCCGGTCGTCCGGTCGCGGTGGTGGGCCACGCGCGTCCTGACGGTGATTGCATCGGTTCCCAAGTGGCGCTCGCCCGCGTTTTGACGGCGCTCGGCCACGATGTTGTATGCGTGAATGCGGACATTATACCGCGGCGCCTGCAGTTTCTCGGGCCGGAAACGCGGTTCGTGCGTACGGACGAGGCCTTGCTTGCGGCTGCGGGTCGAGCGGCGGTTTTTGTCGATTGCGCGGATCAGGCCCGCAGCGGGGAACGCCTGAAGGCACACTTCACGGCGCCGGTGGGGAACGTGGACCACCACCGCTCGAATAGGGGCTATGCCGCGGTCAATCTTGTCGATCGCGACGCCGCGGCGACGTGCGAAATTCTTGCCGGAGTGTTTCTCGACGCTGGCCTGCCGATCGACGCCCGCACGGCCCAAGCGCTCTACACCGGGATTCTCACCGATACGGGACAGTTTCGTTTCAACGCGACCTCGCGGCGCTGTTTTCAACTGGCCGGGGAACTCGTCGCCCGCGGCGCCCAGCCGGCTGAGGCCGGCTACGAGTTGTTCGAACGCGAAAGCCTCGGGAAACTTCTGCTCCTGCAAAAATTTATTTCGTCCCTGCGCCTGGAGTGCGGTGGCCGCGTGTGCATCGGCCGGCTCCCAGCGGGTGTGTTTACCGAGACGGGCACGACGGCGGAAGACACCGAGGGCTTGGTCGACTATGCGCGCTGCATCGAGGGCGTAGACATCGGGGTTTTGATCGAGGAGCGTGCGGACGGCGGGGTGAAAGCCAGCCTGCGCGCAAAAGATCCAGTTTATCGCGTCGATACGCTCGCGGGCGAATTCAGCGGCGGCGGCCATGCCTGCGCGGCGGGGCTCAGTTTGAAAACAGGCGCAGCCGATTTTTATCCGCGGCTGGTGGCGGCACTCCAGCGCCGCCTGACGGACGGAGCGGCCGCGCCCAAAAAATAACGCACGACTTTCCATGCTGCTGCCCGCCAAAGAACTCGACGGCATTTTACTCGTCGACAAGCCCCGCGACCATACCTCGCACGACGTGATCGCCCGTTTGCGCGGCAAGCTGCGCATGAAGCGTATCGGCCACGCGGGCACGCTCGATCCGATGGCGACTGGATTGCTCATCGTGCTCGTCGGCAAGGCGACGGCCGTGTCGCAGTATTTGATCAGCCTGGACAAGGAATATGTCGGCACGCTGAAACTCGGTGAGACGACGAACTCGCAGGACGCCGACGGCGAGATCGTGCTGACCCGCCCGGTGCCGCCCCTGACCGAGGAAGGCGTGCGCGCGGTGATCAAGACGATGTTAGGCGACCAGTATCAGATACCGCCGATGTTTTCCGCGATCAAAGTCGACGGGGTGCCGCTCTACAAACTCGCGCGCAAGGGCGAGGAGATCGTGCGCGAGCCGCGATTTATCCGGGTGATCGAGTGGGAGGTGACGCGATTCGCGCCGCCCGAGATCGATTTTCGCGTGCGCTCCACGAAGGGTACTTACATCCGCACGCTCGCGCACGATCTCGGCGAAAAGCTTGGCTGCGGGGCGCATCTCACGGCGTTGCGGCGTACGGCGACGGACAAACTCACTTTGGAAAAAGCGCTGACGCTGGAGCAGATCAACGCGCTGACGCTGCCGGAACTGGAAAAGGTTTTGCTGCACCCGCGCGACGTGGTGCCGAGCATTGCGCTG
>CAIXKG010000191.1 GCA_903919985.1 uncultured Opitutia bacterium | reverse complement strand
GCGAGATGTGGTCGGTCGTGACGGAATCGCCAAAAATCCCGAGTGCACGGGCGCCTTTGATTTCGGCGATCGCTCCGGGTTGCAGCGTGAAGTTCGTGAAGAACGGCGGCTCTTGGATGTACGTCGATTTCGCGTCGAAGGCGTACACGTTGCCGGTGGTCGACGGGATTTCGTTCCACTTGGGATTCTGCGCGGCGAAATTACTGTAGAGCCTGCGAAAAACTTCGGGCTTCAGCGCGGCCTGCATTTGATCGCGCACTTCCTGCAACGTGGGCCAGATGTCCTTCAAGTAGACCGGCGCACCGTTGTTTCCGGTGCCGAGCGGCTCGGAGGAAAGATCGATGTCGGCGCGGCCCGCGAGCGCGAAGGCGACGACCAAGGGCGGCGACATCAGGAAGTTCGCCTTGATGTTCTGGTGCACGCGCGCCTCGAAATTCCGGTTCCCGGACAGCACCGAGGCGGCGACGAGATCGTTCTTCACGACGGCTTCCTCGATGGGACCGGCGAGTGGACCCGAATTGCCGATACAGGTCGTGCAACCGTAGCCGACGGTCTGGAATCCGAGCTGGTCAAGATACGGCGCGAGCCCGGTCTTTTCGAGGTAGGCGGTAACCACGCGTGAACCCGGCGCGAGCGACGATTTCACGAGCGGATTGACCTTGAGTCCCTTCGCCACGGCCTTCTTCGCAAGCAGACCGGCCGCGAGCATCACGCTCGGATTGGAGGTGTTCGTGCAACTGGTGATTGCCGCGATCAAGACTGAGCCGTGGCCGATACGCGTGCCGCCAACTTGGGCTGATACGGTCGTGAGCTCCTCAGCCTTTTTGCCAAAGCCATTTTCGGTGACCGGCTTCGAAAACGCAGCCGTGAACTCCTGCTTCATCTTCGGCAGCTCGATACGGTCCTGCGGACGCTTTGGGCCCGCAACGCTGGGCACCACCGTTGCAAGGTCGAGTGCTAGATCCGTGGAATACTCGATCTCGCCCTTTTGCGGAATGCCCCAAAGTCCCTGGGCCTTGTAGTACGCTTCGTACAACGCGACGGCACTTTCCTCGCGGCCGGTCGCGCGGAGGTAGTTCGTGCACTCGCCGTCGATCGGAAAAAAGCCCATCGTGGCACCGTATTCGGGCGCCATGTTCGCGATCATCGCGCGGTCGACGACCGGGAGCGCAGCCGCGCCGGGACCGTAAAACTCGACAAATTTGCCGACGACCTTCGCCTTGCGCAGTGTCTGCGTGAGCGTCAGTGCGAGATCGGTCGCCGTCACTCCTTCTTTGAGCGCGCCCGTGAGGTACACGCCCACGACATCCGGCGTGAGGAAATAAACCGGCTGCCCAAGCATGCCGGCTTCGGCTTCGATGCCGCCGACGCCCCAGCCCACAATGCCGAGGCCGTTGATCATCGTCGTATGGGAATCGGTGCCAACGAGCGTGTCCGGATAATAGACGCCGTTTGCGTCACTGAGCACACCTTTCGCCAGAAATTCCAGGTTCACCTGGTGCACAATGCCGATGCCGGGCGGCACGACTTTGAAAGTATCGAAAGCCTGCATGCCCCATTTCAGGAATTGGTAACGCTCACGATTGCGCGAGAATTCAAGATCGAGATTCTTGGCGAGCGCGTCCGAACTCCCGGCGAAATCGACTTGCACGGAGTGATCGACCACAAGATCGACGGGGACCAGCGGCTCGATGATCTTCGGATTTTTGCCGAGTTTCGTCACCGCGGAACGCATGGCCGCGAGATCGACGAGCAAAGGCACGCCGGTGAAATCCTGCAGCACGATGCGCGCGACAACGAAGGGAATCTCATCGGTCCGTACGGCCTTCGCCGCCCACGTCGCAAGGGCCTTCACGGCCGGCTCCGCCACCCGCTTGCCGTCGCAATTGCGCAGCAGTGACTCCAGCACGAGGCGGATCGAAACCGGGAGCTTCTTCACGTTGAAGCCGGCGGCCTCGAGTGCGGGCAGCGAATAGAATTGATGCGTCGTACCGTTCGCGGTGAACGACTGCAACGTGTTGAACGGATTGGGAAGGCTCATGGAGTTGAAATCTGAAAATGGTTTACCCCGCCAGCGCGACCTTGATCGCGGCGAAGTTGGGGAGGTCTTTCGGGGTGGCGGTTTGCTCGGCGTACGTGATCCGGCCGTCCAAGCCGATGACAAAGGCCGCGCGCGCCGAGGCGTCACCGATGCCGCCAATCATGGGGAAAAGCACGCCGTAGGCCTTCGTCGTTTCCTTGTTCAAATCGCTGACCAAGGTCGTCGTAATCTGATTCGCCTGCGCCCAAGCGGCTTGGGCGTGCGGGCTGTCGACGCTAATCCCGATGACGGCCACGGAGGGATTTTCGATCAGCCCGAATTCGGTGGAAAGGCCGCACATTTCCCGCGTGCACACCCCGGTAAAGGCGAAGGGAAAAAAGAGCAGCACCGTCTGCTTTTTGCCGAAATTGTCGCTCAGTTTGATGTCCTTCATGCCCGTCGCGGTCATGGTCTTGAGCGTAAAATCGGGGGCGGGTGAACCGGGGGCTAAAGGCATGGAAGGGATTGAGTTTGTAGGGCGACCGCGGCAACTGGCTCGGATCGAAGAGAAAAAGGTAGAGCCCGCGCCGGGGCGCCGGCAAATGGTTTTTCCCCATACCCGTGGCATTTCTATTTTCGCACCGGCCACCATTAGAAACGCTCTTGCGCGCCGCGACACCCAGGCCGTTTACTTTTCCGCTCCCGCAATGACCTTGATCGAAGACCTCCAATGGCGCGGCCTCCTCGCCGATTGCACCGACCTCCCCGCCCTCGCAAAGCGCCTGAGCGAGGGGCCCGTGACGGTGTATTGTGGCTTCGACCCCACGGGCGATTCGCTGCACGTCGGCCACCTTATGGGCCAGCTCACGTTGAAGCGCTTTCAGCTCGCCGGCCATCACGTGCTGCCCCTGGCCGGCGGCGCCACCGGCATGATCGGCGACCCCTCCGGCAAATCCGCCGAGCGCAACCTGCTCACGCGCGAACAGCTCGATCACAATCTCAACCGCATCAAGGCGCAGTTGTCGCGCCTCCTCGACTTTCAAGGCTCGGACAATCCCGCGCGTCTGGTCGACAACGCCACGTGGACGGCTCCCTTGGCTTACCTGGATTTTCTCCGCGACATCGGAAAATATTTTTCGCTCAACGTCATGCTCGCCAAAGATTCCGTGAAATCGCGCATGGAGGGCGACCACGGGATCAGCTACACCGAATTCAGCTACCAGCTACTGCAGGCCCACGATTTCTATCACCTGCGGAAAACCCACCACTGCGAGCTGCAGATCGGCGGCAGCGACCAATGGGGCAATATCACCGCCGGCACTGACCTCATCCGGAAGAAGCTCGGCGTGCCGGCCTGGGGCTGGACGTTCCCACTCATCACGAAAAGCGACGGCTCGAAGTTCGGCAAAACCGAGGGCGGCGCAGTCTGGCTAGATGCGGAAAAGACGAGCCCGTATAAATTCTATCAGTTCTTTGTGAACACCGAGGACGCCAAGGTCGGCGAATACCTCCGCAAGTTTACCCTCCTGCCCCGCGCGGAAATCGAGGAGCTTGAAACCAAACACGCCGCCAATCCGGGCGCGCGCGAAGCGCACCGGGCCCTGGCGCGCGCAGTCACGACGCTGGTCCATGGCCGCGCCGCTTATGATGCCGCCGTGAAAGCGAGCGAAATTCTCTTCGGCGCCGAGATCGGCGACACATCGGAGGAAACGTTCCGCGATGTCGTGGGCGAAGTCCCCACCCAGGATCTCGAACGGGCCAAAATCGAAGGCCCCGGAACGGCGTTGACGGAACTCCTGCTCCACGCCGGCCTCGCGCCGTCAAAAGGTCAGGCCCGCAAAGACATCGAGGGCGGCGGTATCTACCTCAACAACGTTCGGGTTGCGGAGGCCACGCGAGCGGTCACGACCGCCGACCTGCTCTTCGGAAAGTATCTTCTGCTCCGCAAAGGAAAGCGCTCCTACGCCGTGTTGCAGTCGCGCTGACGTCAGTTCCGCGACCACGAATCAGCTCTTATTTCATCGGAAACCGGGCGGACTCCCCGTGCTCTGTGTAACATGACCGGCGTCAATTCTGCTGCTTACGAACTCACGTCAGGGCATTGGCTGCCGACGGGGGAAGCCGCCTACCGCCGGATCCTCGGAGCGATCGGTGAGGCGAAAAAGACGCTGCGATTTGAAATGTATATTTTTCGCGCCGACGACACCGGACGGCGTTTTCTGGCCGCCCTCCAATCCGCGGCGCACCGGGGAGTGCAGGTGCAGGTCTTGATCGACGGATTCGGTTCCCATCAGTTGCCGGCGGATTTTTGGGCCACCCTGCGCGCGAACGGTGGCGAGGTCCGGGTGTTCAATCCATTTACGTGGAGCAGTTTTTCGTTTCGCGATCATCGCAAGCTCGTGATCGTCGACGACGCCATCGCCTTTGTGGGCGGCTTCAACATCGGTGACGAGTACCACGGCGACGGCATCGCGCGCGGCTGGCGTGACCTCGGCGCCGAAGTACGAGATAGCGCCCGGGTGATCCCACTCGCCGCCGCCTTCGACGCGATGTACCGCGCCTACGATCTGCGTCACCGGCTCCTGCACCGCATCCATCACCCCTTGCGGCCGGCCGGCCCGGCCACGCCACCGACCCGGCCCACGGTGCTGCTGACCAGTCCACGGCTGATCGGAAATCAATTTCGCCGCGAGTTGCTGCACGCGCTGGGTCAGGCGCAGAACGTCCAACTTATGTTCGGTTATTTTCTCCCCGATTTTCGCCTGCGGCGGGCCTTGCATCGCGTCGTGCGTCAAGGCGGTCGCGTCGAGCTGATGCTGGCGGGAAGAACCGATGTACCGCTGGCGCAGGTCGCCGCCCGCGCGCTGTACGGTTCGCTGCTAAAACGCGGCATCAAAATCTGGGAATACCAGCCGCAGATCCTCCACGCCAAACTGGCGATCGTCGATGACGCCGCCTTTGTCGGCTCCTCAAATCTCGACACGCGCTCGTTCGGTATAAATTACGAGCTGATGGTCCGGAGCGAAGGCGCCGCCACCGTCAGCGATGCGAGGAAAATATTCGCGAGCGACCGCACCCGCTGCGTGGAAATCACACTGCCGGAATGGCGGCGCAGCCAGACGTGGTTAACGCGTTTGCGCGGGCTTGGGGCGCGCATCCTCATCACGCGGATCGATCCGTGGCTCGCGCGACGCCAGCTCCGCTCGTTTTCGTGACGAATTAGCGCGACGCTTCAGTCCGCGTTCCGAAAATAAAAACCGCGGGCTAAAGCACCGCGCTACTTCTTTTCAGAAAAACATCGCCTCGCTCAGCGCTGCTTCGGGCGTGAGCAGGCTAAGAGCGGTGCTCAACTCAGCCCGGCCGGAGCCAAAATCGGCGACAAAGGCGGCGTGGCCCGCGCGGAAATCCCCTTTCCATGAAAACTTTTTTTGTCCGTCGTAGGTGAATTCGAGCGCGAGTACGCCGGGTGAAATCCCTGCCGGCGCGATACACGAAAAATAGGCCCGCGTATCGCCACAGTTGTCGAGTCGTTCCTTCACCCAAGCCAGCAGGACGCGCGCCTCGGCTTTCGCCTCCGCGCCGTGGGACACGATCACCGATTTCAAACCAGAATTCAGCACGTCCATCGGGTAACGGCTCAAAAATTGCCCGAGTGACTGGCGAACCGGAAGCAGGCGCGCGTAAACCAGATCGCGCACCGCTTCGCGTCTGGGCCACGCATAGGTCAGCGCATCCGCCGGAGCCGTCGCACTGTCGAGCAAGACGCGCCGTGCCCGCGTGAGCAAATAGCGGTAGTCGGCCAGCCGCGCGGTATCGGTGAAGCGATGCGCCCAGTAATAAAGCGGCAGATCCGTGGAGAGACAGATCGAAACCTGGTTTTCCAAAAACTCGCGCGCCGCCAGCGGGTAACTCAGCATCACGAATTCGACGCAACGCGTGTCGCCCTTCGATTTGCCCAGGAAACACTCCCCATAAACCTTCGAGCGTAATTCCGTCGCGCCCGCGTCGTCGCCCAGCGGACAAAGCACCACGACCCGGCTGGGATAGCGGCGGGAAAACTCCACCGCGGTATAAAACTGCGCGGCTGCATCCTCCGGCGTGCAACTCAGGCCGAGGTGCAGGACAAAATTCACCTGCGTGGCTTTCGCATCGTCGTTGGCGGGAGCCGGTCCGCCTTTGGCCGCCGTGTCGCTCCACATTTTCGCGAGACTTTTTGAAATCGCGCCCACCGGCACTTCAAGGCCGGGAAGTGCGTTAAAAATGGCGGGCATCGGGGAAGAAAAAATTAAAATTTCCAGCACTCAAAAATCCCAGCAATTTTAAAAAGCCAAGGTTCGCGGCCGGCGATGGGAGCGGAATCGAGCTTCCTGGCGGTTTGACCAATGTCATGGGTGATTTGCCGCGCGGCCGCGGCGTCACGGCTGCCGCCACTGGTGGCCGGACTTCATCAGCAGCGCATCCCCACTCGGCGGGCCCCACGAGCCGGCGGCATAGCTGTCCATGCCCTTGCGGCCTTCGGCCTTCCAGTGATCGAGGACCGGGGTGTAAAGGCCCCAGGAGGTTTCCGCCTCATCGCCGCGGATGAAAAGCGTGCCGTCGCCAATCATCGCATCCAGCACGAGTCGTTCATACGCCTCGGGGGTATTCGAACCAAACGTCGTCGCATAGCGGAAACTCATTTTCACCGGCTGCGTGCGCGTTTCGAGGCCCGGAATCTTCGTGTTCACGATCAGGCTCAACCCCTCGTCGGGCTGGATTTGAAACGAGAGTGTGTTGGCCGCGAGGTCGAAGCCGCCGTCCTTCGAAAAGAGCGTGCCCGGCGGACGTTTGAAATTAATCGCGATCTCCGAAACGCGGCGCGCCATGCGTTTGCCGGAACGCAGATAGAACGGCACACCTTGCCACCGCCAGTTATTGATCGAGAGCCGGATCGCGGCGTAGGTCTCGGTCCCAGACTCGGGCGCAATTCCGCCCTCTTGCAGGTAACCCGGGACGGACTTTCCGGCCATCATACCCGCGGCATACTGGGCGCGGGCTACGTCGCCGTTCGGCCCTAGCACGAGCGGTTGGATGGCCTTGAGCACTTTGACTTTTTCGTCACGCACCGCCTCGGCATCCATGGACACGGGCGGCTCCATCGCGGTGAGCGCGAGCAATTGCATCGTGTGATTTTGAATCATGTCGCGCAGACATCCGCTCTGCTCGTAGTAACCGCCGCGCGTGCCGACGCCGACTTCCTCGGCCACCGTGATCTGCACGCTGTCGATGAAATTGCGGTTCCAGAGCGGCTCGAAAATCGCGTTCGCGAAACGCTGCACCAACAAATCCTGCACGGTTTCTTTGCCGAGATAGTGATCGATACGGTAAACTTGGTACTCCTCAAATACCGAGCGAATCGTGACGTTGAGTTCGCGGGCGGAGGTCAGGTCTTTGCCGAACGGTTTTTCGATGATGACTTTCGCGTGATGGCTTTTCCCGAGATGTTTTCCCGCGAGACCGCTGGCGCCGAGGTTCAATAGAATCGGGGCGAAGACCGAAGGCGGCGTCGAGATGTAGAACAAGACCTGCACCTCGCGGCCGATTTTCTTTTCGATATCTGCGATGTGCGCCGCGAGCCGGTCGAAAGCGGGTTTATCGTCATAGCCACCGGCCACGTACGAAGTACGCGGCGCAATCCGCGCCCAGACCTCGGGACTCATTTCACGCCGGGAAAATTCCTTGATCGCATCCGTCGCGAGCGTCCGAAATTCGTCGTCAGGGATCGGTTTGCGGCCGTAACCGACCAGATAGAAGTCGGCGGGCAACAGGTTATCATGCGCGAGATTGTAAACCGCCGGGATGAGTTTGCGCGCCGTGAGATCGCCCGATGCACCGAAAATCACGACAACCGTGGGCGGTGCGCCGCGATGTTTACTGAGACCCTGAAGGAATGGATGACGCAGGGATTCGGCCATGGCGGAGAAATTTCTCCGCATCCCACGGACGTGAGGCAAGGGAAATGGGGCCCGGGCTGAACGACGACGAGGCCCCACCGCGGGATGAAGCCTCAGGCGCCAGGATGCATGCTGGAAAAAAGGAGTGCGACGTCCACGACTCGCGTTGCACGATTCGCGAAGGGAGGCCGAAGCCCCGCCCTGCGCTCAAAACCGGCGAGCGATCGCGCGCCCCGAGCGGTTTAATTTTTTCCGTTGCCGGGTTGAGTCGCGGCAGGCGTCTCAGCCTGCCGCTACGTTTTTAGCGGCTACGCTTTGGGTTAAACCGCGCTAGCCCTACCCTGATCACGGATCGACGTCGTAAACTTCCACCAAGGCGATACCGGTGTTGTTGGTGGAGCCCACGCCGCTGAGTTGCGCGGTGTAGGCGCCGGGGGCCAGCATGATGATGATCGCCGAATCTTTGCTGCCGTTCGCCAGCGGAAACGCTCCGGCCGCCGTCGAGGCCGCCGCGATCACGGCAGCGTCGTCGCCGGCCGCCCAGTTGTCGTTAGTCGCGAGGGTCACGCCCGCACCATTGAGCAACTTGAGTTGCGGATCGGGCAACAGACTCGCCGCGGGCAAACCGAAATTCGCCAGGGTCAGACCCACGCCGCGAATCAAGAGGCGACGCGAAACCGTCCCGTTCACCACGAAGCCCGCGATCAGAATATTTTCACCGGTGCCGACATTGCCGCGGGTCGAAACGTTGATCGCTTTCGGTCCGGTCAAGGTCGTACTCGCATCATAAACCTCAATGAGCGCCACCCCGGTGCTCGTACCGGCGCCGCGGGCCTGCACGGTGTAGCTGCCCGGGTTGAGCGTCGCGAGAATCACGGAATCCAGCGAGTTGTTCGCGAGATTAAACGCGCCGAGCCGGTTCGTCGCCTGCTGGATCGCAGAAACCAGCGTGGTGTTGGTCGCGGCCACGGTGCTCTGTGTGCCCCAATTGTCATTTGTCTGCACGCTCACGCCCGCAGAGTTGAGCAGAGTGAGATTCGGGTCAGGCAACACTCCGGCCACGCCGAAACCCGACAGGCTCGGTCCGATCACGCGAATCAGCATCTGCTTTGTGGCGGTGCCGGTGACAACGAATCCGGCCGTCAGTACATTGGCTCCGGTGCCCGCGACGCCGCGGGTCGAGATGTTCCCGAGGCGCGTGGGTTGAACGGACAGCGTCAGCAACGCAGGGTCGCTCGTCGTCGACGCGACCGCACTCGTCACGACCGCCGAGTAGCTGCCGGTTTTTGTGGTATCGACGTTGGTGACGCTGAGCAGCGGATTGGTCGCGCCGGCAATCGGCGCGCCGTTGAAGAGCCATTGGTAAGCGAGCGGCGGCTGGCCGACGGCGGCCACGCGGAACAACGCACCGGAACGCGCCGAGACCGTGAGCGCCGCGGGCTGCGTCGTGATCGTCACGTAACGATACGTGTAGAGCGAACTGCCGAGCAACGAGCTCGCGATGGCCGTGGTGTCGGACAATGCCGCGAGGGCCGTGACTTGCGCGGCCGTCGGCTGGGCTTTCAAGAGCTGATAGTAAAGCGCGGCGGAACGGGCGAGATTAAGGAAAGTGGTGTTGGTCGAGTTTTTGACCGTGATAAACTCGGCGATGGCCGTGTTCAGGCCGGCAACGGTGTAGCCACGACCGATCGGACCGATCGGTGGCGCCAGCACGACGGTATCGTTGTCGTGGAATTGCACGAGCTCCAGCGCCGTGGGAGCCCGGCCAAATGCCGACTGCCAGAGGCGCGTCGCGAAGGGCGTATAGGCGTTAGCGTAGCTCGCATTGAGCGTCGCGGCGGTGGTCGAGCCGTACTTAAAAATATATTCCGGCGATCCGAGGATGAGGCCGATGACCGTCGCGAGATTATTGCGGCTCGCATAGAGCGTCTGGTAGTTCGTGTACGTCGGCCATTCGTTCATCAACAGGTAGTACACCGCGCACAGGTTCACGTTGTTGTTGAACGCCGGATCGGCGGCCAACGCGGCCGCCAACTGCGCGCGAGTCGTCGTGCCCGCGGCGATTTGCGCCGAGGAGTTGGCCAGCTCGATCGCGTTGGGATTGCGCACAAGAATGTCCTGGTACGTTTGCAAAATGAAGGCGTCGTCGTCGATGATTGGGTTGTTGCGCTTGACCGTGACGGTGAACGGCGCGGCGATCGCGGTATTGCCGGTGTTGTCGGTGGCCAGCGCATAGACGCTGAAGGTGCCCGACGCCGTCGCGGTCCAGTTCAGCAAATAACTCGGCGCGACCGTGCTTGTGCCGACACTCACGCCGTTGGCGAAATATTGGACGGAGCTCACGGTGCCATCGGCGTCAAAAGCATTCGCGCTGAGTTGCACCGGCTGGCTGAAGGCGACCGTAGTCTTGTCGGCCGCGATGTTGATCGTCGGCGCCGCACTCGTGGAATTGACGACGTTGATGTTCGTCGTGTCCGAAGCGGCGAGATTGCCCGAAGTGTCGCTCGCGATCGCGACAACTTCCGTAGCGCCCGTGGGCAGGCCGGCAAAAGAGGTATTGATCCGCCAGATGTTGCTCGTCTGGTCGCGCACGGCCTGGCCGATGCTGGAACGGTTCACGAAAAATTCGACGGCAGTCACGATACCATCGGCGTCGGTCGCGGTGGCGTTGAAGTTCACCGTCGAGTTGGTGGTCACGGTGCCGGGGACGTTGATGGTCACTACCGGAGCGAGGCCGACAAGATTGTTGACGACGACATTGCGCGAGGCCGTGGAAACGGTTTGCGCTCCTGCAGAGTCGCTGCTTCGCGCAGTGACGGCATACGTGTTCGCGATCGTGGGCGTCCAGACCGCGCGGTACGTATTGGTCGTTCCCACACGTTGGCCGGCGGCGATCTGGGTGCCGTTGCCCAGAAAGACAACGGTGAGCGTCTGCCCAGCGTCGGCGTCCGCGGCGGTCGCTTCAAGGAAGACCGGGGCGTTGGTGTTCGTCACGGTCGCGTTGTCCGACGGACGAACCAGGATCGCGGTCGGGGCGGTATTGCCGGTGACGTTGATCACCACCGAGGCGGAAACGGCGGTATTGCCGGTGTCGTCAGTCGCAACGCCGTAGACGTTGAATCGCCCGGCGGTCGTAGGCGTGTAGTTTACGGTGTACAACGGTCCGGTGGTGGACGTCGCGATGGCGGTGCCGTTCGCGAAATATTGCACCGATGCAATGGTGCCGTCGGGGTCGATCGCGTTGCCGACCAATTGCAGCGCGGTTCCGGCTGTCACGGTCGCGATACTGGATGTGATCGTGACGCTCGGCGCGGAGCTTTGCGATGGATTGGCCGTGAGATTTACCGTCGTGGAGATCGACTGGTTGCCGCTGTTGTCGCGGGCGATCGCATAGAGCGGAATAATATACCGGCCGTTCGCGTCGGGCGTAAGGGCGGCGTAGTTGACGTTGGAAAAATTGTAGACGAGACGGTAGACGTTGCTCGTCTGCTCGCGTGCGGCGAGGCCGACGGACGTATCGGCGAGGAAGAACTCGACCGACGCGATCGTGCCGTCGGTGTCGAAAGCGTTGGCCACGAGATTCACCGACGAAAGCGTCTGAATCGTCGTCGCCGCATTACCGGTCGGCGCGCTGATCGCGACCGTGGGTGGAGACCCCGTGACACTAGCCACGGTGACCGCGATGACATTGGACGTGGCGGTGAGGGAATTGGCGTCCGTGACCCGTGCGGTGAGCTGATGCGCGCCGAGTTGCGAGGTATCCGGCGTCCAAGCGATGGAGTAAGGCGCAGTCGAATCAACGCCGAGCGAAGCGCCATCGATGAAAAATTCCACGAGCGTAATCGCGGCGCCACTGCCGCCGACCGCCGTGGCGGTGAGTGTGACGGGGACGCCCGGAGTGACGCGTGTGCCGTCGCGCGGAGCGGTGAGCGAAACCGTCGGCGTGCCGAAGGCGGCGGTGATATTCACGGTCGAGGACACGGCGGTGTTGCCGCGGTCGTCGGTGGCGATCGCCTCGATGGCGTAGGCTCCGGGTGCGGCCGGCGTGAAGTTCGCGACGAATGGCGTGGCGACCACCGGATTTCCGATGGCGATACCGTTTTGATAAAACTGCACGCCGGTGATGGTGCCGCCAGCGGACGAGGCCGCGGTGGCGGCGAGATTGACGGCGACGTTCGGCACCACGCTCGCGTTGTTGCTGGGAGCGAGCAGCGCCACGATCGGGGGGGCGCCCACGGCGCTGACGACGTTGAGCGTGAGTTGGGTATCGCGGGAAGCGCCGGCGTTGTCCGTCGCACGAGCGACGACATTATAAATACCCGGCGCGGCTGGGGCCGTATATTTAAAAGTGAAATTGGAAGTGGTCGTCCCGGCTCCAGCGTTGGTGGCCAACGCTGACGCGGCGGTCTTCTCGCCGATCTTCGTGCCGTTCACGAAAAATTCCACGCGCACCGGGGCTCGTCCGGCCATCGGCGTAACCGCGGCATTGAGATAACGCGTGGCGCCAGCCGGCAAGGTCATCGCGCTATTGGTCGTGGAGCCCGGCGAAGCGGTCAGCACCACCGCCGGCGAAGAACTATCCGTGACCGTCACCGTGCTCGCGGGCGAAATGATCGCGTTGCCCCTGTCGTCGGTCGCGAGCGCCGTGATTGCGACTGCACCCGATGCGGATGGCGTCCAGTTAAACGACCATACTCCGCCCGCTGGGGTGACCGTGCCCAGCGATTCACCGTTACCGAAGATCTGCACGGAGTTGACGACGCCATCGCTGTCGCTCGCCGTACCACTGATGGTGCTGGCCACACCTACCGGCACGAACGCGCCGTTGAAAGGCGCGCTGATCCCGACCGTCGGCGGTACGCCGATGGCGTTGGCAATCTCGATGTTTACCACCGGCGAGTTTACCTGAAGGGAAACGTTGTCGACGGCGACAGCCATGAGCGTGTGCAAACCGGGCAATGCTGGCGCCGTGAAGAGAAAGTTGTAGGGCGCGCCAGTTTTGGTCGCGACGACGGTCGAGCCGTCCAGGTAAAGATGGATGTAATCGATGGAACCATCGTCCGTCGCCGTGACTTTAACGTAGCGCGAGGAGCCAACCGGGATCGAAGTTCCGCCGCCCGCAACGGTAACGGACACGGTGGGATAAATTCCGGTAACTGAAATGGATGTCGTGACCGCTGTGCCCGTGACACTCGACAAGGTAGGCGTCGCGCGGATCGTGTACGTCCCAACGACCGTCGGCGTCCAGCCGGAGAAGCTCCACGACGTTCCGGTAACGACACCGGATCCCGAGGCGACGGTGGCGCCCGACGTATTGATCACCGCCACGGCGACCGTCGTCGAACTTGTGCCGACGGTGCCCGAGATCGTCACGACGCCGGCCGCGACCACACTGCCGGACGGGCTGCCGATCGTGGCGACCTGAGAACGAGCAATCGTCCCTGCGAACGAGAGCGCCATGATCGCACAACCCAAGCGGCGCAGAAATGACATCAAGCGTGTGGGCGAGTGGGGTTCAAGGCGCCCCACCCCGCAGAAACGGAAAAAATTCATGGCGGTATTTCCAGTGAGGGCTGCGGGTTACTTGTTACCGTCGTTGCCGCCGCGCGTGCGGGCCTCGGCGCTGGCCGGAGTGACGATCGTCGGATTCTGAAAGAGTGAATTCGCCGGCGTGCTCTTCAGGTTCTGCTTCTTTGGCGAACCGCCCGGACTCACGAGATTCGCTGTAACAAAGATCAGCAAATTGCGCTTCTGCGAACTCTCGCCCTTCGAGCGGAAAAGCCGGCCGACGAGCGGGAGGTCGCCGAAGAACGGCACTTTATCGTTCACCTTCTTCACTTCCTCACGCGTGAGCCCGCCCATGACGAGCGTGGCGCCGTCCCAGATCGTGACCTTCGTCGTGATTTCACGAACCGAGAAAATCGGCTGATAAAAGCCGGGGGGCACCGTGACCGTCGTGCCGGAGGAAATCGCGACGCTCGGGCCACCGTATTCCACGAAGCCTTCGAACTCGGTGACCTTTGGGTTCAAATCCAAGCTGATGGAGTAACCGTCTTCCTCAACGGTGGGTGTGACTTTCATTTCCACGCCGACGTTGCGGCTCGTGAATTCCTGCGGCGTGCCTGCGGTGATCGTGACGCCCGCGCCACCCGTGCCCGTACCGGAGGAAGAACCGACCTGGCTCTGGATTTCTCCGTAGCTCTGCGGATAACGCAGCTCCTGCGCGATCGTGATGTTCGCCGGATTACCTGAGAGCACGGTGACTTTCGGCGAACTCAGCAGATCGCTACCCTGCTTTTGCGAAAGCGCGCGGACCACGGCCGAGACGTCGAACTCGCCGACGAAACCCGTGATGTTTGCCAGCGCGTTAGCCGTCGCGGCGAGCGCCACACCGCCCGGGATCGTCGCGGGCGACACCGGCACGGTGAGATTCGGCCCACCGCTGGCCGCGGTGGAACTGATCGTGAGCGCGTTGCCGTTTGACGTGCTGGGAAATGCGCTCACCAGCGAACGCGTGATACCCTCCGTACCGTACGTTTCCTGCGGGGTGAAGACCTGGCGTCCGTTGCTATCGAGCACCGGTGCGCCGGTGGTCGGATTGACCTGCGGCACGCCACGGCGGGAAAGATTCCATTTCACGCCGAGTTCCTCGAGCGCGCCTTCCTGGACCTCCATGAACTTCGATTCGATCTCGACCTGGCGAACGTCGTTGTAGCGATTCAGAATGTTGCGGATGCGCTCCACGTTGCGCGCCGTTTGCGTGACGATGATGGCCGAGCCGTCATACGCGAGGCTGCTGCCCTCGGGCGAAAAACTCACGCCCGCCTGCTGCAAAAATCCCCGCATCGAGGCGGCTTCACCCACCGTCGACGATGACTCCGACGCGCCACTCGAGGCGTCGGGCTTGCCGCCGCCGATCCCCGTCATACGCAGGACCGTCGCGCGCGTGATCGGGAAAAACGCCGTCTCCAACGTGCTGGTCTCGCCGCCGGGACGCACAATCACCGCGTCGGCCTGGACCTCATACTGGTAGCCGGCCGCCTCGGTCACGAAATCGAGCACGCGTTTCAACGAAGCGTTACGCAGCGTCAGCGTGACCGTCGGATTTTTATTCGTGGGATCGAGCAGCACGATATTGACGCCCTTGGGCGTGGAACCCGTGCGGTCGTACTCTTCAGACGATGCACTCAGGGCCGCCACGACCTGACCGATCTCGGCGCGGGTGAAGCTCACGCTGGGGAGCACGATGTCGTTAAGTTTCTTCGCGAGCGGCGCGACGGCGGCGGAAGCGTCGGTTTCGCGCGCGCGCTCCTGATAGATACCAGGACGCTGCCAGCCCTTCGCCACTTCCTCGAGCAGTTGCGTGCGGGTCTTCTCGCGGTTCAACGCGCCCGTCTCCGCTTTTTCGCCCGCAATGCGGAGCAGAAATCCCTTCGCAACGGTGTTGTCGGGGGCCTGCGCCTCGACCGCCCGAAACGTCTCCTGCGCGCCGTCGATGTCGCCGGACACATATTGCGCGCGACCTTTCGCGATGAGTTGTTCCGTCGCCGCACGCTCGGCGAGAAACGTGGCGTCCGCGCCGTCGCGGGACGGGGTCGCCCCGCCTCCACTATTGCTGGATGCCGGGCGCGCGAGCTGCCGGGAAATCCCGGCGGCGCGGCTGCTGTTGGGTTCCAAAGCGGTGGCCGCGGCCAGCGTGGCGCGCGCGCCATCCGCATCGCCCTGCGAGAGCTGGGCCTGCGCTTGGTCGTAAAGATAGGACGCTTTGTCGCGCTTCAAATCGGCGATGGATTTTTGCGTGAGCGAATTGGACGGGAGCGAGGCCAGGGCGACATCGATTCTCGCGAGTGCGAGATCGAGCTGTCCCTTGCGCGCTTCGGCGCGGGCGGCGTCTTGCTGGGGTTTCACGTCGGCGATCAAGCCGTTGATCCGGCGAGTCTCACCCGCGGCCAAGGCGTCGGCTTCGGCCTCGGCATTCATGACCGGCTGACCCGGCTCCGGGATCTTGACGTCAATCATCACCGGCGCCGCCGCCGTGGACGCTGGCGCGGGCGGCGGATTAAAGGGCGCCTCGGCCGCACGGGCCACGGCGGCCTCGCGCTTTTTTTCCAAGGCGGCGATCTCGGCGCGCAGGCGCCCGACTGAGGGATCGGTGGGCGCGAGGGCCGCGACCTGATCAAGTGCGCGGTTCGCGCCCGGAAAGTCACCCGCGTCACGGGCGCGCAGCACCTCGGCCATGAGCCTGATTTTCTTATCCGCCGTCGCGTCTTGCGCGGCGAGGCGAACACCCGGCAGAGCCAAGGCCGCGACGAACGTGAGCGCGGCGAGCAGGGCAAAAAGCGACTTGGGCAACAGGATTTTTTTCATGGCGAAGAGGAAGCGGGAGATTCGGTGGGATCGAAGCGGACCGGCAACGTGCGCCGTTCCGGCAACTCGAGCGTAGGCGCGGTCTTGGTGATTTCGATGGCGGCGGGATCAAGCACGATTTTTTCGATCCGGTAGTTCGCATCGCCAATTTTAAACACGTCGCCGACCCGCACTTCGCGAGTCGCGGTTTCACCCGTGGACGCAACGAGCGCGAACATATTGCCGGAGAAATGCCGCTCGCGTTGCGTGAGCGTTACGTCCTGCCGCGACTGTTCGTCGTGAATCACTGCGGTCGCGACGCGTTGGTTCACCGTCATGCTTTCGGGCAGCGTGATGCCCTCGCGGCGCACGCCGAAAGCTTTCACGGTCAGCGCGAGATTCGGCACGCGCCGGCCGGCGGCCGCGAGAAAGATTTCACCGCTCATCCGGTTTTCAAACACGCCCCGCGCATCGGCGTCTTCGCCGACGTAGCCGATGAGCTGCAGGCGGAACGGATCGCGTTTCACCGCGACCAGCTCGACGCCGAAGGGCATCTCCGGCGTGTCGTCTCCGACACCGGGAGGGGGCTTTACCGCGAATTGGCGCGTGCGGGGACTATAGAAGATTTCCGGCGGGGTGAAAACGTCGTACACCCATTCGCGACCGCGGGCCAGCGGCGCCGGCGCATCCCAAACCTCGGCCTTCACCGCCGGTGCATCGACCGCCACCGGCACGTAGATGGGGCCGCTCAACACCGGTCGTCCCACGGGACCAACAGACCGCTCGCGCCAAGCCTGCACCCCGCACACCGCCGCGGACGCCAACAGCAAACCGGCGGCAGCTAAGAGAATTTTTTTCGCGGAAGACATCGCGGATCAGGAGGTGGCAGGCGCGGTAGCAGGCGCGGCCGGCGGCGGCAGGAGATCGATGAATTCGACCACCACCGTAAATTTCGAAAGCGCCTTCGGCACGAGTGGATTTACCGTGGGTGGCTTCGCTTTGGGCGGGACCGTGACGCTAAGTACAACGGAAGACGGCGCGGGCACCGCAGCCTCTTCGGCCGCTGCAGCCGTTGCGGCTTCTTCGCCGGTCGCGGGCTCGACCTCGACGGCACGCACGATCACCGGCAACTCGAACCCTGCGAGTTTATTGAGGAAAGCGCGCAACGCCGCTGTCTGCCCCGTGAACACCAGCCGAAACGCCGTGACTTCTACGATGCCAGGTGCGTTGGCGCTCAAGCGCGGGTCGAGGGAGAAATAGTCAGTCGAGAGTGAGACGAAGTCTTCGGTCCGAGCGGCAGCCCCCCCCGCCCCATTTTCCGTCGGAGCGGCGGCCGCCGCCGCGAGGGCCTCGGCGCGGGCTTTGCGTTCGTCGTCCGTGAGCGGGCGTTCGCGCTGGAGGCTCAGCAGCGCCCGCGGCCGCGCGTCGAGGAGCGCATCAACGAGGTACTGCACCACGAGCCGCTGATGAAACACCGGAGCGATCAGCGCCGTTTCGGGACCTTCGTTGGCGTAGAGAGAAAAGCCGAAGTGGGCGGCCGCCGGCTGGACGTCGACGCCGAGCCGTTTCGCGCGATTGCGGGAATTTTCGATGAACGTCGCCAGGTCGAAAAACGCGTCCGTGCGCGCGGCGGGCGGTTTGGCGGATTTAAATCGCTCCGCGGCCGCGCCCCGACCCTGAAGTTCCGCCTGCATCGCGGCGAGCGCGCGATGCGCGCGAGCTAGATCGGCCTCAATTTGGGCGGCGGTTTCGCGCGAAGGTACGGGTCCAACGGCGGCGAGCTCGGCGAGCGCCGCACGTTTCTGCACCAATTTCTTTTCCGCCGCGCGCATCTCCGAAATCCGCTGCACCATCAGCCCTACCTCACCGACCGCGACCAGCCCGAGCAGCAGCAGTGCGACCACAAACAGAGGACTTTTTTTCAAGGCAGGCATGCGATCATTTACAGCGGACGCTTCGGACTCACGACCAGCGTGAAATCGAAGCGCAGCAGGCCGGGTTGGGTGTTATCGAAATGCTCGTTCTCGACGGCGGCGACGAAGGCCGAGCCGGTGAAGCTCGCGAGCAGTTTCTTGACCCGTTCATTCGATTCCGGGCTCACGTTGGACACCGGATTAGCCACGTCGAGCAGTCGGCCGCTCAAGGTCAGCCTTAATGGCGGAGCCTCGACGGCGGGTGCCGTACCGGCGGCAGCGTCAGGGGCCGCCGCGGGGACGCTGTCGGAGGAAGGAACAACGATTGAAATTTTCTCGAGCCAGACGTCGCCCACTTTGGCGAGGCGGCTTTGGAGATCGCCGAGGAAATTGATCCAATTCGCCTTGGTGGCGACGAGGCCATCGATGGCGGCGATCTGCTTTTTGGCTTCTTCGATCCGGGCAAGATGATCCGCGTTACGCGCTTCGACTGATCGCAGGGGCATCAATTGCGAGTCAGCCTGCGAAATGAACGACTGCACCGCCGCGACGCGTTGGTTAAAATAAAGGACGGGGGGCAACAGGGCAGCGACCGCGAGGACCGCGGCCGCGAGCAGGACCGGCTGCTGCTTGCGGAAGGCCAGCGTCGCCGTGAGGGCGGGCGGAAGGAGGCTCGCGTCAGCTACCTCCGAATCGATCAGCGGCACGGCCAGGCCGACGAGATCAGCCAGTAGCGCGGAGACACTCTCCGCGCCCGCGGCGCGGGCATCGGCGGAGACATCGATGGTCTTGAGTGGCTGGTAACGTTCGACCGGGAGTTTGAGCCGTTCGGCCAGCACCGCGGGCAGTTCGGCGATGAGCGAACCGCCGCCCGTGAGATAAAGTGTCGCGGGCTGGCCGGTGCCGCTCTGGCGGCGGTGGTTGATCGTGGAGCGATTGATCTCCAGATGCAGGCGCCCGATGAATCCGGCCGCGGCCCGTTGCACGGCGGCGCGGGCGGGCGAGGCGTCGGACAAATCGGAGCGCCCGGACAAGACCGAAACCTTCAACCCCTCGGCCTGCGCGAAATCGATCGCGAGTTCATCGGCGATCGCCTGCGTGACCTGATTGCCGCCGAGCGCGAGGGTGCGGTTGGTAAAACGCTCGCCGTCGAGAAACAATAGACTGGTCGAGCGCGCGCCGATGTTGGCGAGCACCACGCTGGCGGCCGCGCCGGGCGTGTTGAGCCGGAAGGCCGCGCGCATCGCGAGACAGGCAGGCGTGGCCCGGTTCACCGCGAAACCGGCCGCGTCGAGGCCAGTGCAGAGCGCGTCCATCGCGTCGAGTTTCACCGCCGCCAGCATGACCTCGAGGTCGAAGCCATCGTCCGCAATCACGACGTTATTCCAAACGACCTCGGCCAGCGGGTAGGGAATGTTCTGCGAGGCCTCGAATCGGATGGCCTGCTCCCGCTTGCTGCGATCGAGCGCGGGCGCCTTGATGAATTTCGTGAGAGCGAGATGGCCCGGTATCGCCAGCGCCGCGGCGCCCTTGATTTTTTCACGCGCGGCGATGGCTACAAGCGCCTGCGCCACCTGATCGTTCCACCGCGCTTCGTGCGCCGGATCGGAATCGATGAACTCGAGGGCGAACCGTTGCAGGACGATGCGACCGGTCGCGCCGAGCCCAAACACGCCGCAGGCGACGTGACCCGCCCCTAAATCAAACGCGAGAATTCGTGAGGAACGCATGCGGGGTGCTGGAAAACGATTTAACTTGAGCCCTCGCAGCAAGCGGAAACTAGGGGGCGCACTGAGAATGTGGTTGTCATGCTTAACGACGGTTCCGCCGGGCATGATCGCGATTCCCTTTAAAATGGGGCCCTCAAGGCGGAGCATCTCCTCTCTTTTGAACCATCCCTCGCTCATTTTATCCGCTTAACTTCAATAACCTTGAGCGCGACCGCACGCTTAGGCCCATCCGAATAAACAACGAGAAAAATTGCCCCAGGACCGCGCGCGGCCTGCAGCCCCATGGGGTTTCGCCTCGGCGCTCAACCTCTCACCTTGGAGCTACGGCTTCCCGCCGCACAAACGACGGCGTGGTCCGCGGATATTCCAGCGCGAACGGCGTGAGGTATTGCGGCTGAAACAAGCCATCGTTGGCCGGCGCAGCCGCGAGCGCTGAGGCTTGAAAACCTTTGCGGGCGGCATCGTCCGCGAGTGCGATGGCCCAGTTGGCTCGTCCCGCGGCAACCGGCTTACCGCCGACCGCCAGCGCCACGCTCCAGAACTTAGGATCGCCGTGGAGTTGATCGCGTTTCACGAGTTCCGGCGGCAGGTAAAAGCGGACCCCAATCCGACCTGATTCCAACGCCACGCACTCGGCCGCGGCCCGGTAGTAATCGACCCGTTTTTCGGACGAGCCGGCCGGCGTCGCTGCGCCGGGTAATTCAAAACCGACGGTCAATTCAACCCCCACCCGATTAACGGTGCGCCCCGCCACGGGCGTGGCCGCGAGCATGACTTCGGCTTCGAGCCAGGACCCGGAATTTCTCGCCACCGGCGTGACCGTGCGAAACCGAACCGCGCTGACACTTATATCCTCGGATGCAACGGCAACGCCCGCGAAAACGATCCATGCCAGCAGCCGACCGAGGTTTCGCAGTGAGGAAGGGCGCACGGAAAAAATGGTTGTCGGAGCTTTTCCCGGCGTCACGTTAATTTCCCTCGCTCGCGTCCTTCACCGCATGATTTCGCCCGCCGCCCCCCTGCTCTCCTACAAGATCGCCGTTCTGGTTTTTCTCGAGAACGCCGCAGGCGAACATCTGCTCCTGCTCCGCGCCAAGCCGCCGAATCTCGGCGTGTGGAGCCCTATCGGTGGAAAATTAGAGACCGCGATCGGCGAATCCCCATTCGAATGCGCCGTGCGTGAAACGGCGGAAGAAACCGGTTTCACCGTAACGGCCGACGACCTGCATCTCTTCGCGATGATCGCGGAAAAAGCCTACGAAGGTCAGTCGCACTGGCTGATGTTTCTGTTTCGATGCAAGCGGCCGATCCCGCATCTTCCTGCAGATATGGAGGAAGGGAAATTCGGCTTTTTCTCCCGCGCCGCGATCGCCACATTGCCGATTCCCGAGACGGATCGCAGCGCGCTTTGGCCGATCTATGACCAGTACCGCGACAAGTTTGTCGCGCTGAAAGCCGACTGCGCTCCGGGCCAGCCGGTGAAAGTCGACATCGAGGAAATAACGCCGCGGCCACCGGCGTCGGCCGATTAGAGTTTTTTGGGTGGGCATTTCGCGTTGTGCGCGGAGGTCGGGTAAAAAGACCCCGGCGTGCTTCATGCGGCACCTGGAACTCAAGATGTTTTTGCCCCGGAACGCGGGGAGGACAAAAAAGAGAATTCAATTTCCCGTGGTCGCCGCGGGTTCAGCGAGATCAGAACGGCAAACTCGAAACCCCAAACTGGGGCCGAATCCACGCTTGATTTCCCTACCTTCCGACAAAGACTGTTTCACTTTTAACCGCGAAACTATCTCCCGTGAGCAAGAAAACGAGCGCCACCATCGAGCCCAAATCCACCGGAACCACCGCCGGCGTTAACCACGCGCTCGCGCCTGCCAACGCCGCGCTTTCCCGCGAACAAAGGATCGAACTTTTTCGCCAAATGGTCCGCATCCGCCGTTTCGAAGAGCGCTCACTCCGCGCTTACCAAGGCAAAAAAATCGGAGGCTTTCTCCATCTCTACATCGGCCAGGAAGCCGTCGCCGTCGGCTGCTGCTCGCTCATGGGCAAAGACGACCACGTCATCACCGCCTACCGCGATCACGGCCACGCCATCGCCGTCGGCATGGATACGAAACCGCTCATGGCCGAGCTCTACGGCAAAGTCACCGGTTGCTCCAAGGGTAAGGGCGGTTCGATGCATTACTTCGACCCTTCGCGTAATTACTGGGGCGGCCACGGTATCGTCGGCGGCCAGATCCCCCTCGGCGTCGGTCTCGCGTACGGCGTCAAATACAAGGGCCTCAAAGGCTCCGCGATGGCGTTTATGGGCGACGGAGCGGTCAATCAGGGCGCCGTCCACGAGGCCTACAATCTAGCCGCACTGTGGAATCTTCCGTGCGTGTTTGTCATCGAGAACAACGGTTACTCGATGGGCACGAGCCAGGCTCGTTCCTCCGCAGGCGAACTCGCCAAACGCGCCGAAGGCTACGGCATGGCGTGGGGCATGTGCGACGGTCACGACGTTTACGAAGTGCGCGCCACCATGGATCATTTTCTGAAACGCGCCCGCGAGGAATCGAAACCCGCGGTGGTCGAGATCCGCACGTACCGCTATCGCGGTCACTCGGTCGCCGACCCGGACGACACCTACCGCAGCAAAACCGAGATCGAAGAATACCGCCGCACGAAAGATCCGATTCAGGTATTTCAGGCCATCCTGCTCGCGGAGGGTGTGCTCACGCCCGAGAGCGCCGAGCAGATCGATGCCGCCGCGCGCGCCGAGGCCGATACGGCCGCGGATTTTGCCGAGGCCAGTCCCTACCCGACGGTCGACGATATCCAGAAAGATGTTTACTGGGAGTCCGACAACCCCTCGGAGCGCAAATCCGAAGGCCGGCTGTTTTTCAACTAAGCTTTCAAGCCCTAGGCGCAAAAATGCGAATTTTCGCAAGCAAACGCTAAGTCAGAATTCACACTTTGCGTCAGCTGCGCGCTCCTTTGCGTTCCCGAGCTTAATCCGACTTCGATTTCCAAACTCAATTTTTACCGATGCCACTGATCACTTACCGCGAAGCCATCCGCCACGCCCTCGCCGAGGAACTCACGCGCGACGCCAACGTCGTAGTCATGGGAGAGGAGGTCGGCCAGTTCAACGGCGCCTACAAGGTCACCGAGGGTCTCCTCGCCAAATTCGGCCCGAAACGCATCGTCGACACTCCAATTAGCGAAGCTGGTTTCATCGGCATGGGCGTCGGCGCTTCCATGCTCGGTATTCGCCCCGT
>CAIXKG010000190.1 GCA_903919985.1 uncultured Opitutia bacterium | reverse complement strand
TTTTTCCTCGCGCGGCGGCCGAGCGATTTGCAACGTGAGGTCTTCTTTTCATGGCCACGTTCCAAACCCTGCCCGGCTTCCGTGAGTTCTATCCCGAGGATTTTGCCCGGCGTAATCATATCTTCCGGCTTTGGCGCCAGACCGCAGGCGTATTTGGCTTCTCTGAATACGATGCGCCGGTGCTCGAACCGCTCGAACTTTACAAGGCGAAGTCAGGAGACGAGATCGAGGCGCAGCTCTTTAGTTTCACCGACAAGGGCGGACGCGACGTCGCGCTACGGCCGGAAATGACGCCGACGGTCTGCCGTCTTGTCGGAGCGAAAGCCAGCTCACTCAAGCGCCCGATCAAGTGGTTTAGCATTGCTGAATTTTATCGCTACGAGCGGATGCAGAAGGGCCGGGGGCGCTGTTTTTTCCAGTTCAACGCCGATATTTTTGCTGAGCCAGGCCCCGAGGCTGAAATTGAGCTGATTGCGTTGCTGACCCAATGTTTGTGTGCGTTCGGCCTGACCGACCAGGATTTCTATGTGCGGCTGAGCGACCGCAATCTCTGGTTTTATTATCTTGAAGCGCTCGGCTTGGACGAGCTTCGCATTCGCGCGATGCTGGGCGCGGTGGACAAGTTTGAGAAGATGGGTGACGACGCTTTCAAATCCTACGCAGAGCAATTCGGCGAACCGGGCGATGAGCTAAAGGCGAAGGTGCTGGCGTTTCTTCGCGTTAAATCGCTCTCCGCTATCGAGGAAACCGTGGCTTCGCTCGGCGGAGAAAAAATTTCAGCGCGCTTGGCCGACTGGCGAAAACTACTGGCTGGTCTGGCGGCGATGGGCTTGGAGCGCTTTGTCGAAGTCGACCTTGGGGTGGTCCGTGGGCTGGCATATTACACCGGGTTCGTTTTCGAAGCCTTCGATCGCAAAGGGGAATTGCGCGCACTTGCCGGCGGTGGGCGGTACGATGACCTAGTCCAGAAAATCGGCGGCCCCGCACTTCCGGCCGTGGGTTTCGCCATTGGCGACATGACGTTTGCGTTGCTGCTTGAGCAGCGCGGCCTGATGCCGGCGTTAGTGCAGGTCCCGGACGTTTATTGCGTGATTGGCGGCGAAAAGGAGCGGGCGGCGGCGTTCGCGGACATTCACGCGCTGCGGGCGGCCGGATTCCGGGTGGATTATCCGCTCCGGGAAATGGCCTTCGGCAAGCAATTCAAAGCGGCCGCGGAATGTGGCGCGAAGATCGCGCTGATTTACGGGGGTGACGAACTGGCGAAGGGCACGGTCAAGATTCGTGATCTCAGCGACAGAAGTGAACGTGAAGTACCGAGCGTTGATGTGATCGCCGCGGTCCGAGATATTTTCACGGGTTAGGTTAAGCCTGCCTGAGCGGGAAAGGCTCGGTGTCACCGTAAGTTGGCCGGGCCAAATGCAGCGGGGAGCAATTGGTCGAGCGTGGCCTCGGTGCGTTCGGCGGAGTCGCAGACACTCACGACCAACGCGGTAGGGCCAAATTCATTGATGACCTGGCGGCAGGCCCCGCAGGGTGCGGTGGGGGTTGCGGTCGGCGTATAGATGGCGACCGCCCGGATGACGCGTTCCCCAGCGGAGGCGGCGGCGAAAATCGCGCTGCGCTCGGCACAGTTGCAGAGCCCGTAGGACGCGTTCTCGACATTGCACCCTGCATAAATTTTGCCCGAACCCGCAAGGACTGCCGCTCCGACCGGAAACTTGGAGTAGGGCGCATAAGACTTCTTCACCGCGGCGCGCGCGGTCCGGATCAAAGCGGAGAGTGGGGAGATTTTACGGGGCATGAAGGGTCAACGAGTGTCCATCCGCTCGATCTGGGCGGCCATCTGCTGGTCTGTGAGGCGCTGAATATCGTACGTGATCGTCTTGAGTTCAGCGGCAGAGGCGGAGTCGTTCCCGCGGACCGAGGTAAGGAATGAACCGGGTGAAAGCATGAAAGTACCGTTGAAAGTGACATGCAATTTCTTGGAGGAAATTGCGCAGTACATGGCGCGGAAATTGATTCCGTTCCCGGGTGCCATCAAGGGCAAATCCCCGATTTTCCCATCGACGCGGCTCTTTTCTCGGCGGCGGTCCCAAATCACCGTGAGCCTGGTTTTCGGCGTTTCGGGCCTGCCCGTATCGCCTCAGATTAGCTGGGTGCCTTCGAGCGTAAGTAGTCGGATTTTTGTGGCGATCCCGCCCGGCCCGGAAAATCCCGTCATTTTGCCGTTGGCCCCGATGATCCGGTGGCAGGGGATCAAGAGCGGCCAGGGGTTAGCGCCGAGCGCGGCCGCGACGGCTCGCGAGGCGCCCGGTGGCAGCCCGAGCGCCGACGAAATTTCCCCATACGTGCTAGTCAGGCCGGCTCTGATGGCGAGGGTTTGCAGGTAGACGCGGCGCTGAAATTCCGTCACGCGCTGGAACGCAAAGCGCACGTCCGAGAAATCCTGCGGTGTTCCGGCCAGGTGCAGTTGAACGCGAGCGATGAGTGGCCTGAGCCAAGTTGGCGGCAACGTCTCGTCGAACGGCGCTCCGATGGCCGGGGGCAAGCTGAAACTGGTGAGGGCAGAGTCGGCCCAATCAATGGCGCAAAGGCCGAGTTCAGTTGGGAAAAGGTATCGCGGCACGGAAGTATCGGATGGGAGAGCGGAGTCGACCGATTGGAATCAGGCAATCACGTCTGGCTCAGATTGCAGCTCCGTTGAGTCTAAGCGGTGCATATGGGTTTGCCTCTGCTGAGCGGAGCCGGTGCTGTCGGACACGAACTCCGATGACGAATCGTTTTTATTCCGGCTTCGATGCCGAAACCTTGGGTGGCAGCCGCAAGACGGATTATCGCAATGCGTTTCAAATCGATCGCGACCGGATCATCCATGCTCATGCGTTTCGGAAGCTGCAGTCGAAGACGCAGGTTTTTCTTTCGGGGGAATATGATTTTTACCGGACGCGACTGACGCATTCGATGGAGGTCGCGCAGATTGGCCGGTCAATCTGCCATTTCCTGCGCATGCAGGGCGGAGCGCTGACGGAGGATTTTTTTATCGATAGCGATCTGGTCGAGGCCGTGTGTCTCGCTCACGATCTGGGGCATCCGCCGTTCGGCCATTCGGGTGAACGCACGCTGCAAGAGTTGATGCTCCCGTGGGGCGGATTCGAAGGCAATGCCCAGACGCTCCACCTCCTCACGCACACGATGTATCAGAACGAGTCCGGGGTGCATGGGATGCAGCCGACGCGCGCGTTGCTCGACGGTGTACTGAAATATAAAAAACTTTTTGCCGAATTTCCGACGCTCCCGGCGCATCACTTTCTCTACAATCCGCAGGCTGAGGTCCGGGCGTTTGTTTTCGCGCCGGCGTCGATCCCGCCTGAACTCCACGCTGGGGAAACGCTGAACGGATTCAAAAGCGTGGAGTGCCAGATCATGGATTGGGCTGACGATGCCGCTTATTCGCTCAACGATATCGTGGATGGCGTGAAGGCGGGATTTCTCAACGTGGAGCGGATCGAGGCGTGGGCCGCGCGCGAGGCGCTGGATGCGGAGCGCCAGGCGTGGCTTGACCAGCTTTTTTCTGCAATTCGGAGCGACCGGCTCGAGAGCGCGTTCTCGGCCAAGATAGGTGTGTTCATCACCGCGTGCCGGTTGCGGGAACGCCGAAATTTCATGAGCGCGGCGACCAATCGTTATCGTTTCGAACTCACGGTGACGCCCGCGGCGGAACGCGAGGCGATGTTTTATAAAAAGATCGCCAACGATATCATTTTCGAAAGTCCGCAGCTCCAGCAAATGGAGCATAAGGCGCGTAAAGTGATGTTCGATCTTTGGAGCGCGGCGTGGAAAAACTACGTCGAACGCGGTGGCCGGGTGATCAACATTCTGCCGCCTCACGTGGGCCGTTTGATCGATGCGGAGACCACAGCGGCCGGCAAGGCGCGGCAGATCTGCGACTGGCTCGCGGGGTTGACCGACGGTATGATTGTCCGGACCTACCGGCGGCTGTTCGATCCGGAATTCGGCTCGATCCGGGATTTGAGCTGAAGCGGGAAAAGCGTGCGGGCGGCGGCGCTCCCGCGGACTACGCTTTGGCGGCGGCGTAGTTGCGCGCGACGACATCCCAGGCGACCACGTTCCACCAAGCCTTCAGGTAATCGGCGCGGCGGTTCTGATAATTAAGATAATAGGCGTGCTCCCAGACGTCGCACGCGAGGAGACCGACGCGGTCGGCGGAAAAAAGTTCGCTGTCCTGATTGGGCTTGGTCGCGATCGAAAGTTTTTTGGTTTTCACATCCGCTTCGATAAAGGCCCAGCCGGAACCGAATACTTTTGTGGCCGCGTCGTTGAACGCGGTTTTCATTTTTTCCACGGAACCCCACTCGGCGACGATGGCGGCCGCGAGCTCGCCCTTTGGCTCGGCGCCAGCGCCTTCCACGCCGGGCGCGCGCATGATATGCCAAAAGAAACGGTGATTGAGATGGCCGCCGCCGTGATTGCGCACCGCGGTCTGAATCGTCGGGGGCAGATCGGCCAGTTTCCGCAGAAGTTGCTCGACGGTGAGGGTGTGAAGCTCGGGGTGGTCTTTGAGCGCGGCGTTGAGATTAGTAATGTACGCGAGATGATGTTTGTCGTGGTGCAACTTCATCGTCGCTTCATCGATGTGTGGCTCGAGTGCGTTGTAGGCGTACGGCAGCGGCTCGAGGGCGAAAGGATAGGTCAGTGAAACGGGCGTGGCGGCCGCGGCCGGTTCGGCGGCGGCGAGCGGGCTGAGGTTGGGGGAAAGTGACACGGCCAGGACGGCGGCGGAACTGCGGGTGAGGAAATCGCGACGGTTCATGATGCGCGCAGCGTAGGGTGGGGCGGGTGGGGTGCAAGCACGGTGGGGGCGCTTGATCTCTCGGAGATTCGCCGCAAAGCGGCGCCAAAAATCCTAAGGCTACAACTGAGTGGGAATGGCACCTGGGGCGGAGAGGATTGGGCCGGGAGGAAACGGAATTTCAGGGCCTATTTGTGGCCACCCTACGGTGCCTTAGCGTCACTCCTTCAGGTGCCCGGCGGAGACGGCCGCGCTGAGCATTTCTTGCGCGTAGGCCCAAAGTGCGGTGCTGCCCTCGGCGATGTGGGCGTTGCGCGCGAGCACGCGGTCGCTGGTGACACCGTGTTTGCGCCACGCCGCGCCTTCCGTGCGGCAGTTGAGTAGCATCGGGTGGAAGCGATCGACGGCAGCGGCGAATTTCGACTCCGGAGTTTGGCGCGCCTCGAAGTCGTCCCAAAGCGCGCGAAACTCGGCGGCCAGGGTCGCTGGCAGCAGCCCAAAAATGCGATCGGCGGCGAGCGCTTCGCGGGCGTGTTGGTCGGCCATGTTCTTCGTGTCGTAGGCGAACGTGTCCCCGGCATCGATCTCCACGAGGTCGTGGAGGATCACCATTTTTAAAACGCGGAGCACGTCGAGATCGGGAACGTTGGCATGCTCGGCGAGGGTGATTACCAGCAGGCAAAGCGCCCAGGAATGCTCGGCGTCATTTTCGGCGCGGCCGCCGTGGATGTTGACGGTCTGACGGAAGATATTTTTCAGCCGGTCGGTCTCGACGATGAATTCGATCTGGCGGGCGAGGTGAGTGGCAGGTGAGTCCGGCATGAATGGAGTCCGACGCGAATGGGTCAGCCTGAAAAGAGGAAACGCGATTTGGCCCTGAGCGTTTGCGCCGGACGGATTTTTACCCATCTAGATGCGGTGCATGTCCAAACTGCACGAACCGCTTCAGGTGGGGGCGCTCACGCTCCCGAATCGAATCATCATGGCTCCGCTCACGCGCTGCCGTGCCTCTGCCGGGCGGGTGCCCAACGCGCTCATGCGTGACTACTACGTGCAGCGGGCCTCCGCCGGGTTTATTTTGAGCGAGGCCACGGCGGTCGATCCGATGGGCGTGGGCTATCCGGACACGCCCGGCATCTGGAGCGAAGAACAGATTTCCGGTTGGCGTGAAATCACGTCGGCCGTGCGCGCCGCGGGCGGGCGTGTGCTGCTTCAGCTCTGGCATGTTGGTCGTATTTCCGACCCGCTTTACCTGAACGGTGAACTTCCGGTTGCGCCCAGCGCCGTTGCCGCGCCCGGACACGTTAGTTTGTTGCAGCCGCATAAACCCTTCGTCGTACCGCGCGCGTTGGAGCGGTCCGAAATTCCCGCCGTCGTCGCCGCGTACCGCCGTGGAGCGGAAAATGCGCAACGTGCCGGATTCGACGGGGTGGAGATTCACGGCGCGAACGGCTATTTGATCGACCAGTTTTTGCAGGATGGATCCAACCGGCGCACCGATGACTACGGCGGCTCCGTCGAGAATAGAGCCCGGCTGGCGCTCGAGGTGACGGATGCGGCGATTGCCGTTTGGGGAGCAGATCGTGTGGGTTATCATCTCGCGCCGCGCGGTGGTTCGCACGGCGTCAGCGATAGCGATCCGGCGACGACTTTTGGGTACCTCGCACGGGAGCTAGGGCGGCGGAAGATCGCCTTTCTGTGCGCGCGTGAAGCGTATGATGAGCAGCGCCTCGGGCCCAAACTGAAGCAGGCGTTCGGTGGGGTTTACATCGCGAATCAAAATTTCACGGCGGAGAGCGCGCGGCAGGCGATCGAGGACGGGGAGGCCGACGCGGTGGCGTTTGGGAAACTGTTTATCGCCAATCCGGATTTACCGCAGCGGTTTCGGCGCGGAGCGCCGCTGAACCCGCCGGATGCGGCTACGTTTTATGGCGGCGATGCGCGGGGGTATACGGATTACCCTGCTTTATGAGTAGAGCGCGGGTTTAGCCCGCGCTCCGATTTTTCGGAGCACGGGCTAAAGCGGGGTGCGATGAAACTCAGGTCGTTTGCGCTCCGGCCAAGGCGGGTGCAGGCACGGGCTTCGGCGAGATGAGCTTCGTGAAGCGTTCCATGTAAAGGTAGAAGACCGGCGTGATGTAGAGCGTGAGGAGTTGCGACACCAGCAACCCGCCGACGACGGCCAGGCCGAGCGTGCGGCGGGATTCGGCCCCCGCGCCCCAGCCGAGGGCGATCGGCAGCGTGCCGGCCAAGGCCGCAAGCGTGGTCATCATGATGGGACGGAAGCGGACCACGCAGGCTTCGTAGATGGAATCAGCTGCGCTGTGGCCGCGCACCCGCTGCGCTTCGAGCGCGAAGTCGATCATCATGATCGCGTTTTTCTTCACGATGCCGATGAGCATGATCAATCCCACGTACCCATAGATGTTCAGCTCTTCTTTAAACAGTAGCAGTGTGATCAGGGCGCCGAAACTGGCGGACGGCAGACCAGAAAGAATCGTGATGGGGTGCACGAAATCTTCGTAGAGCACGCCCAAGACGAGGTAGATCACGAGCACGGCCACAAGCAGCAGAGCGCCGAGGCCTTTCAATGAACTCGTGAAGGCGGCCGCTGTACCTTGGAACGTCGAGCCGATCGTCGCGGGCAGTTCGCGAAGTGCGAGCGCTTGGATTTCCGTGGTCACGTCGCTGAGCGAAATGCCCGGGGCTAGGTTGAAGGAAACCGTGACCGACGGCAGTTGCCCAAGGTGGGTGACGGTGAGTGGGCCCACGGTCGTACGGCGCGTCGTCACGGCATCGAGCGGAATCAGTCTTCCCTCTTTGTTGCGCAGATAAATCATCGACAGCGATCGCGAGTCCTTCTGGTAACGGTCGTCCAATTCGAGGATCACGAAGTATTGGTTGGTCGGCGTGTAGATGGTCGAGACCTGGCGCGAGCCGAATGCGCTGTAGAGTACATCTTCGATTTGCTGGGCCGAGACGTTGAGCGACGAGGCTTTGTCGCGGTCGATATCGACCAGCAGCTGCGGACTCGTGACAAGGAGATCTGAAGAGACATCGATCACGCCGGAAATCTCGCGGATTTTCTGCTCAAAGCCGGGCGCCACCCGGTAGAGTTCCTGCAGATCGGTGCCGTAGAGCGAATACTGGTACACGGCGGCCGACTGACGTCCACCGATGCGGATGCTGGGTGGCACCTGCGGGACGGCGCGGATGCCGGGGATCTTGGAAAGTTCTGTCCGGAGCATTTGAGCGACCCGGTCCGCGGAGGGCCGCAGTTTGCGGTCGACGAGACGGATGCCGAAGCGGCCGGTGTTACTGCCACCACCACCGCCGCCACCGCCGAAACCACCGCCGCCCACGCTGGAAAACGCGGCCTCGATGTAAGGATTCTTCCGGACAACTTCCGCCGCGGCCCGCTGATATTTGATCATCGCGTCGTAGGACGTGTTTTGCGCGGCTTCGACGTTAAGGTTGAGGCGGCCGGTATCGTCCGTGGGGATGAAGCCCTTTGGCACAGCGCCCAAAAGGTAGAGCGTGACGCCGATCGTGCTGGCCGCGATCAGCATGGTGATGCGACGGTGGCGCAGGGAAAACTTAAGGCTGCGCTCGTAAAGGTTGAGGGTGCCTTGGAAGGCGCCCTCCGTGATTTTATAGAAGCGGTTGTGGTCGGCCCCGTGCTTGATGGGTTTAAGAAAACGGCTGCACAACATCGGGGTCAGCGTGAGCGAGATGAAACCGGAAACGAGGATCGCCGCGCTGATGGTGATGGCGAACTCGTGCAGTAGCCGGCCGAGGACGCCGTTCATGAACAGCACTGGAATAAAGACGGCCACCAGCGAGATGGTCATTGAGATGATCGTGAACCCGATTTCGCGGGAGCCGTTGAGGGCGGCTTCCATCACCGGTTCGCCCTTTTCAATGTGCCGGATGATGTTTTCGAGCATCACGATGGCATCGTCTACGACGAAGCCCACTGAAAGGGTGAGGGCCAGCAGCGAAAGATTATCGATCGTGAACCCGCAGAAAAACATCACGGCGAAGGTGCCGATGACCGCGATCGGCATCGCGATGCTCGGGATAATCGTGGCCGACAGCGACCGCAGGAAGAGGAAGATCACGAGCACGACCAGCACGATCGCGAGAATGAGCGTGAACTTTACGTCGGAAACGGATTCGCGAATTGCGATCGAGCGATCGACCGTGGTGCGGAGCGTGACGCTGGACGGTAGCTGCGCAGAAATTTCGGGCAGGAGCGCTTTGATCCCGTTGACCACATCGATGGTGTTCGTGCCGGGCTGACGTTGCACGTTCAGGAGGATGCAGCGTTCGAATTCGCCGTGATCGTTGCTGAACCAGCTCGCGGTCTTGTCGTTTTGCACGCTGTCAAGCACGACGGCGACGTCGGAAAGACGGACGGGCGCGCCGTTGCGGTAGGTGATGATCACGCGCCGGAACGCGTCGGCGTTCTTAAGCTGGCCGTTCGCCTGCAGCGTGAGGGACTGTTCGTTGCCGTCGAGTGTACCCGTGGGCAGGTTGACGTTTGCCGTGTTCAGCGCGGTGCGAACCTCGTCGAGCCCGATGCCGCGGGCAATGAGGGCGCGGGGATCGATCTTGACGCGGACCGCATATTTTTGGGCACCGTATACCGTGACTTGGGCGACGCCGCTCACGGTGGAAATACGCTGGGCAATCAACGTCTCCGCATACTCGTCTACTTCGGAAAGCGGCAGGGTGGTAGAGCTCAGCGCCAGATTGATGATGGGATCGTCGGCTGGGTTCGATTTGCGAAACGAGGGTGGGCTCGGCATGTCCTGCGGCAAACGCCGGGCGACGGCAGCGATCGCAGATTGTACATCCTGAGCGGCGCCATCGATTGAGCGATCGAGACTGAATTGAAGCGTGATGCTGGTGCTACCGAGCGAACTGCTCGACGTCATCGACTCAATTCCGGCGATGGTGGAGAATTGCTGCTCGAGTGGCGTGGCGACCGATGAGGCCATGGTCTCGGGACTCGCGCCCGGGAGGCTGGCATTTACATTGATCGTCGGAATATCGATGTTCGGAAGATCGTTAACCGGCAGGGTCCGATAGGCCATGACCCCGAAGATCGTGATCGCCGTCGTGACCAAGGTCGTCATGACCGGCCGGCGGATAAAAAACGCGGGGATGTTCATGGCGTCGGAGTTCCTGAGGCAGGAGCGGCGGTTTCCGCCGAGCCGGGGGCTTTGGGATTGCCCCGGCCGCGGCCCGGTATGTTGCCCCGGGTGGCGCTGTCGCCTTCGTTAAGCGGGGATTTTACGTCCACGGGCCGGCCTGGTAACACCCGGAGATGGCCGTCAGTGATGATCGTTTCTCCTACGCTCAGTCCCTTGGCGATGACGGAATCGCCGCCGAAGGAACGCTCGACGACGACATCGCGAAGTTCGGCGGTCTGGTTGGCGGTGACGACAAAAACATGTTGCCCCTTCTGATCGTTTTGCACCGCGATGGTGGGGACGGTGAGCATTTCGGGCTCGGCGAGCGTGATGCGGATAGAGGCGAACTGGCCGGGCCAAAGGCGAAGCGCGTCGTTCGGGAAAGTGGCCTTTAATTTGATCGTGCCGGTGGTGGCTTCGACGGCGTTGTCGATGAACGTGAGTTGGCCCTTGTCCGTGGCTTCCTCTGTACCCGACGGTGCGGCCGTGACTGCGATGGCGCCTTCGCTGCGATAGCGGCTGATCGTGGCGAGGTTTTGTTGCGGCACGCCGAACGTCACGTAAATCGGGCTCAGCTGGTGGATCGTGACCAGCGAAACCGCTGCGTCGCTGGCGCGGACGAGATCGCCCTCGTGGGCGCCGACATTTCCGGTGCGACCGGAAAGCGGGGCGCGGATCGAGCAGTACTCGAGTTGCAGTTTGGCGTTTGCGTTGGCGGCTTTGCTGGAAGCGATCTGCGCTTGCAGGGCGCGTTCGCTGTCCGAGATCGCCTGAAACTGTTCCTTGGAGACCATGGACTGCTCGTTGAGGCTGCGGTAGCGAGCGACTTGGGCTTGGGCGGTGCCGAGTTGAACTTGGAGCCTTTCAAGATCGGCCTCGGTGGAGCGCACCGCATTTTGAAAGGGGCGGGAATCGATCTCGAAAAGAAGATCTCCCTGTTTTACGTCCTGCCCTTCTTGAAAGTGCAGCTTCAGCAACACACCCGTCACCTGCGAGCGCAGAGCCGCAGTGCGAATCGGTTCGACGGCGCCGATGGCTTCAAGGGTGAGCGGCATGACCTTGCGCTGAGCTTTGCCCACGAGCACTGGAGGTAGACCGCCGCCGCCCCCGCGGCGGCCGCCAGCGCCACCAGCTCCGCCGCCCCGTTGGCCGGCAGGCGCGGCGCCTTCGGGCGCGGCGGCTTCTTTAGATCCACACCCGGTCGAGCCGAGGACAAAGCTAAACAGAATTAAAAATTGAAGCTAACGGGATGGGGTCGGCAGGGTCGAAGCCATGATGAAAGAAGCGTCAGTGCGAACAGGAGAGGTTAGATGAACGGAGTAGATGATGATTGCGAGAATACACCCGGCGGCGTCGCGGGCATGACGCTTTGCGAGATGAAAAGACGCTGAGTTGTCAGGGCTTCGCTCACAAAATATATGCCACCGTGGTTGGGTTTCTCACCGACTCAAGCGCTCCGTCAAATCCCAAACCTTTTCCTTGCTAGCACCGCGGCGCAAGTTTCCCTTTATAACCACTCGTGCCCATGAAAGTCCTCGTCGCTGACAAGATCTCACCTAAAGGAGTAGCCTATCTGCGCCAGCAGCCCGGCTTGGAAGTAATTGAAGCCTACGGGTCTTCTCCAGCGCAGGTGCTGGAGCTGGTTAAAGATGTGCACGCCATCGCGGTGCGGTCGGAGACCAAAATTACCGCTGAGGTCATCGCGGCCGCTCCGTTACTGAAGGTTGTGGGCCGCGCTGGGGTGGGCGTGGACAACGTCGATGTCGAAGCTGCCACGGAACGCGGTGTGATCGTGATGAACACGCCATCAGGCAACACCATCGCCACGGCGGAGTTGACCTTCACCCACTTGCTATGCGGCGCGCGTCCCGTTCCGCAGGCCGCTGCTTCGATGCGCGCTGGGCAATGGGATCGCAAAAGTTTCTCCGGCATTGAGCTTTTCCGCAAAACACTCGGCATCGTCGGTCTCGGCCGCATCGGCAGTGAAGTCGCCAAACGCGCCCAGGCTTTCGGCATGCGCGTTTTAGCCTACGATCCTTACCTTGCTCCGAGCCGCGCCAAGGCGATGCAGATCGAGGCCGTCACCCTCGACGAGCTTTTGGTTCAGTCCGATTACATCACGGTGCACATGCCGTTGACCGACGACACGAAGTATATGATCGACGAGGCCGCCTTCGCGAAGGCGAAAAAGGGCCTGCGGATCTTCAACTGCGCCCGTGGCGGTATCATCAAGGAAGCCGCCCTCATCGCCGCGCTAAAATCCGGTCAGGTCGCCGCCGCCGGTCTCGACGTGTTCGAGGACGAGCCGCTCGCGAAGGACAGCGAACTGCGCAGCCTGCCGAACGTCACCCTCACGCCGCATCTTGGTGCATCCACCGCCGAGGCGCAGGAATCCGTTGGCATCGAAGTCGCCGAACAGATCGCCGACGTCCTCAACGGCGGTGTCATCCGCAACGCCGTCAACATGCCTTCGATCGACGCTGCGGCCTTGAAGATCCTCGGACCCTACCTTGATCTCGGCGCCAAGCTCGGGACGCTCGTGCAACAGATCGCACCAGCGCAGGTTTCGACGCTCCGCATCACCTATTGGGGCAAAATCGTGGACCTCGATTCCAACTCGGTCACACGCGCTATTATTCGCGGGTACCTGCGGCGCATCAGCGGCGAGGGCATTAACTTTGTGAACGCGCCCTTCGCGCTCGAGCGGCTCGGCGTCAAGGCCGAGGTCGTCAAATCCACGTCGGATTCCGGCTATACCGAGTTGATCCAGCTCGAAGTGACGGCGCCCGACGGCACCGTATATTCCGCCGCTGGCACGCTCATCGGCAAAGGCAACCAGGCCCGTATCGTCAGCATTAATGGCCGCGAGGTCGAAGTCGCTGCGGAGGGCAAATTGCTCGTCCTCGAAAATCTTGATCAGCCCGGCATGGTCGGGGAAGTCGGCACGATTCTCGGCCAGGACAAGGTCAACATCGCCGACATGTCCCTCAGCCGCCTCGCGCCCGGTGGTACGGCTTACATGGTCGTGCGCGTCGACACCGAGCCGAGCGAGGCCGCGCGTAAAATCATCAAGAGCCACGCCGCCATCAAGCAGGCGAAGTTCGTGCAGCTGTGAGTGAACGGATTAACAGTTCCAAGCCAGGGCGAATGATCCCTCATCCGCCGGGTTTGTTTTTGGCGCGTTGTCGCTGACGCGCCCCGCCACCATGCCAGCCATGTTCTTCGTTGCTGCCGTCGTTGGCTACCTGCTGGGTGCAATCCCCGTGGGCTACCTCGTCGCGCGCGCGAAGGGCGTGAATATCTTCGAAGTCGGCAGCAAAAATCCGGGAGCGACCAACGTTCGCCGCGTGCTGGGCGCCGGGCCGGGAAATCTGGTGTTCGCGCTCGACGCGCTCAAGGGAGCCGTCGCCGCATTCTGGCCGCTGCAGATTTCCTTTGTCCCTTCGCTCGCTGACCATGACGGGTCGCTTTTTGGTGCGATCGCCGGATTTATTTTTGCGCTGATCGGCCACAGCTTTTCGTGCTTCACAAAATTTCGCGGCGGGAAGGGCGTGGCCACGGCGTCCGGCGGTCTGCTCGTCTTGCTGCCACTCAGTGCGGTCATCTGCATCGCGATCTGGATGGCGGCTTTTTTTCTTACGCGCTACGTTTCCGTCGCATCCATTCTCGCCGCGCTGGCCCTGCCGCTTTCGGCTTGGGCGCTCGGCCGCCCCAACGTGCTCATTGCGATGGGCGTGCTCGTCGGCGCGATCGTGATCCTGCGGCACCGGGCGAATATTTCCCGTTTGCTTAACGGGACGGAAAACAAGTTCGTGAAGAAATCCCCGTCCTCCTCCGCGACATGAGCCTCACGCGCACGATTCAGATCGGCATTTGTGGGTTTGGCACCGTCGGGCAGGGGGTGTGGAAACATCTCGAGCGCGCGCGTCCAGAACTCGAAGCGCGCCTCGGCGCCAAACTCGTGCTGGCTCGCGCCGCGGTGCGCGATTTGCGGAAAAAGCGGGACGTGAAAATTCCCGCCGCCAAGCTCACCGCCGATCCGCTCGCCATCGCCACCGATCCCAAGATCGACATCGTATGCGAACTCATGGGCGGGACCGGTCTGGCGCGTCAGGTCACGCTCGCCGCATTGTCCGCGGGCAAAATCGTCGTCTCCGCCAACAAGGCGCTGATCTGTGCGCACGGCGCGGAAATTTTTGCCACCGCCCGCAAACATGGCGGCCATTTCTTTTTCGAGGCCAGCGTGGCCGGCGGTATCCCGCTCATCAAAGCCCTGCGCGAGGGTCTCGTCGCGAATCGGTTTCCGCTCATCTACGGCATTCTCAACGGCACGTGTAATTACATCCTCACTCAGATGGAGGAACGCAATGCACCGTACGCCGAGGTCCTCGCGGCCGCGAAAAGCCTCGGTTACGCCGAAGCCGACGAATCGCTCGATGTCGATGGTTGGGACACCGCGCACAAGGCGTCCGTCCTGACTTGGCTCGCGCACGGGCTCTGGGTCAAAACGGACCGCATGCTCGTCGAGGGCATCAGCCGCATCACGCCCGCCGATTTCAAAAACGCCGCCACGCTCGGCTACGGTATTAAACTACTCGCGGTCATCACCCGCGATTTTGCCGCCAACGAGCTCAGCGTCCGCATCCAGCCGACGCTGCTCCCGGAGGGTAACGTCCTCGCTAACGTCAACGGCGTATTTAACGCGATCTCCGTCACCGGCGATGTCGTCGGTACTACGCTCTACATTGGACGCGGCGCGGGCCAGGACGCGACTGCCAGTGCCGTGATCAGCGATATCGCCGACGCGGTCGCTTTGCTCAGCCACGGCAAGGGCGCACACCATATGGGTGACGTCGTTCCTGCGGCGGGTACGAGCCCGCGCCTCGCGCCGCCAGAACGGATTCGCGGCCGTTACTATGTGCGCTTGTCCGTAAAGGACCAACCCGGCGTGCTGGCCCGCGTCGCATCCGTCATGGCGCGCCATCATGTGAGCATCGCCAGCGTAATTCAGAACCCGGCTGAGCAGGACGGCGCGGCTTCGTTGGTGCTGACGACGCACGAGAGCGACGAGCGCGCGATTCGGGCGACGCTGAAAAATCTCGCCCGCCTGCCCAGCGTACTCGAGCCGCCGGTGCTTCTACGCATTGGAGATTTCGGCAACTGAATGACAAACGGGGTTTGAAACTTCTTCTGATCTGGAGAACTCAAAACCCAAAACGCTAAACTCAAAACCCGTTTTTCTTCCGCTTCAATCCATGGCTCGCATTGTTCAAAAATATGGCGGCACCTCGGTCGGTGACGTCGAGCGTATCAAAAATGTCGCGAACCGCATCAAGGCGATTCGCGACGAAGGCAACGAACTCGTCGTCGTCGTCTCTGCCCGTTCGGGCGTGACCAACGAGCTCATCGCTCGCGCCAAAGCGATTCATCCGAATCCGCCCGAGCGCGAGATGGATCAGCTGCTCTCGATCGGCGAACAAGAGACGATTGCCCTCACCGCCATGGCGCTTGAGGCCATCGGCGTCGGCGCCGTGAGCTACACTGGAGCGCAGGCCGGCATCTTCACGGACAAGGTCCACACCAAGGCGAAGATCAAAACGATCGACGCCCGTCCCATCGAGGCCGACCTCAGCGCCGGTAAGGTCATCATCGTCGCGGGATTTCAAGGGATTAACGAGGAGGGCCACATTACCACGCTCGGCCGTGGCGGGTCGGATCTTACGGCCATTGCCCTGGCTGCGGCGGTGAAGGCCGACAAGTGCGAGATCTACACCGATGTTGATGGCGTTTACACCGCCGATCCCCGGGTCGTTAAAGACGCCCGGAAACTCCCGGAAATCAGCTACGACGAGATGCTCGAACTCGCGTCTCTCGGCTCGAAAGTCATGCAGACCCGCTCGGTCGAGTTTGCCTCCAAGTACAACGTGATTTTCGAAGTCCGCTCCTCTTTCAACAACAACCCAGGAACCATTGTGAAACAAGAAGTCGCCTATATGGAAAAAGTCGTCGTCCGTGGCGTCGCCGTCGACAAGGACCAAGCCAAGGTCGTCGTCAGCAATATCGCCGATCGCCCCGGCACCGCCGCCAAGGTGTTTCGTGCTCTCGCGGATGCGAACATCAATGTCGACATGATCGTCCAGAACGCCGGTCAGGGCGGCGTCGCCACGCTGACCTTCACCGTGCCGCAGACGGAAACGCTCAAAGCCGAGAAAGCGCTGGCGCCGGTCCTCAAGGAAATCGGCGGCAGCATCACGCTCGACGACAAGATCGCCAAGCTCTCCGTCGTCGGCGTAGGCATGCGCACGCACAGCGGGGTCGCTTCAACGCTCTTCACCGCGCTCGCGGGCGCCGACATCAACCTCGAACTGATCAGCACCTCGGAAATCAAAATCTCCGTTGTGATCGCCAAGGATAAAGCCGACGAAGCCGCGCGCGTCGCGCACAAGGCGTTTCACCTGGATCAGCTTTGAGGGGAGAGAAGCCAGATGCCAGAGGCCAGAAGCCAGATGTCAGCGGCCGGAAGCCAAAGGCCGGATACCACTGGTCGGCGACCCGCGATCGTGGTCGAGGGTCCAAGTGGTGGACGTGGGGCTGGCCCGATTCGGCATTTCACGGATCTGATCGTCTGGCAGAAAGCTTTTGATCTCGGTCTGCGTGTCTTTGAATTTTCGCGAAGCTGGCCGCGTGAGGAAAAATTCGCGCTCATCGATCAGGTTAGGCGTTCGTCGCGATCGGTGAGCGCCAACATATGTGAAGCTTGGGGAAAACGCCGATACGAAGCTCACTTCGTCAGCAAACTTTCGGACAGCGACACTGAACTCTTGGAATCGGAAAATTGGCTCATGTTCGCCAGCCACCACGGCTATTTGTCGACGGCTGACTTCGATTCCCTTCACGAACAGATGAGGGAAATCGGCCGGATGCTCGGCAGTATTATGCAAAACCCGACGCCATTTCTCCTGCGAGACGCGCGCCGTCCAATCTGATTCTGGCCGCTGTCATCTGGCCTCCGGCTTCTCTTCTTTCCCACATGCGCTTCCTTTCCACCCGCGGCCAAACTCCGCCGCTTGGCTTCTCCGATGCCGTGGCCACTGGCCTGGCGCCGGACGGCGGATTGTTTCTGCCGGAGACGCTGCCCGATTTTAGCAGTCAACTCGCGCGCTTTGAAAAACTCGGGTACGCCGAGCTGTGCTTCGAGTTTCTCCGCGTCTTCGCGACCGACATCCCGCCGGAAACCCTCCGCGCGATTATCGCGAAATCCTACACCGCGTTCCGCGATCCGGCGATCGCCCCGCTGAAACCGCTCGCGCAGAATCTCTACGTCCTCGAACTCTTTCACGGACCCACGCTCGCGTTCAAAGACTTCGCCCTCCAGCTGCTCGGCAACCTTTACGACTATCAATGCGCCATGCGTCGCGAGACGATCAACGTCCTCGGCGCCACCTCTGGCGACACGGGCGCGGCCGCGATTCACGGACTGCTCGGCAAACCCGGCACCGCGATCTTTATTCTTTATCCCGACGGTCGCGTTTCGCCGCTGCAGGAACGGCAGATGACGTGCACCGGCGCAGATAACGTCTTTGCGCTCGCGGTCGACGGTACCTTCGACGACGCGCAGACCGCGCTGAAAGAAATTTTCGGCGATCAGGAATTTCGACTGCGGCACCGACTATCGGCGGTCAACTCCATCAACCTCGCGCGCGTGTTGGCGCAGTGCGTTTACTATCTTTACGCTTGGCTGCGCGTGCCGGTGATTGAGCGGCGCGACGTGGAGTTTGTCGTGCCGACGGGCAATTTCGGGAACGTGCTCGCGGGCTGGCTGCTCCAGCAAATGGGCGTGCCGATCCGCGGCTTTCGCGTCGCAACCAACCAGAACGACATTCTCTACCGGATGTTCACGACCGGCGAGTATCGCATCGGCGACGTGCTCCCGAGTCTGGCGCCGTCGATGGACATTCAAGTCGCGTCGAATTTCGAGCGTTTCATTTATTTTCAGGTCGGCCGCGACCCGGCGCGCGTGCGCGAGGTGATGGCGACGTTTAAAAAGACCGGCGCCTATCGTTTTGAAAATTTCGATCGTGGGGTTTTCAGCGCGTCGCGTTGTACGGATGCGGACATCCCCGGAATCATCCAGCGCGTTTACCGCGATTACGGTTATATCGCCGATCCGCACACCGCGTGCGGCTTTGCCCAAATCAATCCGGAACGCGTGAGCATCGTGCTGGCGACGGCGAGCCCGGCGAAATTTCCCGACACGATCAAGTCCGCCATTGGCATCGAGCCGACGGACCCGAGTCTGGAGGCGTTGAAGAAACGACCGGTCGTGAAGCATCGCATCGCCGCGACGCCGGCGGCGATCCGGGCATTTGTTGATGCGCGGGCGGTGAGATAGTCCGGCTTTTGGCGGTGAATCGGAACGGTGCGGGACATCGTCCGCTACTTTCGATGGTGCGCAGATAGCGCGCGCGGCCCGAACTGTTTTTGCGGCTCCTTGCGGTAAGTTGATTGGGAGCGCCACGATCCTGACGCGCGCGCAGCCCTTGAAAAAGCCCCCTTGCCAGCCCGTGCGTACGTCGCAAATCTCGGCCGCTTCCATCCATGAGCACCGCTCTTAAGATCTACGACACCACCTTGCGCGATGGCACGCAGGGCGAGGGAATCAGCTTTTCCGTCGCGGACAAATTGCGCATCGCCGAGCGGCTCGACCAGTTCGGCGTTGATTACATCGAGGGCGGGTTTCCGGGCTCCAACCCCCGCGACATCACGTTCTTCGCCGAGGCGAAGCAGCTTAAATTGAAACACGCCAAGCTGGCGGCGTTCGGTTCAACGCGCCGCGCTGGAGTCAAGGCGAGCGAAGACGCGCAACTGCGCACGCTCCTTGATAGCGGGATGCCCGTGACGACCATTGTGGGCAAAACGTGGACGCTTCATGTGACCGAAATTCTGCGCACTACGCTCGAGGAGAATCTCGCGATGATCGAGGACTCGGCCCGCTACCTCGTGGCGGAGGGACGCGAAGTGATCCACGACGCCGAGCATTTTTTCGACGGTTACAAAGCCGATCCCGATTACGCGCTGCGCACGCTGCACGCCGCGCTAAAAGGCGGAGCGAGCAACCTCACGCTGTGCGACACCAACGGCGGGACGCTCGTGGACGAATTCAAGGACATCGTCGCTCGCGCGGTAAAGGAGTTTGGCGCGGAGAAAATCGGCGTCCATTGCCACAACGACAGCGGGCTGGGCGTGGCCCTCACGCTGGCCGGGGTCACCGCTGGAGCCACCCTCGTTCAGGGTACGGCCAACGGCTACGGCGAACGCGTGGGCAACGCGAACCTCACGACCGTGCTGGCTAATTTGTTTCTAAAAATGGGTCGCACCGCGCATTGCGCGCCGCAGCTGAACCAGCTGCGCGATCTCTCGCTGTTCTTTGACGAGCTGGCGAACCTAAGGCCCGATCCCAAGGCGCCGTTTGTCGGCCACTCGGCGTTTGCGCACAAGGGCGGACTGCACGCCAACGCCGCGCAAAAAGTCGCGCGTAGTTACGAACACATCGATCCGGCGCTCGTCGGCAATCGCACGCGCGTGCTCGTGTCCGACATGGCCGGCCGCAGCAGCCTTACGCTGAAGGCGAAGGAGTTCGGGCTCGAACTCGACGAAAAACGGCCGGAGATGAAAACGTTGATCGAGCAGCTGAAGGAACGGGAGTTTCGCGGGTACGAATACGAGGCGGCCGATGCGTCTTTTAAGTTGCTCGTTTCCTCGGCGCTGGGCGAACGAAAGAGTTTTTTCGAGGTGGAAAGTTATCGATGCACGATTGAACGCCGCGGCACCGAGTTGTCATCCGAAGCGACGGTGAAATTAAAAGTGAACGGTGAGTCCGTCCACACCGTGGCCGAATGCACGGGGCCGATCGGCGCGCTCGACAAAGCGCTGCGGCTGGCCCTTGAGAAGACTTATCCCAAGCTGCGCGAACTCGTGCTGCGGGATTACAAGGTGCGCATCCTTGAAAGCGGGGCCGGCACCAATTCGCGCACGCGCGTGTTGATCGAAAGTGGCGACGGGCATTCGGTCTGGGGCACGGTTGGTGTGAGCGACAATATCATCGATGCGAGCTGGGAAGCGTTGCGCGACGCCGTGGAGTTTAAGCTGGCCAAGGGAAAATAGAGCACGGGCGGAGTTGAGCCGGGAAGGCCGCTGGCGGCGGGATGGCGTGAGGCGGTCCTTAGGCGTTGGGAGCGGGTTCGCTTGGCGGCCACGCGGCTGAGGGCCGATGCGGGGCGAGGCCACCTTGGCCTCGAAAACCTAACTCATCTGCGGATGGGCTGAAAAAAACCTTGAACTCCGGGGGGTGAGCCGAGAATTTGCCCATTCCCTTTTCGGTAGGATACTCAAGTGGCCAACGAGGGGAGACTGTAAATCTCCTGGCTTACGCCTTCTCTGGTTCGAATCCAGATCCTACCACCATTTTTTAGCGCGGCTCCGGTTTCGGCTACGAGCGCGAGGCTTAAGCCCGCGGTCTGCCCGTCCTAGACGGGATAATTACGGGGCTCGGGCTTCGATCCACCCGCTACTTCGATACCGGCGCTGCGGGGTTCTGCCAGCCGCCGCCGAGGGCCTTGATCAACAAAACCGTGGCCGTGAGCCGTTGGCTTTCCGCCTGAGCCGCCGAGAGCTCGTTGTTCAGCAGCGTCTGGTTGGCATCGATCACCTGGAGATAGGTTGTCAGGCCCTGCTTGTACTGCAGCTCGGTGAGGCGCGAATATTCGCGGGCGGAAACGAGGGTTTCCTCGAGCGACTTGGCCTTTTCGGCGAGCAGCTGAAGTTCGGACAGCTGGTCCTCGACGTCGCGTAAGGCCGCGAGGACCGAGGTCCGGTAATTTGCCATGACTTCCTCATAGCGGGCCTTGGCTTGGGCGAGCGCGGCCGTCAGGCGGCCACCTTGGAAGATCGGCAGGCTCAGCGAAGGGCCGAAGGACCATACGCGTTTTTCCCAATCGAGCAGATTGCTCAGGTTGGCGCTTTGAAAGCCTGCGCTGCTGCTCAGCGTGAAGCTCGGAAAGAAATTTGCCTTGGCGAGGCCGATCTGGGCGTTGGCGGCGGCTAGCCGGTACTCGGATTCGGCGACGTCAGGACGGCGCGCGAGCAAATTGACCGGTAGGCCCGCTGGAACCGCGGGCAGCACGAGGGCAG